>CAMPKJ010000281.1 GCA_946887105.1 uncultured Acidobacteriota bacterium | reverse complement strand
CTTGCGGTACTTGCCGAGGTAGGTGCCGTCGGCGTCGATCACGGCGGCGGTGTTGTAGTAGACGCCGGTCGACTCTTCTTCGTAGATCGGCACGACGATGACCATGTTGTACTTCGCGGCGTACTCCTGCATCAGCTTGGTAGTCGGCCCGTCCGGGATTTTCTCGACCGAGTCGTACCAGCGCGTGTTCTGTTCGGCGCAGAAATACGGGCCGGTGAAGATCTCCTGCATGCAGAGCATCTGGACGCCTTCGCGGCCGGCCTGATCGATGTACTGCAGCGTGCGCTCGATCTGCGCGTTGCGGATGGTCTCCAGCGACTCCGATACGTCCGCGGCGAGCGCGGTCTGGATGAGTCCGGCCTTCACGATTCTGGACATTGAGCTTTCCTCCGAGGTGATGTGGATGCGCATTATCCAACTTTTGCCGGTCAACCCCGTATATCGATGTGAGTCATGACTGCCACGGAGCCCGTCCCGCCCGGCACGCGCGTCGGGCGATACGAGATCGTTTCCCTGCTCCGCCGAGGCGGAATGGGCGAGGTCTACTCGGCCGAGGACAGCCAGCTCGGCCGGCGGGTGGCGCTGAAGATCCTGCCGAAGCACCGTACGTCCGATCCCGAGCGCGTGGCGCGGTTCGTCCGCGAAGTGCGCGCGTCCGCGACGCTCAACCATCCCTCCATCGTGGCCGTTCATGACGCCGGCTCCGATGGCGACCTGCACTTCCTGGCCATGGAGCTCATCGACGGCGTGCCGCTGTCGGAGTGGATGCGCAGGCGTCGCAGCGTTGCCAGTCGCGTCGAGGTGATGGCGCAGGTCGCGGACGGACTGGCGAAGGCGCACGACGCCGGCATCGTGCACCGCGACCTCAAGCCGGACAACATCATGGTCACGGCCGACGGTCACGCGAAGATCGTCGACTTCGGCGTTGCCAAGCTGACGGAACGGATCGGCGATCGGGCATCGGGGCCGAGCGGGTCCACAGGAATCACCACTCCGACGTCGCGCGTCGGCACGACCGCGTACATGTCGCCGGAGCAGGTGGAAGGGAAGCCGCTCGACCGCCGCACGGATGTCTTCTCGTTCGGGACCGTGCTCTATGAACTGCTGACCGGCACCAGCCCGTTCGCGGCGCCGCAATACGCGGACACGCTGCACAACGTCGTCCATCACGAGCCTCCGCTCGATCGCGTGCCGAAGCCGCTGCGCCGGGTCGTGCAACGCTGTCTGCACAAAGAGCCGGCGCGTCGATACGACTCCTTACGCGATGCGGCGCTCGATCTGCGCGAAGCGGTCGAGGAGCTCGACCCGTTCACGCCGCGTGCGCGCCGGACGACGTGGATCGCGGCGATCGTGGCTCTCGTCGTGGCCGCGGGTGCGGCGGCGTGGTGGCTCACGCGCCAGGAACCGAAGCCCGAACAGCGCGGCATGATGATGACGCGCCTCACGAACTCGGGCCGGGTCATGACCGCGGCCATCTCGCCGGACGGGAAGTATCTCGTGCACGCGGTGCGCGAAGGCGACGGGCAGGCGCTGTACGTGAAGCAGATCGCCTCCGGCACGGTCACGAAAATCGCCGATACCGCACCGCGCTACTACTTCAACCTCTCGGTCTCGCCGGACAGCAACTACGCCTACTACGTCGTGGCCGAACGCGCCGAGCCGAACGTCGGAATCATCGAGCAGATCCCGCTCCTCGGCGGCGCGGCGCGCCGCATCGCCGACGACACCGAATCGTGGTACTCGCTCTCGCCCGACGGCACGCGCATCGTCTTCCGCCGCTTCAACGTGTTGACGCGCGAATCGGCCATCACCATCGCCGCGATCGACGGCAGCGGCGAGCAGGTCGTGCTGCGGCGCAAGCGGCCGGATCACGTCGAAGTGCCGGTCTGGACGCACGACGGAGCGGCGATCACGTTCGTGATGGGAACGGTGCAGCAGGCGCGCGAGATGGCGCTGTATCGCCTGACGCTCGCCACCGGCGACCTCACCCGGATCCCCACGCCGAAGTTTCCCGGCATCGACTCGTACGCGTGGCTGCCCGACGGCAGCGGGATGCTGGTGTGCGTGTACGAACGCGAGCAGCCGCCGCAGATCTGGTTCGTGCCCGCGGGCGAGACCACCGCACGCAAGATCACCTCCGAGGTCAGCGCGTACTTCGGAGTCAAACCGACCGCGGACGCGAAGTCGTTTTCGGTCGTGCGCAACGTCTCCGACTCGAACATCTACCTGACCACGCTCGACGGAAAGCGGGAGCGCGCGCTGACGTCCGGCGTCGGCAACTGGGTAGGCGGCGGTGCCGGCGGCGTCGGCTGGCTGAGCGATCGCGAGGTGGTGTTCAGCTCGCACGCGAGCGGCACGAACGCCTACTTCGCCGTCGACGTGAACGGCGGCGCGCCGCGGCGTCTCATCCAGAACCAGCCGGTGCGGTCGCTGGTGGTCTCGCCCGACGGGAGGCGCATCGCGTTCATCTCCGACAAGTCGGGCTCGAATGAGGTCTGGACCGCCGACGCGACCGGCGCAAACGCGCGCCAGCTCACACGCGGCACGAACAGCGCGTGGCCGTCGTTCACGCCCGACGGCCAGTCGATCGTCCATCTCCGTTTCGACGACGGGCAGCAGGTATGGCGCACGCCGATGGACGGCAAGAGCCCCTCGGTACGCATCACCGAACAACCGGCCAACCGGCCCTCCGTCTCACCCGATGGCAAGTGGCTGTTGTGCCGTCTGCGCTCGACGACGCCCGGAGTGCCGCTCTGGCGTACGGCGATCCTTCCGATGAATGGGAAAAGCCAGCCGCGCTACTTCACCGCGCCGCGCAGCGGTGGACCGCCCACCACGCAGTGGCATCCGAACGGCCGCGCGTTTCTCTACGTCGACTTCATCAGTGACATCGCGAACATCTGGATCCAGGACATCGATGGCGGCGAGCCGCGCCAGCTGACGTTCTTCGAATCGGGCGAGATCTATTCGTTCGCGCTCGCGCCGGACGGAAACCGGATGGTGATCACGCGCGGGCAGGGGACGTCCGACGCGATGCTTGTCCGCGACTTCAGATAGCATCCGGGACTTCAGGTAGCGGTCGCGGTCGTGGCCACCGCGTCGACCTGCACCAGCCGCAAACGCACGGTGCCGATGAGG
The DNA here is from genome assembly GCA_946887105.1 of uncultured Acidobacteriota bacterium. The sequence goes on along the minus strand of CAMPKJ010000281.1, from coordinate 3,127 downwards.
AGGTCGTCGCCCGGCGCGACTTCGACGGGACCGGTGACGCGCCGCGTGCCGATGAACGTGCCGTTCTTGCTGCCGAGGTCTTCGAGCGTGACGCGCGTGCCGGCGACGGTCAGGCGCGCGTGATGGCGTGAGACGTCGGGCGCGTGGATGACGATGGCGTCGTGCGGATCGCGGCCGATCACGTTTTCGCCGCTGCGCAGCGGGATCTCGTCGCTGCCGAGGAGGATCGAGTAGCGGACGCCTTCCTCCATGGCGCCGGCGGCGGCGAACGCATAGCCGACGCGATGCACGGTGCGCACGATGGCGTGATCATGATCGTGGAGCGTGGCGCGGATCTCGGAGACGAGGCCGTGCAGATTGCCCGGCTCGACGACGACATCGGGCCAGAGGCGATGGTAGAGCACATCGTGCGCGACCGGATTCGGACGGGCGTCGATCAGCAGCTCGAGCAGGAGGAACGCTTTCGGCGATAGCGGAAGCGTCTCACCGTTGCGGCGAAGCTCGCGCTGCTGCGCATCGAAGGTGAACGCACCGAACCGGAGCGGCATGCGCGCAGTATCCAGCTTTTTCCCAGCTCGCGCACAGGTCTTCCGCGGGCGCTCGCGGGCAGCCTGCGGGTGTGCATGCGCTGGTGATTCTCGCGACGCTGCTGTTCAGCGATCTGACCCGTCCGCAGGCGGCGTTCTGGTACCAGTCGCTGCTCGCGGAGAGCGGCTATGGACGCCTGCCGCGCGAGCGTGCGGCATTTCTGATTCGCGAGAGCGATGGCACGCTGACGCTCGAGCCGTGGGCGCCGGGCTCGCACCGCCATGCGTCGTTCCGAGGCCGGATCCCGATGGGCACGATCGCCATTCTGCACACCCATCCGTACGGCGAGGACCAGCCGTCCGCGCAGGATCGCGAGGAAGCGAAACGGTTGCGGATGCCGGTGCTGGTGATCACGACGCGGCGGGTGGTGGCGGCGATGCCGGATGGCAATGACGTGCCGCTCATGAAGCAGTTCTGATCGTCGTCACGGTGCTGTGGCCGTGGCGCGCGTGATTCTCGCGCTCTGGATCATGGCCACGAACTGCCGCTCACAGTCCGATCCCTCCGGCGTCGGATTCCCTTCGAACGTCCACACTGCGCCGCTGTCGGGTTGAAGCGCGGCAAGGTCGATGTAGATCTTGCGGATCGTGCGGGCCTCTCGCACGTAGCGGCTGGAGACAGCGGGATGACCTCCGATTTTCAGCACGTATCGCTCATCGCCGGCGAGCAGTGACGACACGAGAAAGTCATCCCACTTGCGATCGGTATGGAACACGCCGCGCACGTGGCAGGAGGAGGCGAGATCCGCGGGGGGAGCGAAGCCGCTGGCCGTGGCCGACCAGCCTTGCGGCAACATCGCCCGGAGCTCGAATCCGGACCATTCGATCGTCACCGGCGTCCCGGGATGCCTGTACCAGTGCGGTACCTTCGCAATGCTGAACGGCGCAAGAAACGACAGCGCACAAACTGCAAAAACAACGAAGCGCGGTTTCATGGATGAAGCCCTCATCGCGGTGAGAAGGCCAGACCCCGTTTCAGGAACGAGCCGTGCCCCTTCCGCCCTGCGTACTGCCCTTCCTCGATCACCACTTCGCCGCGCGACAGCACGGTTTTCGTCACGCCGCGCACGGTCATTCCCTCGTAGCACGAGAAGTCTACGTTCATGTGGTGCGTCCTGGCGCTGATGGTCATCTCCTCGTCCGGATCGAAGATCACGATATCGGCGTCCGATCCCACCGCGATCGTGCCCTTGCGCGGGAAGAGGCCGAAGATCTTCGCGGCGGCGGTGGAGGTGAGCTCGACGAAACGGTTCACGGAGATGCGGCCCTGCGCGACGCCGCCGTTGTAGATCAGGCTCATGCGATGTTCGACGCCAGGACCGCCGTTCGGGATCTTCGAGAAGTCATCCCTCCCGAGCTCCTTCTGTTCTTTGAAACAGAACGGACAGTGGTCGGTCGACACGACCTGCAGGTCGTTGAACTGCAGTCCGCGCCACAGCTTGTCCTGATTCCACTTCTCGCGAATGGGCGGCGTCATCACCCACTTCGCGCCTTCGAATCCCGGCTGCTCGTACACGCTGTAGTCGAGGAAGAGGTACTGCGGACAGGTCTCGGCGAACGCAGGAATGCCGTTGTCGCGCGCGCGCGTCACTTCGTCGAGCGCATCGCTGGAACTGAGGTGCACGATGTACACCGGCGTGTTGGCCATGTCCGCGAGCGCAATGGCGCGATGCACGCCTTCCGCCTCCGCCTTCGTCGGACGCGTGAGCGCGTGATACTTCGGCGCGGTCCTGCCTTCCGCCAGCGCGCGCTTCACGATCGCGTCGATGACCACGCCGTTCTCCGCGTGCATGCAGATCAGGCCACCGTGCTCGCCGGCCATCCCCATGGCTTTGAAAATCGTGGCGTCGTCGACGAGGAACACGCCCGGATAGGCCATGAACAGTTTGAAGCTCGACACGCCCTGATCGATCATCGAGCGCATCTCGGGCAGCCGCTGGTCGGGCAGGTCGGTGCAGATCAGATGAAATCCGTAGTCGATGGAAGCCTTGCCGGCGGCCTTGGCGTGCCACACGTCGAGCGCTTCATTGAGCGCCTGCCCTTTGTACTGCACGGCGAAGTCGATGATGGTGGTCGTGCCGCCGTGCGCGGCGCCGACGGTGCCGGTGTCGAAGTCATCCGACGACGACGTTCCGCCGAATGGCAGATCCATGTGCGTGTGCGGGTCGATGCCGCCCGGGATGACCAGCCGGCCCTTTGCGTCGATGACGCGGTCGGCATCGATGTCGATGCTTTTTGCAATCATCGCGACCTTGCCGTCTTCGATGAGCAGATCGGCGTGGTAATCGTCGACGGCGGTGACGATGCGGCCATTGCGAATGACGGTTTTCATTGCGACGCATTGTAGCCGCGTACTCTAGACTTACGGCAATGCTCCGCTTCGTGCTCGCCTGTCTGCTCGCGGCTGTGCCGGTGTTTGCAAAAGACGCGGTGACGATTGCATTGCACGTCAACGAACCGGTGCTCGATTCCGCGATCATGACCGACGCGCTCGCGGACGCCGATCCGCTCACGCGCGCCACCGCCGCACGCGTGATCAC
>CAMPKJ010000280.1 GCA_946887105.1 uncultured Acidobacteriota bacterium | reverse complement strand
GCGTGAGTCGTTCGGCGCGCATGGTGCAACCGCACGCCGGAGCGAGGGCGAACGCGTGAGCAAGACTTCTTCGATTCTCATCATCGAGCACCACGACGACCATCGCGCGCTACTCGAATCCGCGCTGCGCGGCGACGGTATCACGGTCGCCAGCGTCGACACGGGCGAAGCGGCGCTCCTGCGGCTCGGCATGACCGATTTCGGCTGCGTCATCATCGGATCGCCGGTGCCCGTGACCTTCGCCGCCGAGAGCTCGACCATCCTCGATCTCTTCGATCTGCTCGCGCCGAACCTCGCCCCACGGCTGGTGGTGGTCACGAACGCGGCCGCCGTCGACATCATCCGGCGCGCGTTGCGGATGCAGGCCTACGCGGTCTTCATCGCTCAGTTCGATCAGGAAGAGCTGCGCGCCACGGTGGGCATGTGCCTGCGGCGGGAAGTCCCGTCCCGCCGGCTCCACGGCACGGCCGCGCAGATCGAGCGGCTCGTCATCGGCGACAGTCCGGAGGAGTGAGTCTCGTCACATCCAGCGCAGTGCCTGCTCCGCAATGGCGCGCGCGGATGGCGTGTTAGCGCAGGCAATGACCCAACTCGATTTCACGCGCGACCTCGTGGCGGAGGTGGCCGCGGTGGTTTTCCCATCGACGCCCGTCGTCGATCTGGTCCCGATCCGCGGCGGCCTCGAAGCGTCCGTGGCCCGGCTGACCTTGCGCGATGCGTCGCAGCGGCAGCAGCATGTGGTGGTGAAGCGCATCGAGCGCGGCGCACAACGCGAGGCAACGCGCTACCGGCTGCTGCGGTCCGCGGGCGTGATGCCGGAGCTCTTCGGCGCGATCGACCACGGCGACAGCACCTGGCTGTTCTTCGAACGCGTCCGGCCGGTGAGCACGTGGCCATGGCGCGACTCCGCGAACACGCGTCTCGTGCTCGAGCAGCTCGCGCGCGTTCACGGTTTCGGCGACGAAGCCACCTCGGGCGAGGAGTGGAACTACGAAGCCGAGCTGCTGTCCTCTGCGGCAGAAACCGTGGTCGTCGCTGCCGGCTGTGCGCCTTTGCTGCCGGAGCTCGACGTGCGTCGCCACTTGCGGCCACTGGAACGGGTCGCGGCTTCACTGCCCGAGGCGCGCAAGCGGATGAATCATGCGCTCGGCACGACGCTCATTCACGGCGACGTTCATACAGGCAACGTCATGTTGCGGAGGCGCGCGTCGCGTCCGGAAGTGGTCTTCCTCGACTGGGGACGCAGCCGCATCGGCTCGCCGCTGGAAGACGTCAGCTCCTGGCTGTTGTCGCTGCGCTCGTGGGAGCCCGCGGCGGGCCGGGATCACGACACGCTGTTCCGCGCGTATCTCGCCGCGGCGGACCGGCCGGCGGTGCTGACGCCGGAGCTGCGGGATGCCTACTGGATCGCCGCCGCGAGCAATGCTCTCGCCGGCGCACTGCGGTACCAACTCGTCGTCGCGCGCGAGAGCGCAGGAAAGACTCGCGGGGTCGCGGTCGCTCAGGCGCGTGCTGCGTTTCGCGTCATCCGCCACGCCGACCAGCGTCTGCGGCGAGCGTGACGTCCGGCACGATGCGCCGGTCGAGCTCGAGCAGACGCATCGTGCCGTCGTCATCGCATGCGACCGTGGTGATGCTCGCGTTCGCCGGCCGGTAGCACTCCCAGCGCGCCGGAGAGACGCCTTCGATATGCCCGACGACCTGCGCGACCGGCCCCGCGTGCGTCACGACGAGCACGCGTGCACCGCGGTGACGCGCCGAGATTCCACGCAGCGCGCGCAGCACCCGCGCGCGCAGACTCCGGTACGACTCGCCGCCCGGCCAGCAGAAGTCTGGATCGTCCTGCGCGAGATTGCGGCGCCACAGATCCGGATGCCGTCGTGCGACGTCCGTGATGAGCCATCCGTCCACGTCGCCGCAGGCGATCTCGCGCAGCGACCGCAGCGGCACCACGGAGCGCCCGCGCGCCACCGCGGCGGCCGTACACATCGCGCGGGGTGACGTGCTGGAGTAGACGAGCGGTGCCAGTTCGCCGAGCGACACGCGCCGAAGCGCGTCGAGCTGGATCTCTCCCCGCTCGCTGAGCGGAATGTCGCACCAGCCTGCCATTCGCGGAGTCGAGCCATGCTCGTTCGCCTCCGTGTGCGCGTGCCGCAGCAGCAGCAACGTCGTGGTCATCGAGGAGCAGCGGTGACAGCAGCGTGCCAGCACCGGCGTCAGGCAGCAGAAATCGCGGCCGTACGCTGCAGAAAGAGCGTGCGGGTCGGATACGCGAACTCGATCCGCTCCTGCTCGAACGCTTCGACGATGGCGAGATTGATCCGCTGCTGCACGTCCATGTAGACGTTGTAGTCCGCGGACAGCACGTAGTAGACGAACTCGAAGTCCAGCGACGAATCGCCGAACGAGGCGAAGTGCGCGCGGTCCATGCGGACGTCGCCCGCGGCTTCGATGATCTCGCGCACGATCACCGGGATGCGCGCGAGCAGCATCGCGGAAGTCTGATACGTGACGCCGAGGCGGAATTGCACGCGCCGCTCGTCCATCCTCTTGTAGTTGCGGATCCGGCTCTGCAACAGGTCGGCGTTGGAGAAGATCAGCTGCTCGCCGGAAAGCGAACGGATGCGGGTGGTCTTCAGGCCGATCTGCTCGACCACGCCCATGTGTTCGCCGGAGCGGATGAAATCGCCGACGACGAATGGCTTGTCGAGCACGATCGAAAGAGACGCGAACAGATCGCCGAGGATGTTCTGTGTCGCCAGCGCGATGGCGACGCCGCCGATCCCGAGACCGGTGACCAGCGCGGTGACGTCAATGCCGAGATTGTCCAGCGCGACGAGGGTGGCCACGGACCAGACCGCGCTCAGTGCCGCGAAGCGGAACGCGCGAATGGTCGTGATCGCGGCCGGATCGGTCTCGATGCGCCGCCGGTGATAACGCCGCAGGAAGAAATCGACCAGCGCGGCCGACCAGAGCGCCGCCTGCGCGATGAGCGAAACCCGCGTGAGCGTATGCAGCAGCGCGGACGTCTCCGCCGGCAACGCCAGCGCCCGCGATCCCGCGTAGATTGCGGGCACGAGCACGAAGGCCAGGCTCGTGCGCCGCACGACGTCGAGCAGAAAATCGTCGAAATCGCCTTGTGTTTCGCTGGCCCGGTGCAGTCTGCGGCGGGCGAAGCCGGTCACCAGCATGACCAGCAGGAGCACGCCGCCGGAGATCGCACCCGCGAGGGCGAGATCGCTCGGGGTGGCGTCGAAGATCCATCTCAGCGTCACGGCCGTCGCAACGAGCGGAACGTCCGGTCTGTTCCGATTCGTTTGAATTCAATATGAATGCGTCCGGGCTCGCACCTTGCTGCGCGGCAAGCGTGAGGATGGAACGATGACGATCGTCTGCGGCACCGACTTTTCCGCCGCATCGGACACCGGATGCGATCTCGCGGCCGCTCTGGCCGTACAACACAGCGAGCCACTCTTCGTCGTGAATGTCATCGCGCCGCCGGCGGTGCCGGATGCCCCCGGCCTGCCGGCGTCCGCAGGGTTGTACGACGACATCGTCGCCTCCGTTCACGAGGTGATGGCAGGACTGGTGTCCCGTCTGGCCGCGGGCGGCGCGGACGTGAGGCCGGTCGCGGAATTCGGGGATCCCGCGGACGTGCTGCTGCAGGTCGCCGCACGGGAAGGCGCACGTCTGGTCGTGGTCGGCTCGGTCGGCCGCCGCTCGCGATCGTGGCTGCTGGGCACGACGGCCGACCGGATCGCGGCGCGCAGCGAAGTACCGGTGCTGGTGGCCAGGCCGGGATTCCCGGCGGGCGAATGGCTGTCGAAGCAGAGACCGCTTCGCGTCGTGGTCGCCTCCGACCTCGGCCCGAGCACGCAACCGGCGGTGCAGTGGGCCGCCCAGCTGACCGAGCACGGTCCATGCGAGTTCGCGGTCGCGCACGTCTCCGGGCCGGCCGGCGACCACGCACGCATTGCCGCCGAGGGACCGTTCCATCTCGATCCGACCCATCCAGTCGTCGAGGACCTGGTACGCCGCGATCTCTCGGCCGTGGCCGGCGCTCTGCGAGGCGTTACTGAAACGAAAGTCGTCGTGGAGCCGGCGGCCGGCCGTCCGGCAGACGCTCTCGATCTGATCGCGAGGCGCGAGAACGCCGATCTGCTGATCGTCGGACGCGGCCGCGACGAGGAACGGCATTGGTGGGAAACGTCGACGTCGCGTTCCGTGGTCCGGCACTCATCGATCAGCGTCGTCTGCGTGCCGGACCGCCGTGCCGCGACCGCGATCGCCGCACCGGCGATCTCGCGGATCGTCGCCGCGACCGATCTGTCGTTCCGGGGAAACGCCGCGATCGCGTACGCGCTCGCCATCGCTCCGCCGGGGGCCGCGGTCACGATCGTGAGCGTCGTCGACGAAGATGCCAGTGGACAGGAGGAGCAGCGGCGGCGCGCCGCGATCGATGAGGTCGTGCGCGCGACCAATCCGCGCGACGTCCCGGTGACCGTCGAGATCCTCGCCGGTCACGACGCAGCCTCGCTGATCGCCGCAACGGCGGAGCGTCTCGCCGCCGATCTGGTGTGCCTCGGATCGCGTGGACGTTCCGGTCTGGCGCGTGCTCTCTTCGGGTCGGTGTCGCAGGAGGTCCTGCTCCGCAGCGACCGGCCCGTGCTGCTCGTGCAGGGTCGCCGCAACGCAGTTGACGGCAGCCGGTGGTAATATCCGCCGCAACGCATATGAGCACATCGGCAGAAGCACTCGAGCAGTTGTTCCAGGCCCTGGGCGATCGCACGCGCATCCGCCTGTTGAATCTGATGTCCGAAGGCGAGATCTGCGTCTGCTTTTTCGTGGAGGTGTTGCGGCAGCCGCAGCCGAAGATCTCCCGGCATCTGGCCTACCTGCGCAGCGCGGGACTGGTGGGCACGCGGCGCGAGGCGAAGTGGATGCACTACCGGATCACGCCGCCCGAACATCCCACCGCGCGCAAGGCGTTCGAAGCGGTGCTGGCGACGTTCGCGGAAGACCGCGACCTGCAGCGCGATCTGGCGGCGCTGGCGAAAGCGTGCTGCTCGCCGCGTTTGCCGGATCAGCTGAAGCGGGCGCCGCGGCCGGCGTTGGTATCGGGCGCCGGGCGCTAGTGTCGTGTCTCGCTTAAAAACGGGGCTGATTTGCGAGCGCCGGTGGGCCGGACGCAAGCCGGCGCGACGCAGGCGATGCTGGGACATCGTCGAGGAGCGGCGGCGCAGCAGGCGGTCTGCCGCCGCCGCACAGCACCCACGGTTTTAGGCGAGACACGACACTAGGCCTCAGCTCATCGTTTCCCACGTCTTCTGCAGCACGATCGAGGTCTCGTCCGCCGGCCAGACGCTGGCGGCCAGGTAGTAGTAGCCGTCGCCGAGGCGGCGGGACTTCTGGGTGAGCTCGGTGAGGCTGCGGCAGACGCCCTGGCGGCCGCGGATGCTGGTGCGGTCGACGGTGTTCCCGGTGCGCTCGGCCACGCCCTCGTAGACGCGAATCTCGTCGAAGAGCTGATGAGTCGCCGAGGCCGCGCGCATGATCGCGCACGATACCCGCTTTCGCCGGTGATGTCACACCTGAGTACGCGTCCGGCCGGAAGTGCTATGGTGCGCCGACGCAACGCGCTCCGTTCCTTCCACATCCGGCGAGTTTCTTTCCGCGATCCAACGGTGTCCAACCGCCATCGAGAGGGTTGGCACTACTTCAGCAGAGTCCGTTTTCTGCACGCAGGGAGCTCACGATGTTCGACGACGTACTGATCGAGTCAGCCGGCAAGGACAAGCAAAAAGGCGGATGGATCACGGCCCTGATCTCGATGGCCGTGCATCTGGCGGTCATCGGCGGCCTGGTCGCGGCCGGCTATTACGTCAAGGAAAATCCGGAGATCATCGAGAAGCCGATGTCGGCATTCATCGTCGCGTCCGCGCCGCCTCCGCCGCCACCTCCCCCGCCTCCCGCATCGCGCAGCGCCAGGTCCACGCCGAGAGTGGAAACGCCGCAGCAGGAGACGCCGCGCGAACGGTTCCGCCAGCCGACCGAAGTGCCGCGCGAAGTTCCGCAGGTCGCGGACCCCGGTAACCAGGACGAAGGGGAAGGCGTCGAAGGTGGCGTGGTCGGAGGCGTACAAGGCGGCGTGGCCGGAGGTGTCGTGGGTGGCGTGGTGGGCGGCGTGGTCGGCGGCACGCTGGGCGGACAACTGGGCGGACAGCTCGGCGGCACCGGTGACACGCCGGTGCGGGTCGGCGGAAACGTCA
>CAMPKJ010000279.1 GCA_946887105.1 uncultured Acidobacteriota bacterium | reverse complement strand
GCCCTTCTCGATCGTGCCCCTGGTGACGGTGAGAATCGTGGCGTTGCGGATCAGCGTGACGCGTTCCTGCGCGACTGCCGGAAGCGCGATCAGAAACAGCGCGGCCAGTGCGTTCCTCATTTCGATTTGCTCCCGCTGAATTCGAAGCTGCCGAGGGTCGTGGAGACGCTGCCGGACACCGAGTCGCCGCTGACGGTGCCGCGGAAGACCCAGTCCGTGCTCTCGGCGTCGGGCGCGTTCGCGGAGATTGTGAACTCGAACGCCGTGCCGTCGAACGTGCCGCCGCGAATGTCGCCGCTGCCGCGATCGCCGGAGAACGTGCCGGTGAGCCGTCCGTCCTCGGCGCGCAGCGTCACCTGAATCGAGACGCTGCCCTGCGGCGCCGAGACGTTGAGCGACCAGCTGCCGTCGATCGGAGCAGCCGCCGCCGTCTCGTCTTTCTTCTCGTCTTTCGGCAGACGCACTTCGCGGCCATCGACGAACACGCGCGTGACTTTCGCGTCCTTGTCGAAGAGAGGTTTGTCGCTGATGACGACGTTCGCGATCTTGCCGCGCTCGAGCGAGCCGAGCTGGCGATCGACGCCGAAGATGCGCGCCGGTGCGAGCGTGGTGGCGCGGAGCGCGTCATCGGCGGAGAGTCCGTTCTCGATGGCCTTGCGAATGCCGGGAAGGAAGTCGCCCGCCTTCCCGGAACCGCTGACCAGCGCAAACGTCGCACCGCTCTGCGCAAGCAGCGCGGGAGTGGTCGGCGCGAGCTGGCGATTGCGGATCACGCGCAGCGGCTGATCTTCGCGATCTTCCCGATCGGTTGGCGCGACGGGCCACTTCACCGAAACGAGCAGCGGGATGTCCTTCAGGTCATTCGCGATCGAGTGGGCCTGCCGCGCACCGGAGATGACGTAGCGCACGTTGAGCTCGCGCCCGAGGGCCTGCGCGCGGCGGATCATCTCCGCGGAGTCGGCGAGAAATACCACCGGCAGCTCGAGCCGCATCACGGGACGCAGTGCTTCGAGCGCGGGATTGTCCTGCGGCCGCTTCAGTCCCGCGGGTGCGCTTTCGTAGAGATCGCGTGCCGCGGCGTGCTGCTGCGCATCGAGAAAAGTCTGGCGCAGGAACGCCATCACACCCATCAGACTATCGGGATAGGTCCACGTTTTCCGCGGGTTGAACGCAATCTGCAGCGCTGCCGGCGTCTTGACCGCGTTCGCCTCGGCGGTTCCGCTGCCGAGGTTCAGGATCACCGACTGCCCGTTGAAGATGCCGTGCGATGGCGCGGTGAGAATGGTCGTGACGCCGGTGGCGCGGCGCGCATCCGCATCGTCCTCGGACACCTTCACGCCGCGGATGGCCATCGTATCGGGCGACGGCTCGCTCGCGTCTTTCGGCGCGGTGAATCCGAGCGAGGTCTGCGCGTCGAAGAGACCGGGATAAACGTGCGCGCCCTGCACGTCGACGATCGCGGCGTCGGACGGAACGTTCACGTTCGCACCGGCGGCTTCGATGAGACCGTCGCGGATGATCAGCGTGCCGTTCGGGACGGCGGGACCGGACACCGGGTGCAGCGTGCCGCCGGTGATGGCGTAGACGCCTGGGGCATCAGCAAGAACGACGGGAGCGAAGAGGAAGAGAAGAACGGCGGCGAGCCGTCTTTGCGTCATGCGCGAAACCTCCGGCCGCGCATGATAAACGACGAGTTCCTCGGTTCCTCGGAGTTCCTCGGTTCCTCGGCAGACGGCGTTCACTCCGAGGAACCCCGAGGAACGCCGAGGAACGCCGAGGAACCGTCCTCCATTGCCACTGCCGCCCAAAATGCGTAACCTCGTCCGTCCGGAGTCCACATGGTCCTCTTCAACTACGCAACCAAAGAGATCACCGCGAAGATCGTCTATTACGGTCCGGGTCTCTGCGGCAAAACGACGAACCTGCAGTTCGTGTACGACTCCCTGCCGTCGAACAACAAGAGCAAGATGCTCTCGCTGGCGACGAAGACGGACCGCACGCTCTTCTTCGACTTTCTTCCGCTGGACCTCGGCAAGATCCGGGGCATGCGCACGAAGCTGCAGCTCTACACCGTGCCCGGACAGGTCTACTACAACTCCACGCGCCAGCTCGTGCTGAAAGGCGCGGACGGAATCGTGTTCGTGGCGGACAGCCAGGACTTCGCGCTCGATGCGAACCTCGAGTCGCTGCAGAACCTCGAGGACAACCTCAAACGCCAGGGCATCCGTCTGCGCGAGATGCCGCTGGTGATCCAGTACAACAAACGCGATCTGCCGAACACGCTGCCGGTCGCGGAGATCGACAAAGAGCTCAACAAGCTGCAGGCGCCGACGTTCGAATCGGTGGCCACGACCGGACTGGGCGTGGAAGAGACGCTGAAAGGTATCACGCAGCTCGTGCTCGCGCATCTCGTCAAGAAGTACGGCCTGGAAGGATCGGGTCCGCTGGAGAAGGAGATCCAGATCCTGAATGCGCCGACGCAATCCTCGGCGCCCGCGGAGTCGCTGTGGGATGACGACGATGAGCCGTTCGGCTCGACTGTGACCATGCCTCCGCCGACTCCCGCGGTGCCCTCGCGAACGCCGTCCGGCTCGTACGCCGCGCCGGCCGGCGAGGCAGAGTTCGAGCTCGACGACAACGCGGACGAGAGCCTGCCGCTGGTCGCAACGGAGCTGGTCGGCGCCACCGCGTCGGCACCGGCCAATCCATTCGACGACGTGTCGGATTACTTCAGCGCCGGGCGCGCGTCAGCGGCGGAGGCGGTAGAAGTGCCAACCACCTCGATCGAGATCCCGCTGCCTCCGGGCATCCTCGACTCGCTGCCGGTCCTCGGCGAAGGCGCGCCGGCCATGACCACCATCGCCGCCGCGCCGGAACGCCGCAGCACGGATGGGCTGGTGCGCGAAGTGACGATCCCGCTGAACCTGTCGATGGACGAGATCCGCCAGCATCGCCGCCTGCGGTTGAAGATCACGCTGGACGTGAATCTTTTGCCGTAGCGCCCTGTTTTCGCGTTCCCGCCTGAACCGGAGGAGTGGTCGAGTGGTTTAAGGCAGCGGTCTTGAAAACCGCCGTACCCTGACGGGTACCGTGGGTTCGAATCCCACCTCCTCCGCCAACCGGGGCCCTGATCAGGTCAGGCGACGGATCGCAATCAGCGCAAGAAGCGCCGCGAGCGTCGCGAGGATCCCGTCGGTCAGGGCCGGAATGTCCACCGTCGTCGCGCCCAAGGCAGCGCTCCAACCATCCGACGGAAGAATCTCCCGCGCATAGTCAGCGGCCTGCAGTTCATACGCGAGCTCGGTTGCGCCCGTCCCGAGATCGAGGTCGATCGCGAACGGTTGGCAATATTCGCTGATGAGCGCGCTCTGGCCGAATCTGCGGAGACCGATCGCCAACGCCGCCACGGGGAACGTCTGTACGAGTGCACCGCCTGCGTCATAGCGGTGCACTCCGGCGCGCGCGACCAGCACGCCGCCATCGGGGAGAATGGCCAGATCGGCGATACCGGTGAGGCTCAGAAAATCAGGCAAAGCGGTACCGGTACAGGCATTGAAGCGACGGATCCCGGTCGCGGTCCCGAAGAAGGTCGTGCATTGATCGGCCGCCAGATCGAAGCCGCCGTTCCACGTCGAGAAACCGGAGCCCAGCGCGTGGTTCGCGAGAAGCGCTCCGCCCGGCGAAAACGAGAGGAGTGCGCCGTTCGCGCCACGCCAATGCGCGCGAGCACGTACACGTTCCCATTGCGGTCGACGAGGATCGAGAGCGGCGTGTAGTCGGCTAATCCCGTAAAAATCGAGATCTTCGACTGATCGGGCTGAAGCTCGACGACCTCGATTCCAGGACCTTCCAGTAGAGCAAAACGCGCCCGTGGGGATAAGCGGCCACGCTTTGAATCGACCCGTCGTCGTTCCAGAACGGATACCACTCGGTTACGCGCACTGGATCCACCACCGATGTAATTTCACAATTCGCGTCGGCGAGACCGACCACCACCGTGTTGTAAGGATCGTACGGCGCGGCGAACAGCGGTGCGGCGAGCACCACGATGAGAGTCCAAAAGAATCGTGAGGTCATGGAGCTCCCACTAAGTCATTTTCGGCGGTCCCGCAAAGCGATCTCGCGCCGACAGGCGCCAGTGCAATGTCAGCACGATCGCGACCGCGATCATCGTCCAGAGCACCAGTTCGTTCGGCGGGAGCATGAAGATGATGGTGATGATCGCGATCCAGGCGATTGCGATCGCGTTCACTGCCGGCGACCAGCGGCCGAGCGACCAATGCGCGACCTCGCGGGTCATGAACTCGCCCGTGCCGCGGCGGCGGTTGCGCAGGTTGAGATAGATCGGGATGCCGTAGGCGAGATAGAGGCAGATCGTGCTGATCGACGTCACGACGAACCAGGCGGCGGCGTAGAAGCAGATCGCCACGCTCAGCGCGCACGTCACCAGGATCGCGATCACCGGCGTGCGATGCGTACCGCTCACGCGCTTCAGCCAGCGAGCGCCCGGCATGCCGTCATCGCGCGCGAACGCGTACCACATGCGTCCCATCGACGTGACCGACGCGACGCCGCACAACCACATGGCCACGCCGATGACGATGGCAATCGCATTGGCAAGGACCGGCGTCAGGTTGTTGGAGACGATGTAGAGCACCGGGTAAGGATCGTTCGCGGTTGCGGCGACGTCGCCGTTCGGGATGCACCACGTCAGGATCATCAGCAGCAGATATCCGGCCATCGCCGAGACGCCCACCGACAGCACGATTCCCCACGCGCTGCTGCGCCGCGCCATGATGGTCTCCTCGGCCATGTGCGCGGAGGCGTCGTAGCCGGTGTACGTCCACTGCGCCTGCAACAGCGCCAGCACGAACAGCAGCAGCGGCGGCGCGGCCGCCTAAAGCGCGGTCAGTCCCGGCACTAGGCGAAACAGCGGCGATGGGATGGTGAGCTCGCCGATCGCCAGCACCGGCTCCACCGGACCCGCCACCGGCCGGAACGAGAAGAGAAACTCGAGTGAGTTGTGATGCTCGCCGAACGCGGCGAGCGCAATCGCGATCAGAAACACGCCCGCGATGTGCCACCAGACGCTGATGTCCGCCAACCGTGCCGTCAGTCGAATGCCCCAGACGTTGATGACGATCTGCGGGATGAGGATCAGCACCATCACGAAGAGCTGGAAATACCAGCTCGTGAATCGCGCATCGGCCGGAATGCCGAGGATGCGTGTGACGGCGCCGATCAGATAAATCGCGGCGGCGATGTTGATGCCGGCGGTGATGGCCACCTGCCCGATCATGTTCAGCCACGCCGTCGTCCACGCCCACGTTTTGCCGCCGAGCCGGAAGGCCCAGAAATAAAGCCCGCCCGCGGTCGGATACGCCGACGCGATCTCCGCCATCGACGCCGCAACGGCGAGCGTGAACACGCTCACCAGCGGCCATCCGACGGAGTTGACGAGCGGCCCGCCGAACTTCAGGCCATAGCCGTACAGCAGCACCGCGCCGGTGAGAATCGAGATGATCGAGAACGAGACCGCGAAATTGGAGAAGCCTCCCATCTCGCGGAAGAGCTGCTGCGCGTACCCGAGGCGTTCGAGATCGCGGACGTCGTTGCGGATGACGGCGTCGATGGCGTCGTGGCGCTTCAACGCCGTGAGTATCGGGTTTCAGGAGGCAGGACGCAATCGTGGGATCAGTTCAATCACTGAAATGCCGCGCCAACGTCACGTGCACGTGATTGTCGTGAGTTGCGTTGAACGCACACTTCGAACACTGCCAATCGCCGATTCCGAGATTCACGGTTTCGCCCGAGACAGAGGCTGTCCCGGACAATAAGAGACCGCGCGCCCACCCATATGCCAATCCGGGAGCCGCCGAACCGACAGAGGCGTAGATGCGGTCCACATGCGCGAGCGCATCGAAGGATGAGATGCCGTTTCGCATGGCCACGACCCATGACGCCACCTCGGCGCGCGCGCAGGAACGGCTATCGCCGGATCGCTCGCCGCCGCACGGTGTACGTTGTCCACCAGCGCGAGGTAGTTTCCGGTCGCCCATGTTCCAACACCCGCGAAGGCATGGAAGTGAAAAAGATCGAGCTCCCGCCCTTCATGATGCTGCGAGTGACCGGTATTGGCTGCGTGCTCGCCACTGACATCGTTGATGCTCGTCTGTGAGAACAGGTCCCTGCCCGTTTCAAGAAATTAGTACGTCGTGAGTGTGCACCAGTCGTCGCCGCCGATGTCCACTGCGCCTTGCGGAGGCTGACCATACCGCGCGAATCCCTGTGGCATTCGCCACAACGCTCG
>CAMPKJ010000278.1 GCA_946887105.1 uncultured Acidobacteriota bacterium | reverse complement strand
CAGCCCGCCGCGTCGAACGCCGCGAGCACCGCGGAGAGATCGTAAACGTACGGATGCAGGAACGGCAGCCCGGCCGGCTTGCGCAGGAGCAACTGAGCGGCGCGGTTGACGGCCGGCACGCTCCGCCGCATGCGCCGTACCGCATCGATCGCACGCCCGCTGTTGCGCCGATAGACGAACGTGAACACGCCGACGCCGCCGTCCGCGATGCGGCCGAGCATCTCCGCCAGCAGCGGCATGCCGCTGCTCGGATCGATGTGATGGAAGACGATCGACGCGTTCACGAGATCGAATCTGCGCGTCGAGCGCAGGAGCTCGTCGAGCGATTGGTAGTGAATGTTGATCACGCCGCGGCGGCGCCCGTTCTCCGCGGCCAGCTCCAACATGGCCGGTGCGGCGTCGACGGCGACGATTTCCGAAGCCGGCAGCCGATCCGCGAAGGCGGTGGCCACGCGTCCCGGCCCGCAACCGAGCTCGAGCACCGAATGCGGCTCGAACAGCGGCGTCAGATACTGCCGCGCCACCTCCAGCAGGCGGATCACATACATTTCGCCGGTCTGGAAGAACTCCTCCTCGGCACGCTCATCGAAGCGCGCGCGAAGAAACCGCGGGTCGGTCAGTACCGCAAAGTACGGCTCCGACCGCGCGTATGCATTCCAATCCACGTCCCTAGCATATCGTTGCGTCCGAAGGCGCGAGCCTTGCTTTGTCGCCCCGTTAGCGCAGAGCAGTAAGGAAGGTTGATGGCCATCAGAAAGAAGAACGATCCGGCGGCGCCGCCCGAGGCGCGCGCCAAGATGAACCCTGCACCGGCGAAGGGGAAGAAGACCGCAGCGAAGAAACCGGCGTCATCCGCGAAGACCATCGCCGCTCCGGCGAAGACGCGGACGCCCAAACCGAAGACGCAGAGCCGCGCCGACGCCGCACTCGAAGAGCTGCAGGCGGTGGGTGGCGACGTCGTGCCGACCGTGACCATCGAAGCGGATGCGGCCGCGAACTCCGTCACTGGAGACGTCGTCGATCCGAACGCCGTCCGCGAGCACACCATCGATCAGATCGTGCCGGTGGCGACGGATGCACCCGCGGAGTCGATGCTCAGCGACTGGGACCTGCACCTCTTCAACGAAGGCACGCATCACAAGCTGTGGGAAAAACTCGGCAGCCACATCGTCGCCGGCGGAGTGATGTTCGGCGTCTGGGCGCCCAATGCCGCACGCGTCAGCGTGGCCGGCGATTTCAACGACTGGAACACGACCTCGCATCCGCTGCACGCGCGCGGTGCGTCCGGAATCTGGGAAGGCTTCGTGCCCGGCATCGGCCGCGGCACGACGTACAAGTACCACATCGTTTCGCAGCACAACGGCTATCGCGTCGACAAGGCCGATCCGATGGCCGTGCATCACGAGACGCCGCCGGCCACGGCGTCGAAGGTGTGGGACCTCGCGTACGAATGGAACGACGGCGACTGGATGAAGGGCCGTCACGCCCGCAACAGTTACACCGCCCCGATGTCCATCTACGAAGTGCACCTCGGCTCATGGCGCCGCGTCAGCGATGACGACGGGAAGACGTGGCGATCGATGAGTTACCGCGAGCTCGCACGGCCGCTCGCCGAATACGTGAAGAAGATGAACTTCACGCACGTCGAGATGATGCCGGTCATGGAGCATCCGTTCTATGGCTCGTGGGGATATCAGGGCACCGGCTATTTCGCGCCGACCAGCCGCCATGGAACGCCGCAGGATTTCAAATACCTCGTGGACGTGCTGCACCAGAACGGCATCGGCGTGATCATCGATTGGGTGCCGTCGCATTTCCCGAGCGACGAACATGGCCTGGCGTATTTCGACGGAACGCATCTGTACGAGCACGCCGATCCGCGCAAGGGGTTTCAGCCGGACTGGAACTCGCTGGTCTTCAATTACGGCCGCAATGAGGTGCGCTCGTTCCTGTTGTCCAGCGCGCTGTACTGGCTGGGCGAATATCACGCCGACGGATTGCGCGTCGACGCGGTCGCTTCGATGCTGTATCTCGACTATTCGCGCAGTGCGGGCGAATGGGTGCCGAACGAATTCGGTGGACGCGAGAACATCGAGGCCATCGCATTCCTGCGCCGTCTCAATGAGGACGTCTACAAAGTACACCCGGATGTCCAGGTGATGGCCGAGGAATCGACCGCCTGGCCGATGGTCTCGCGCCCGACCTATGTGGGCGGGCTGGGATTCGGCATGAAGTGGGACATGGGATGGATGCACGACACGCTGCGCTACTTCGCGCGCGATCCGATCCATCGCAAGTATCACCACAATGACCTCACGTTCCGGATGATGTACGCCTTCACCGAGAACTTCGTGCTGCCGCTGTCGCACGACGAGGTCGTGCACGGCAAGGGCTCACTGTACGGAAAGATGCCCGGCGACGAATGGCGCCGCCACGCGAATCTGCGCCTGCTGTTCGCACACATGTACGCCAATCCCGGCAAGAAGCTTTTGTTCATGGGCGGCGACATCGGACAGATCCGGGAGTGGAACCACGACGCCGGCCTGGACTGGGATCTGCTCCAGCATCCGCTGCACGCCGGCCTCAATCGCTGGCTGGAGGATCTCAACAAGGCGTATCGCGACATCCCGGCGCTGCACGAGCTGGACATGTCGCCGGATGGCTTCGAATGGATCGATTGCTGCGACACCGAGAACAGCGTGGTGACGCTGCTCCGCCGCTCGCGGTCGCGTCCCGAGGAGATCGTCGTGGTGGCGCTGAACTTCACGCCCAATCCGCGCCATAACTATCAGGTCGGCATGCCGCGCGGCGGTCACTGGGCGGAGGTGCTCAATAGCGACGCGGCGATTTACGGCGGCAGCGGACAGGGGAACATGGGCGGCGTCGACGCGGTACCGATTCCGCTGCATGGCCGCCGCTGGTCGGCCACGATCACCATTCCGCCATTGGGCGCCGTGTTCCTGATGTCCAAGGCGGCGGAAGAGACGGAGGCGGCCGAAAACGAAGAAGGAGAGGTCGTGATTGCCTGACGCGGCGGTTTCCTCCGGCCAGCAAGGACATCCTGCCGCTCCCATTGGCATCTCCCTCGGCGCAAGAGTGCTCGATGGGAATCGCTGCGAGTTTCGTGTCTGGGCGCCGCACCACGCACGCGTGGAATTGCACATCGTCGCGCCGGAAGACCGGCGTGTGCCGTTGACGAAGGACACGAACGGATATCACGCCGCGATCGTCGACGATTGTGGTGAAGGAACGCGTTATCTGTACGTCGTCAAAGGACGGGAAAGGCCTGACCCCGCTTCGCGTCTTCAGCCGGCCGGCGTGCATGGTCCGTCCGAAGTGGTCGGCAGCGATTTCGA
This sequence comes from uncultured Acidobacteriota bacterium, assembly GCA_946887105.1. The sequence goes on along the minus strand of CAMPKJ010000278.1, from coordinate 3,007 downwards.
ATGGCATGACGCGGGTTGGACCGGCATTGCGCTCGAAGACTATGTGCTCTATGAGCTGCACGTCGGCACGTTCACCGAGGAGGGAACCTTCGATGCCATCATCGGCAAGCTCGACGATCTGAAGGATCTCGGCGTCACCGCCGTCGAACTGCTGCCTGTGGCGCAGTTTCCGGGCGAGCGCAACTGGGGTTACGACGGGACCTATGTGTATGCGGCACAGGCCTCTTATGGCGGCCCGCGCGCGCTGAAGCGGCTCGTCGACGCGTGCCACGGGCGGGGCATGGCCCTGCTCCTCGACGTCGTCTACAACCACCTGGGCCCGGAGGGCAACTACGTCTCCGAGTTCGCGCCGTATTTCACGGATCGCTACAAGACGCCATGGGGCCTGGCGTTGAATTTCGACGGGCCGCGCAGCGATGACGTGCGCTGGTACTTCATCCACAATGCGCTGCAATGGATCGACGAGTTTCACGTCGACGGCTTGCGCGTCGACGCGGTACACGCGATCGTCGATCATTCCGCCGAGCCGTTCCTGCAGGATCTCTGCGATGCCGTCCATCGCCGCGCCGAGGAGCTCGGACGGAAGATCTACGCGATCGCGGAGAGCGATCTCAACGACCCGCGCGTGATCACGCCGAAGTCGGAGCTCGGGCTCGGATTCGACTCGCAATGGGCGGACGATTTCCACCACTCGCTGCATACGCTGCTCACCGGCGAGCAGGACGGCTATTACGAAGGCTTTCCGCCGAAGACGAGCAACCTGGCGCGCGTGCTGACCACCGGATTTCTCTATACGGGCCAGCATTCGACGTATCGCGGACGGAAGTACGGGCGGGAACCGAAGACCAAGGACGGCACGCAATTCGTGATCTCGATGCAGAATCACGATCAGATCGGCAATCGGGCCATGGGCGAGCGTCTGGCGGCGCTGGTATCGCCCGAAAAAGTGCGCCTCGCCGCGGCGGCGACGATCCTGGCGCCGTTCGTTCCGATGTTGTTCATGGGCGAGGAGTACGGCGAGACCGCACCGTTCCAGTACTTCACGTCGCATTCGGACGAAGCACTGATCGAGGCGGTACGCCACGGGCGCCGCGAGGAGTTCGACGATTTCGTCTGGGCAGGCGATCCGCCCGATCCGCACGACGAGGTGACGTTCCGCCGCTCGAAGCTGAACTGGTCTCTCCTGGAGCGCGAAGAACATGCCGCGATGCGGGAGTTCTACCGCGCGCTGCTGGCGTTGCGGCGCAATACGCCCGCATTGCGCAATCTCGATCTCGCCGCGGTCGAAGCGCAGGCGGACGATGAGCGCCGCCTGCTCTTCGTCAGGCGCGCCGGCGTGCTGCTCGCGTTCAATTTCTCCGATCGGATGTACGAGGGGCCGCTGCCGTTCGGCCAGGCCACGGGACGGTCTCTGCTCGAAACCGGCGCGACGCTCGATGGAGGACAGGTCACGCTTCCGCCGTCGGCGTTCGGAGTGTGGATGGTGTGATGGTCCGCATTCCGGCCGCCACGTACCGCATCCAGTTCAACGCGCAGTTCACGCTGCAGGACGCGCGGAAGATCGTCGGCTATCTGCACGCGCTCGGCGTCAGCGACATCTATGCGTCGCCGGTCCTGCGCGCGCGCAAGGGAAGTACGCACGGCTACGACGTCGTCGATACGAGCTCGATCAATCCGGAGCTCGGCACCGCGGACGATCTGTCGCGGTTGCACGACGCACTGGCGCAGAACGGGATGGGGCTCGTGCTCGACGTCGTCCCGAATCACATGGCCGCCAGTCACGAGAACGCGTGGTGGATGAGCGTGCTGGAGAACGGACCGCAGTCGCGCTTTCTCCATTACTTCGACATCGACTGGTCCGGGAACAAGGTGCTGCTGCCCATGCTCGGCCGTCCGTACGGCGAGGCACTCGAATCGGGCGAGATTCAACTCGGATTCGACAGCGATGGATTCTTTCTCGTCTATTACGACAAGCGCCTGCCACTGGCGCCGCAGTCGTATCCGGTGGTATTGCGCGAATGCCTGGCCGCGTTGCCGGATGATGGTTCGGCGATGGAGGTGCGCGATCTCGTGCAGAACGAGAGCGTCATCGCCAATAGCCGGTTTCTGAAGGAAACGCTGTGGCGCCTGCGCGAACAGGCGCCCGGCTTTCATCAGGCGCTCGATGACGTCATCGCGCGGTTCAACAGCGATTTCGATCTGCTCGATCGTTTGCTGGACGCGCAGTGGTACCGGCTCGCGTACTGGCGCATCGCCAGCGAAACCATCAACTATCGCCGCTTTTTCGACGTCTCGGATCTGGTCGGCGTACGGGTCGAGAATCCGGAAGTGTTCGACGTGCACAACCGGCTGGTGTTCGAGCTGGTCGCGGACGGGAAGATCACCGGGCTGCGCATCGATCACATCGACGGTCTGTACGATCCGGTGAATTACCTGGCCAAGCTGCAATTGCGGCAGCCGCTGTATGTGGTGGTCGAAAAGATTCTCGAGGCAGGCGAGTCGCTGCCGGCTTCGCTCCAATGCAACGGCACGTCCGGCTACGACTATCTCGATACCGCAAACGCGGTCTTCATCGATCCCGCCGGTCTGGAGGTGCTGACCGAGGCATATCAGACGTACAGTGGTGAGACGTCGTGGTATGACGACATCGTTTACTCGCGCAAGAAGCAGGTCATCGAGCAGCTGTTCTACGGCGAGATGCGAGCCCTCGGCGCGCACCTCGGCCAACTGGCCGTCGCCGACCGCAATGCGCGCGATTTCGCGCCGACCGAGATCGCGGCCGCGCTGCTCGAGGTCACGGCGTGCATGCCGGTCTATCGCACGTACATCCGCGAAACGCCGAGCGACGAGGACCGCACGCGGATTGGCGAGGCGGTGGACGAGGCGCGGCGGCGCGCCAGTGGGGTCGATGGACGGCTCTTCGACTTCGTCGCGCGCGTGCTGCTGCTCGACCCGCCCCGGTACATCCGCGGGGAGCTCGGCAACTGGCAGGCGTTCGTCATGGGCT
>CAMPKJ010000277.1 GCA_946887105.1 uncultured Acidobacteriota bacterium | reverse complement strand
TTCGGCTCAAGTATCTGCACGGGGGGGAGAGTCGACGGGCGCAGCTTCAATCGGCGCGGATATTACACGCTTCGGCCAGATCATCGACGCAATCACCGACAGGAACAGGACGCCGCCGATCACTCCCAGCGACGCCAGGATCGGGATCTTGTACCACTCCGCGATGATCATCTTCACGCCGACGAACATCAGCACGAGGGCCAGTCCGATGTTCAGGAAGTGGAACTTGTCGATCACACCGGCCAGCAGGAAGTACATGGCCCGCAGGCCGAGGATCGCGAAGATGTTCGAGGTGTAGACGATGAACGGATCGGTGGTGATGGCGAAGATGGCCGGAATGGAATCGACCGCGAAGACGACGTCGGTGGCCTCGATCGCGATCAGCACCAGCAGCAGCGGCGTGGCGTAGCGGCGTCCGTTCTTCACGATCGTGAACGCCTTGCCGTGATACTCGGGCACGGCCGGCATCAGGCGGCGGCCGAACTTGTAGATGGGGTTCCGCTCCGGATGCGGATCGTGGTCATCGCCCTGCCGCATCAGCTTGATGCCGGTGTAGATCAGGATCGCGCCGAAGACGTACATGATCCAGTGGAAGCGCGAGATCAGCGCCGCACCGAGGCCGATGAAGATGGCGCGCATGAGCAGCGCGCCGATGACGCCCCAGAACAGGACGCGGTGCTGATAGACCTTCGGCACCGCAAAGGACGCGAAGAGCACCACGAAGACGAAGATGTTGTCGACCGACAACGCCTTCTCGATCAGATAGCCGGTCAGGAACTCGAGCGCCTTCTGGTTGCCGAACTCGTAATAGATCCAGGCGTTGAAGATCAGCGAGAGCGTGACCCAGACCAGGCTCCAGGTCAGCGCCTCCCTGAACCTGACCTCATGCGGCTTGCGGCTGAAGACGCCGAGGTCGAGAGCGAGCATGCCCAGGACGAAGACGCTGAAGACGACCCAGAGATGCGGTGAAGCTATGGTTTCCATTGAAATGCCATCCTCGCGAAGTTCGTGCCGCGCTGTGTATCACGCGGAACGGCCGCGCCATTCATAGAAGCGATTGATTGTTCTTGCGCGGAAACATTGATTTAATCTATGCGCGGATGGAATGGCTGAACTACCACCACCTCTACTATTTCTGGGTGGTGGCGCACGAGGGAAGCATCGCCGGCGCGACGCGGAAGCTGCACCTGACGCAGCCGACCATCAGCTCGCAGTTGCGGCAGCTCGAGGATTCGTTCGGCGAAAAGCTGTTCGAGAAATCGGGCCGCGGCCTCGTGCTCACGGAGGCGGGACACGTGGTGGCGCGGTACGCGGACGAGATCTTCGCCCTCGGACGCGAGCTGCGCGACACGCTCCGCGACCGTCCGACCGGCAAACCGGTGCGCGTCACCATCGGCGTGGTGAACGTGCTGCCCAAACTGATCGCGTACCGCATCCTGCGCGCCGCGTTCACGGGCGGAGCGGACGTGGAGATGGTGTGCCGCGAGGCGTCCTCCGACGAATTGCTGCGGCTTCTCGCGCAGCACGAAGTCGACCTGGTCCTGACCGATGCCCCGGCGGCATCGGTGCCGCTGCGCGCCTACAACCATTTCCTCGGCGAGAGCGGCACGACGTTTTTCGCCGCACCGGCGCTGGCGACGTCGGCGCGCAAACACTTCCCGCAGTCGCTGCAAGGCGCTCCGTTGCTGCTGCCCGGCGACGGCACGCAGTTGCGCCGCGCCATCGAGCTGTGGCTGGACGCCACCGGGATCGAGCCGCGCCGCGTCGGCGCGTTCGACGACCTCGCGCTCATGACAGACTTCGGACGCGCGGGCGTGGGCATCTTTCCCGCGCCGTCGGTCATCGAGAAGGAAATCGAGACGCAGTACAACGTCCGCGTGGTCGGCCGGCTGCCGGATGTGAAAGAGCGCTTCTACGCCGTGGCGGCGGAGCGGAAAATCAAGAACCCGATCGTCGGCGCCATCACCAGCGCCGCGCGTCGCGAGGTATTCGAAGGAGGCTCACGTGATCGAAACGCCTGATGCACCGGAGACAGAGCTGGAGCGCAAGCCGGAGTGGCGGCTGACCGGCATCATCTTTTTCGGGTTCCTGGCGCTGCTGCTGCTCGTGGCGGCGTTCAAGATCCTCTGGCCGTTCATGACCGCCATCCTGTTCGGGATGATCCTGGTGATCCTCACGTTCAACGTGTTCCGGCTGGTGCGGATCAAATCGAACGGCAGCTCGACACGCGCGGCGGTGGTGATGCTCCTCGGCGTCACCGTCGTGATCGTCATTCCGGCGCTGATCCTGTCGGTGCTGCTGGTGCAACAGGCGAACGTGGTGGTGGACAATCTGCGGTCGGGCGAGGCGCAGCAGATGGTGCAGCGCTTCGATGTTTCCCGCTACCTGGCGATCATCAAACGCGTCGCGCCGAACTTCGATCCCGCTACGCTCAGTCCGCAGCGCATCCTGCTGCCCGCGATCCAGAAGGTGCCGGGATTCGTTGCACGGCACGGCGGCTCGGTGATCGGCGGTCTCGCGGGTGTGCTCCTCGGATTCGTGATGGTGCTGCTGTCGATGTTCTTCTTCTACGTCGAAGGGGAGGCCATCCTGCAGCAGCTGTCGATCCTCTCGCCGCTGCCGAAAAAGTACGACAACGAGTTCCGGCAGCGCTTCAAGGACGTGATCGACGCGACCTTCCGCGGCCAGCTGTTCACCGGCATCGCGCAGGGCGCGATGACCGGCATCGGCCTCGCGATCGCGGGCGTGCCGGGCGCGGGATTCTGGGGCGCGGTGGCGGCGCTGTTGTCGCTGATTCCGATGGTGGGCGCGGCGGCGGTCTGGGTGCCGGCGTCGATCTATCTCGTGATCTCGGCGTCGATGGGCAATCACCAGTGGTGGCAGGCGATCTTCCTGATCGTCTGGGGTCTGGTGCCGGTCTCGCTGGTCGACAACGTCGTGCGGCCGTGGGCGATGGCGGGGAAGGCACAGCTGCCGGCCATACCGTTGCTCTTCGCGGTGCTGGGCGGGCTGCAGGCGTTCGGTTTCGTCGGCCTGGTGATCGGCCCGCTGGTGTTCTCGCTGCTGATGTCGATCATCGACATCTACAAGAAATCGTTTTCGCCGGTGACGCAGGACACGAGCATCGTTACGAGCTGAGCGCTGCGAGATCGCGTCATTTGGCCGTCACGCGGGCGTAGTTTCGTTTGGCAGCGGAATTGTAGAGGCGTACCGGGATGGGTGTGGATGTGGTTCCTCGCGTCCTGATCGCTGAAGGCGACGCGGTCTTGCGCCAGCAGCTTTTCAGCGCGTTGCTGGGTTTCGACGTGTTCTCCGACATGGTCGGAACGACCGGCGACGCGCTCACGCGACTGGCGCAGGAGCGATACGGAGTGATCGTGATCGACGTAGGCCTGCACTCCGGCGATGTCGATCGCGTGATCGGCCACATCGCGGCGATGCCGGTGGCGCAGCGTCCGGTCGTGCTCGTGCTGGCGTCGAATCCGGAGACCACACGCTCGCTCGACGTCGAGATCGTGCAGATCGTGCTCCGCAAGCCGGTGAACCTGCCGCAGCTCGTCGACGTCGTACGCAGCTGCGTGCGCAGCTCGCAGAAGCGGCCAATCGCGAATCCGGCCGAACGCGGCGACGCGATGCAATCCTGATCACTGCGCGATCGCGCGCGCGACGGTCTCGATCAGCCTGGCCGGCTCGAACGGTTTGTGCACGATCCCGAAGATGTCGTGCTCGACGCCGCGCAGGATGGACTCGGGCGACGCGGTCAGCAGCACGACGCGCTTGAGCAGCGACGGATTCGTTTGGCGCAGGTGGCGGATGACCGTGAAGCCGCCATCGGTAGGCGTCATCACATCGAGGAGCATGGCGTCGTAGCGATGCGCGGCGATTTTCTCGAGCGCCTGCGATCCCGAACTGACCACGTCGACGCGATGTCCCTGGCGGCGGAGCAGCGTGGAAACGAGTTTCTGGAGCGCCGTGTCGTCATCGAGGACGAGCACCCGCGCCTTGTTCCTGAGGAACGGGATCATTAACCGGGCGAGTGTAGCGCAGCGAGGAAGTGGTGCGGAGTAAGGGATTCGAACCCCTGACCCCCTCGGTGTAAGCGAGATGCTCTACCGCTGAGCTAACTCCGCACGAAAGCCCAGACTAGCAGAGCCGGGGCGTCGGCTACAATCGCTCCCGGTCCTCCCTCCATGAAAACGAAGCCGCTGGTGCTGCTGTGCTGGGTCCTGGTCGTGCTCGCCGCGGTGCTGGTGCTGCTCCATTCGACGAGCCAGATCACCAAGCCGTGGTCGGGCTTCGATTACTCGCGCACGACGAAACTGGTCACCGGCGTGATTCCGGACAGCCCGGCGGCGCGCGCGGGCGTGAAGGCCGGCGACCGCATCGTGACGTGGAATGGTCACGCGGTCGGTCCCGACGTCAATCCGCTCTTCTTCGCGCGTGCGCATCAGCCGCTGCCGCTGATGGTCGAACGCGATGGACGCACGCTCGCGCTGACGGTCACACCCATCCCGCAGGAGTCGATGCGCCGCGATCACCTCGGCCGCGAAGCGCGGCTGGCGCTGCCGGCCATCAATGGCTATCTCTTCTTTCCGCTGCACGCATGGATGATCGGCGTGGCGGTCGTGCTGCTGATTCTGCGTCCCGGCAACAAGGACGCGCGCCTGGCGGCGTTGACGCTGGCGTCGTGGGCGGGCAGCGCATTCCTGTTCCGCGTGCCCGGACTGGGAACGATCCTCGCGCAGATCCCGGACTTCCTGCACGCGCCGCTGATCTTCGCGGACGCGCTCTTCGCGGGCGGCTTCTTCGCGCTGCTGCTGCACTTCGCGATTGCGTTTCCGAGCGATCACGTGCGCGTGCGGCGTTACTGGGAAGTCGTGCCGTACGTCCTCGCGCTGCCGGTGTTCATCGAAACGCTCGCGCACGGGATGCGCCGCTTGCGCGGCGACGTCCGCCCGGCGCAACTGCCGTGGGGCGATGCGTACTCGACCTTCGGCGGCGCGATCCTGGTCGCTGCGCTGGTGACGCTGGCGATTCGTTTCGCGCGCATGCGTGACGTGAACGCGCGGCGCCGGCTCAAGCTGATCTTCCTGTCGATGCTGCCCGGCACCGCCGCGTTCGTGCTCGGCTACATCGTCGAAGCATTGCAGCCCGGCCGCGAATGGAACGTGGCCATGCGGCTGCTGCACAATCCGGCCACCATCATCGGCTCGGCGATCTTCGCGTACGCCGTGATCCGCCATCGCCTGTTCAACGTGCGCGTGCTCGTGCGGCGCAGCCTCCAGTACGCGCTGGCGCGCGGGACGCTGCTCGGGCTGATGTCGTTGCCTCTGATCGGGCTCGGCGCGTTTTTGTGGCTGCATCGCCGCGAGTCGCTGGCGGTGCTGCTCACCGGCACACCGGCCATCTACGTCCTGCTGATCCTGCCGCTGGTGCTGGTGATCCGCTATCGCAAGCGATTGCTGGAAGCGCTGGACCGGCGTTTCTTCCGCGAGCAGTACGACGCGCGGCATCTGCTGCTGCACGTGGTGTCGATCATCCGCGGCGGCTCGGACATGCTCGCGCTCTCCCGTGCCGCGCTCGATGAGATCGACCGCGCGCTGCATCCGAAACACATCTCGCTCTGGCAACTCGATCCGGATGCCGCTTCGCTGCACCGCGGCTTCGCGCGTGGCGAGACCGACGTCATGAATGCCGAGGCGCTGAGCGCGACGGGCACATTGGCGACGTTGCTTTCGGCGGATGACGATCCGCTCGATGTGCACAGCCGCAACACGCGCACGCTGCTGCAGCGATTGCCGGAGGCGGAGCGCGAATGGCTGTCGGCCACCGAGGCGTACCTGCTGGTGCCGCTGCTCATCGAGAGGCGATTGGTCGGATTGATGGTCCTCGGCGAGCGTAAATCGGAAGAGCCGTACAGCCGCGAAGACCGCGAGTTGCTGCGCACGCTCGGCGCGCAACTGGCGTTGACGCTCGACTACACGCGCCTCAAGCACTCGCCATCGCTGGTGTGGTCGCCGTCGACGTCGTCCGCGCCGCTCCATCTGCACCTCAGCGACGTCCTGCAACTCTGCCCGCGCTGCGGCCGTTGCTACGAGCCGGATGCGACGAAGTGCGAGGTGGACGAGCAGCAGCTCGTGCCCGAATCAGGCGTGCCGAGCGTGATCGAGGACAAGTACGTCCTGAGCCGGCTCCTCGGCCGCGGCGGGATGGGCTCCGTCTATCTCGCCACGCAGAAGCGCCTCAACCGGCCGGTGGCGATCAAGGTGTTGCTCTCGCATCTGGTGGGAAGCTCGTCGATGCGCTCGCGCTTCGAGCGCGAGGCGCGCATCGTGGCGCGGCTTCGCCATCCGGCCATCGTCACCATTCACGACTTCGGCG
>CAMPKJ010000276.1 GCA_946887105.1 uncultured Acidobacteriota bacterium | reverse complement strand
CCTTCTCCCCTCGTGAGGGGAGAAGGTGCCGCAGGCGGATGAGGGGTTGTCGTCATTTCGCCGCCGTGATCTCCACCGGATACTCCTTTCGCCGCGACCAGTCCTGCATCGAGCCGTCGTACAGCAGCACGTCGTGGCCCAGCGTGCGCGCGGCGAACAGCACCGCGGTCATCTGCTGGCCGATGTGGCAGTAGCCGAGAACCGTATCGCCTGGTTGCACGCCGGCCCTGGTCAGCAGTGCGCGCAGTTCGGCGGGCGAGCGCAGCATCAGCTCGTCGTTCGTCACCTCGGTGAACGGGAAATTGCCGGCGCCTGCGATGTGCCCCGTGCGATGCGGCTGGCCGTGCGACCCGCCGGTGTCGACGCCGTCGTAGAACGCCGCCGCCCGTCCGTCGACCAGGGCCACACCTTTCTTTTTCCTGTTCGCCATCACGTAGGCCGCGTCGACGATCAGCTTTTGGATCTTCAGCGGTGCGAGCTTACCGGTGCGCGGCGGCGGGACGACGTCCGTGGTCGGGTGACCGTCGCGCACCCACGCCTTCATCCCGCCGTCGAGCAGCAGCGCGCGATCGCCGAGGCCCGCGTAGTCGAGCGTGAAGATCACCCGTGTCGTCGGCGACACCCAGTCCTCGCCGTAGTAGACGACCACGCGCGAGTCGTTCGAGATGCCCAGCTTCTCCAGCCGCGCGCGCAGATCGGCTGCCGGCGGCATCTCCAGAATCAGTCCGCCCGGGGTGTGGTCGGACAGCGCGATGTCGGAGAGCGCGACGAAGCGGGCGCCGGGGATGTGCTCGTCTTCGTAGTCGTCCTCGTCGCCGACGTGCAGCAGGACCAGGTTCGAATCCTTCAGATGCGCGGCCAGCCAGGCGGTGTTCACGACCAGCGACTGGCGCGGCGATTTCGCGAAGAGAGGAAGGGCAGCAAGGAGAACGAGCAGCAGAGAGCGAATGCGCATGCCTGCAACGTACGTCCGCGCGGCGACGTCCGAGGCGACATCGATCCGACAATTACGGACACGCGGAAATCTGTTGCCTCGACGACACATCAGTGCGACATTGCGCCCGTGAAGCGGCTGAAGATCGGGGTCCTCGGATATGAAGGCGTGACCGCGCTGGACGTGGTCGGACCGTCCGAGGCCTTTGCGTCGGCGTACGTCGACGACCAGCACGCCTATGACGTGGTGATGCTCGGCCTGACGCGCAAACCGTTCACCGCGGAATCGGGCATCGTCTTCAAGCCCCATCGTGGACTGGACGCGAAAGTCGATCTCGACACGTTGATCGTTCCCGGCGGCTGCGGGCTGCGCAACCCGCGCCTGAACGCGAAGGTCGTCTCGTGGGTACGTGCGAACGCCCCGCGCATCCGCCGCGTCGCGTCCGTCTGCACCGGCATTTACGGACTCGCGGCCACGGGGCTGCTCGACGGACGGCGCGCCACGACACACTGGCGTTTCGCGCGCGACGTCGCGGAGAAGTTTCCCGCCGTCGCGCTCGAGCCGGATGCGCTCTTTCTCAAGGACGGTCCGTTCTACACATCCGCGGGCGTGACGGCCGGAATCGATCTCGCGCTGGCGCTCATCGAAGAGGACCTCGGCGCGCCCGCGGCGTTGGCGGTCGCGCGCGAACTGGTCGTGTACCTCAAGCGTCCGGGCGGACAGGAGCAGTTCTCGGAGCCGCTGCAGTTCCAGATCGAGTCGACCGACAAGCTCGCGGAGCTGGCGTCATGGATGCGCGGACATCTGCGCGGCGATCTCTCCGTCGAGGCGCTCGCGGCGCGTGCGTGTCTCTGTCCGCGCCAGTTCACGCGGCGTTTCACGCGCGTGTTCCAGCGCACCCCCGCGGCATTCGTGGAAGACCTGCGCCTCGCGGAAGCGCAGAAACGATTGTCGATGCGCAGCATCACGGTCGAAGGCGTGGCGGCATCGGTCGGCTTCCGCAGCGCGGACGCGTTCCGCCGCGCGTTCGAGCGCCGCTTCGGAATCTCGCCGACGCGTTACCGCCGCCAATTCTCGCGAAAGAAGTGACGCCGGTTTCAGTTAAACGTGTACGCCATCAACCAGCAATAGATCAGCACCAGCGGCGCGTGAAACAGCAGTTGCAGGATCGAGTAGCCCGCCAGATCGCGCGCGCGTACGTTCAGGATGCCCATCAGCGGCAGCATGAAAAACGGATTGAGCAGGTTGGGGAGCGTCTCGGCGGCGTTGTAGGTCTGGATCGTCCATCCGAGGTGCATGTGCAGCGCTTTGGCGGCCTGCATCACGTATGGCGCTTCGACCACCCACAGACCGCCGCCGGATGGGATGAACACGCCCAGCACAAATGAATAGACGGTCAGGATCGGATTGAACGTGTGCGGCGAGGCTACGCGGATGAACAGTTCCGACAGCGTTTCCTGGATGCCGGTTTTCGCGATCAGGCCGAAGATGCCGGCGTAGAACGGGAACTGCACGAGCACGCCCGCGGTGGCCGGGACGGCGCCGCTCACCGCGCGCAGGAACGCGCGCGGCCGCCAGTGCAGCAGCATGCCGATGGCGAGGAAGAAGAGGTTGAAGTTGTTGAGATCGAGCGTCGCGGCCAGGCCGTTCGCGGCCACGCGCGTTGCCAGAAACGCGAGCATCAGCGTCACCACGATGATGGTCAGCAGCGGAGAGTGCTCCATCGTTTCGGCGGGCGTGCGCGGCGGCTCGTCGATGACGGTCAGCTCTTCGAATGCGACGCCCATCGAGCGCGCGGTGCGCACGCGATCGCCGGTCGGCGCGGAGTAGTACGCGACGGCGAGCGAGACCACGATCAGCAGCACGGCCAGCACGATGCTTTGCCAGAGGAAGATGGTCTGCGTGAGCGGGATGACGCCGGTGACGGGGAGGAGGTCGGCGGGGATGGACGACTTCGTGGCCATCATCATGGCCGGCGAGGACGACAGGCCCAGCGACCAGACGCTGCCGAGGCCGAGGTACGCGGCGCCGCCGATGGCGCGGATGTCGACGTGATCGATCCGGCGCACGATGGCGCGCACGAGCAGTCCCGTGAAGATCAGCGAGAACCCCCACGACAGCAGCGACGACAGCATCGAGAACAGCGCCACGAACGCCACCGCGCCGCGCGGAGTCTTCGGCATCCCCGCCAGCGCGTCGATGAGACGGCTGCACGGACGCGAACTGGCCACGACGAAGCCGGTCACGATGATCAGCGCCATCTGCATCGTGAACGGCACCAGCACCCAGAACCCCTCGCCGAACGCCGTCACGAGCGCACGCGGCGCCTCGCCCAGACCGAGTCCGATGCCGAAGACGACGATCACCGCCGCGAGCGCGAAGACGAACGCGTCGGGAAAGTACTTCTCGGAGAGATCGGCGATGCGTCCGCCGAGGCGGGCCAGCGGGATTTCGGCGTTACGGTCGGGCACGGAGCGGAATGGTAATGGAGCGGGGCAGCTACTTCACGCCCGCCCGCAATTCACTCCAGTGCACCGCCTTCACCTTCGTCGTCCCCGCCACGATCGCCGCATCGGTGTACGCCAGCGCCGGAATCCCGATCGCCGCGCGTGCCTCATCGAGCGCGGTGCGCAGTTCCTCGATGTGGACCGCCTGAACGGTCGTGCCGCCGATGAACGCCAACGACGGCAATCCCGCGGCGGTGCGCATCGCGTTCACCGCGGTGCGCAACTGGGACGCATGCACCGACTTCACGACCGTGCCCGCCGTCAGCGGATCGTCGGTGAAGACCGTGGTGGTGGTTGCATCGACGCCGCTCAATGGCGAGACGACCGCGCCCGCGACCGCCTGCACCTTGTACAGATAGGTCGTATTCGCGGACAGCGACCCGTCGTTGAAATTCGTGGCCGCGGTCGTTCCGACATGCACAAATGCGCCATTGAGCGAGCTGCGATGGATCTTGTAGCTCGTCGCGCCCGTCGCGGCGGTCCAGGTCACCGCCGCCGTCGACGCGCTCGAAGCGGTGGCTACGACATTCGCCGGCGCGTCGAGATAGGAGCCGGGAATCACGAGCAGCGTGATGCTTTGCGCGGGCACGGTCAGCGAGAATGACGATCCCGCCACCGCGACGTTCGCGAGCTGCGCGATGGCGTTTCCCGAATCGAGCTGCCAGCGCTCCGCCGCACCCGATGGCAGATAGTTGGCCAGATTCACGGTCACGGGCGTGCTGCCGGTGAGCGTCTTCGCGACGATCATCACCGTCATCCTGCGGTCCGCCGTTCGCAACGCGGCGAATGCAGAGACCTGGTCGGGATCGGGCACTCTCGTGCTGACGGTCAGATCGCCGAAACGCGACTGGTTTCCGTCGTAATTGCGGTACATCTTGAACGCCTTGTACGCATGCGACTGTGCGGCGGGCGTGGTCCAGCGGACGCCGATGTCGAGCCGTTCGCGCCCGAAGATGCCCAGGACGTCCGCCTGCGCCGTGGCGCCGTTGATGTGATTCTCGGCGCCCCAGTTGTATTCGGTGATGCCGGACAGCGTGCCCGGATAATTGTTGGCGATCCATCCCCGCAGCCGCGGAATCAGCTTCACGATTCCGCCTTCGACCAGGTCGTCGCCGATCCACGATTCGTCGAGATAATTCGGATCCCACAAGGAGCGCGTCGAGCGATTGCGCTTTTCCTGCATCGCCACGGACGTGTCGTTGCTGAATTCGCCGTCCTGCGGGTAATAGTGCAGCGCCGCCACATCGAGAATGCGCACGCCGTTCGCCGCTTCATACGCCGCGGCCTGCTGCAGCAGCCATTCCGCGTAATTGACGCCGCCGTGCGCGGCGCGGTCGGCGCCGTCGCCGTTTTCGTGATCAATCCCGCTGACGAAGTATCCGGTCCAGCCCCATTCCTCGATGCCGGTGATCACCGCACCGGGATCGGCGGCGCGAATGGCCGCGCCGTACTCCTCCATCTTTCCCCACACTTCGTCATAGGTCGAGCCGGCGGGATGCACGTCCCAATGATCGAAGCTCCACAATGCCGGTTCGTTATCGAGCGAGTAATAACGCACGCCGCCGTTCGACGCGGCGCCCCATTCATCGATGAGGTGCCCGATCCAGTCCACCTGATGGCTGGACGGATAGGCCGCGCTCGTGTCCGCGGGATCGTTGACGTGCAGCATGCGCGCGCCGCCGGGGAATCGCCCATTGCCGCAGTCGGGACGCCATGCGAAGTCGGCATCCTGCTGCGGGCCGTATTTCGAAATGAGATAGCCGCAGCGGATGGAGCGGTCTTTCGGCAGCAGTCCCATCATCGGGATGGTGATGACCGGCTCCGCGCCGGCGGCTTTGGTCATGCCGATGAATTCGTCCGCCGACTGGCCGTTCGAGCCGTCTCCGGACGAGACGTTGTCGGGGATGTTCTCGAAGTAGTAATCCTTCGCGCGATTGGCGGTGCTGAACGCCCAGTTGTAACGGCTCATGGCGTTGCCGCCCCAGCGATTCAGCGTCGCGCCGAGGTCGGTGAGCGTGGAGGTGCTCGGGGCCCAGGCCACGCCATAGATACGCGGGTCGATCGGATAGCGGTTCACCGCCGCATCGATGTCGATGGCGATGGCGGGATTGGCCTCCGGCTCGATGCGTTGCCCGAGCATCGGATGCGCGACGAGAGCGGCGAGCGTGAGGAGAGCGACGGATTTCCTGAACACGGCGGGGATGATCCCGGCCGCAATCGCTGAAGTAAAGAGATCTACCTCACACCGTTGCGAAGTTCTTCGACGTGTGACGTCTTGACCTTCGTGACGCCGGCCGTCAGCGCCGGATCGGTGTAGGCGAGCGCGCTCGATCCGATCGCGACGCGCGCTTCATCGAGGCCGGTGCGCAAGGCGTTCACGTGCGAGGCGCGGATCAGCGCGCCGGCCGCGATGGTGCCGTCCGCCGCGAGCGCACCGAGCGAAGCGGCGGCGCGCATCGCATTCACGGCCGTGCGCAGCTGCGTGATGTGCGTGGCTCGGATGATCGTATCGGTGGAGAAGACGATCGTCGTGGCCGCATCGACGTTGCTGAATGCCGAAGGATCGCCGCCGCCGTCGATGGCCCGCGCGCGATAGAGATACGACGTGTTCGCGCTGACCGTCGCATCGGTGAATGCGGACGTGCCAGGCGTGCCGGCGATCGCGAACTCGTCGCCTTGCGAGCTGCGCCACACTTCGTAATGATCCGCGCCGGCCACATCGGCCCAGTCGACGTTCACCTGCGATGCGTCCGGCGCCGTGGCGACGAGATTCGGAGGCGTCGCGAGCGCGCTCACGGTGACGCTGCCATTGATGAGCGACAGGTTCCCGTTCGCCACCGTTTCGACGACGGATGCGGTCTGGTTGGAGAGGGCCACACTGGGCGGATCGAACGTCAGCGCGATGCTCGTTCCGGCCGGTACATCGCCGTCCAGCGTCACCGTC
>CAMPKJ010000275.1 GCA_946887105.1 uncultured Acidobacteriota bacterium | reverse complement strand
ACGCCGTTCGTGCCGCGACGAAACGCGCCGCCCCGTTCCATTGTCGCGAACGTTGATGTGCAACTCGTCGCGTTGCCGCGCGGCGGTGATGAAAACGGATCCGCCCTGCATCGGCTCCAGACCATGCCGCACCGCGTTTTCGATCAGAGGCTGCAGCAGGAGATTCGGGACCAGACCGGGCAAGGCGGCGGGATCGACGTCGATCGACACGTTCAGACGCTCGCCGAAGCGCACCTTTTCGATGTCCAGATAGATCTCCGTGAGGCGCAGCTCTTCGTGAAGAGGGACCTGCTGCCGCTCCGCCATGCCGACCACCAGGCCGAAGTACTGGCGGAGCTTCGCCGTCATCGCGCCCGCGGCTTCCCCATGCCGATCCGTCAGCGCGAGGATCGAGTTCAGCGCGTTGAAGAGGAAGTGCGGATTCAATTGATCCTTCAGCGCCTGCGCGTGGGCCCGCGCCAGCTGCTGATCGAGCACGCGGTTCTCGAGGCGCCGTTCCTCGGACACGGTCTGCCGGCCGTAGGCGAGCGCCGCGATGGCGATTCCGAAGAAGATCAGAAAGTCGTCGCTGTGCTGCGACGCAGCGATCGGTCCGCGCAGCACGTCGAGAAAGCGGCTCGACTGAAAGAAAGCGATGGCCGCGGAGGCGATGGCCATGCAGAACAGAGGTGCGAGCAGCGCACTGACGACGATGGCCAGAAAGAGCATCGTCCCGTGCGGCCGGTACCGTTGCTGGAACGACGTCCAGGCCAGCGCCAGTCCTGCCGGTGTCGCGACGGCGGCCGTGCTCAGTTCGGAGAAGACCGAATCCGAAACGGGCGCGCCGCCCAGGAACGCAATCGCGAAGCTGATCGCACCGGCGATCAACGCCTCCGCCGGCAGGTACAGCGTCAGAAAGGCGAGCAGCGCCGCGATGGCGGACCTGCGGCGGCTCGCAATCAGCTGCAGCTCTGCCCGGTCGCTCGTGCGGCTCACGGTGATCTCTTCCGACGTTTCGGCGGGGCGTTCATACGCGATCACCAGTCCGGCCGGGGTCTCGCGCAGCGAGAACGATTCCGTGGCAGGGAGCCGCACCCGTACGGTCTCGGCGAAGGAGCGCAATTGGGTTGTACTGCGAACGCCCGCGATGGTCCACGTCACGCGCGTCGTGTTGCCCGCGCGGAAGGTGCCGATTGCGATGTTCGGACTCTCGTCGTCCGCGGTGTCGGACCAGATCGAAACGAGAATGGGCAGCATCAGTTTCGTGGCCGGCAGCTCCGCGGCGGTCTGGTCAGGGATGCGCACGTCAATCACGAACGGAACGGTTCGGATCGACGTCGCGGCAGAGGCGAACAGCCGCGCGAGCGTGAGCTCATCGATCAGTGCCTTCCGCGCGACCGTGATCGCCAGCGCGGACCGGAGCAGGCGGCTCAGTTGATTGATCAGCAACTCCGCGCGTTGCACCGAGGTCACGACCAGCGTCTCGATCTGCGCGAACATCGTCATCACCAGACGATCGGGAATCTGCATCTTCACGAGCTCCAGCTCCGCGCGCGCAAGGAGCTGGTGCAGCTCCGCGGCGGCCTGTTGCTGTTCTTCCATCGCGCGCAGAGCCAGCAACGCGTGGGCACAAAGAACCGTCAGCACATAGACCAGCACATCGAGCTCGAAGGTCGCCGGCAGGCCGCCGATCCATGCCTCGAACACGCTTTCTCCCGGCTCTCCGGGACGTCCGGCGATCAGCGTCCGGATCGAGAAGTAAATCGCGGAGTGGAGCAGCGACGTGGCGATGAGCACTCCGCAGTTGACGGCGATCAACTTCGCTCCGCGGTATCTCGTTCCGATGGTGAGCGCCACCACGACCACGGCCGGTGCGACGATCGCCCACACCAGCCATCCCAGCATGCGCCACCAGACGGCGCTGCCCATCGCCGTCCCCTGCAGCGCCTCCGCGATGGCGACGTCCCAGGTCAGGACGACCGCGCCCGCCAGCGGCCAGAAAATCGCCGCAAGCACGATGTATCGCGCGATGGTGTGGCGATCGACTGCGGCCTTGCCGGTTTGGTCGAGTGCCTCGGGTTCCTCGGAGTTCCTCGGGGTTCCTCGGAAGGAGTAGTCCCAGCCACCCCGAGGAACTCCGAGGAACCGAGGCACTCCGAGGAACCGGCGAACGCTCACAGTTTTCCGATGAGCGGCTCGATGCGATTGCGATACGTGCGCGACAGCGTGAGCGACGCGCCGTTGCGCAGCTTCACCACGTGCTCGCCGTGCGAGCCCGCGACGATCTCCTTCACCGCATCGAGATTCACGATGGCCGTGCGATGGATGCGCACGAACTCCTGCGGATTGAGCGTCGACTCGAGCGTGGCCATGGTCTGCCGCAGGAGGTACTGCTCGTTGCCGGTGTGCACGCGCACGTAGTTGCCGCACGACTCGAACCAGTCGATGACCGGCATCTTCAGCAGGACCGTTCGCTCCTGCGACTTCACCACCACGCGTTTGAGGTACGGGATCCGCCCGGACGTGGCGCCGAGGAGCGCGCGCACGCCCGCCATGTCGCGATTGCGGCTGGCCGCGAGCTGTCTCACGCGCTGCATCGCGGCGCGGAACTCGGTGCGATCGACCGGCTTGAGCAGGTACTGCACGGCGTTCGCGCGAAACGCATCCAGCGCATGCTGGTCGTGCGCGGTGATGAACACGACCAGCGGCAGACGGGTCGGATCGAGCTCGCGCAGCATCTCCAGTCCGCTCGTCTCCGGCATCTGCACGTCGATGAACGCCAGGTCCGGCACGCGCGTGTGAATGGCCACGATGGCCTGCGCGGCGTTCGCGCATTCGTCCACGATCGCCACGTCGGGATGCTCGCGCAGCAGCGTCTTCACGCGCTCGCGGGCCAGCGGTTCATCGTCCACGATGATCGCGCGCAGCGGGACGGAGTGGGACATGAGGCCGGTAGTGTAAGACGCTGCCAATCCATCGCCGGGAAACGGACGTTCGTCCCGTTCTGACGTCGTTAGTCACATTTGTGTCGTCTTCAGCCTCGCATTACGGAAACATGTATGGCCAGGCAGTGAGAACGGTTTCATTCCTCTACGACATATCAGAACGGCGAGAAATCCATCCGCATATGGAAGATCGCCATAATGAGCTATTGACAGAGACGTAGGCGACACCCTAAGGTTCCGGTCCCGGTCCCCCCAGAGAGAGAACGTAGTCCAACCAGATCCGTTTCGATTCGAATCGGCAAGGTAACCAACGATGGCCAGATCCTTCTGCCGCGTGGCGCTGCTTGCGCTATGCGTTTCTGCATGGTGTGTCGACGCTGCGCCCGCGCGCGTCCTCTTTCCGACCAACCTTCACCTGACGCGACAAGTCGAGGATCCGCTGAGTGGCAAGACCGTCACCATCGACGAGTACTGCTACGGCAATCGCGTGGTGTCGGTGTCGGGCCACAAGACCGTCATCGCTGACTACGACAAGCAGCAGCTCACGGAGATCGATCGCAAGAACGGCACGTACAGCGTGTCACGCTTCGATGAAGTCGCGGCGATGAGCGGGGAGAGCGAAGCGAAAGCGGCGCCGGTCGGGACGGAAAGCGCCGGGCGCGATCGCTGGACCGCCACGCCGCGCGGCATGCGCGGTGCGGCCGGACGCTCGGTGGAGCATTTCGAGTTCGCGGACAACGGCGAAGCGAAACGCAAAGTGGAAGTGGGCATCGATCGCAGCGTGTCGTTGTCCGAGGAAGCGGTGGAAGTGCTCATCGGCGCGGCCTATCCGAATCCGCGTCGTGACGAGCACGAGCCGCTGCTGCGCGCCGCCGGGATTCGCGATGCGTCACGCATCATCAGCAACGAAGCCGTCGCGTCGCGCGATGCCGCGTATGGTTTGCCGGTCACGCAGTCCTTCACGTATTCGGACAGCGGAACGGAGGTCACGTTCCGCACCACGATCACGCGCATCGGTGCCGAGGCTCCGCCGGCCGAGCTGCTGATCATCCCGCCGGCTGCACGACGCGTGGAATCGACTGCCGCCGCGGTTCGCCGCCAGTTGCGCGAGCTCGATCTTCCGGCCAAGTCCACGCCGCAACAGTAAGAAGGGATCGACATCTTGAGCCTTCGCCGCCTGTCTCTGCGTGCCCTGCTCCCGCTTCTCGTTTTGCTGGCGATGCCGGCCGCGGCGGACATCACCAATGCCAGCCTGGAGATCCAGGGCATCGGGCTCTCGCTGGTCACGCCCGATCCTCCGGTCACGACCGGAATCGACGTCCCCACCACCGTGCAGACGAAGTTCGGCGGCAAGGAAAACGATGAAGCGCTGACGATCCTCGGCCTGACCGCGGTGGGCGATCTCACCGGACCGGGGCTCGACGTTCCGCTCGAGCTCAGCACCGCACCCGGCCACAAATTTCAGATTCCCGGCCTGAGCCGCGAAGGCGTGTACACGCTGCAGAACGTCCGCCTGATGAAAGGCAGCGAGCTCCTGCAGTACTCATCGCCGTCGTCGGTGGACATCATCGTCGCCGATCTCTTCAAGACCACCGTCGAAGTGAGGCAGCTCACGCCGGAAGAGATCCGCGCGCGCGGCATCGTGGTCGACGCGCGCAACTTCGAAGTCTACGAATACACGCTCTCGTTCTTCATTCGCGGCGAAACGGTCAAGATCCCCTTCCCGGTGATCATCGATCCGCGCACGCGGCAGATCCAGTTGATGCCGGTGGTCTCTCCGTACACGCTGCCGCCGATCAGCACCATCGGCGTCGGGCGATGGACGCCGCCGGACGTCATTCCGGTCACGTTCGAAGACGAGCCGTTGCCGGAGGAAGAGCGCAACACGCCGCTCGAGCCGAAGGAACCGGGCGAGAAGTTGTACGTGCGGCCGCCGATCCCGGCGGCCATCGTCATTCCGAACAGCCTGGCGGTGATGCACCAGTTCTTCGCGGTGGTGCTGACGGTGCAGAACGGCGCGCCGAACGGCAGCACGGCGCGGCTCGAGAACGTCAGCGCGCGCATCAAAGTCCCGTCGCAGTTGCGCACCTCGGCCACGAAACCGGCCGTGGCGCTCGGGCAGGCCGTGCCGCTGGTCGACAAGGTGAACGGGCTGACCATCCTCGTCGCGCAGGCGAAGGCCGAGGCCGAGTGGACCGTCGAAGCGCTCAAGCCGGGCACGCACACGATCGAGATCGAGCTGCGCGGCACGTTGAAGGAAAACGGACAGGAAGACGTGCCGATGGTGGCCCGTCCGCGCGCATCGGTGGTGGTCCACGACGCGCGATTCAACATCGCCTTCTCGCATCCGGACACGGTGCGGAAGAACATCGACTACACCACGTACAGCTTCATCACCAACACCAGTCCGGTCCCGCAGACCATCGTCCTCTCGAACGACACCACGCCCTGTCCGACCATCTCCGGCGCGAATGTCTGCCGCGTCGGCGGCGGGCAGTCGGACACGATCACCATCCCCTCCGGCGAGACCCGCACCGTCGAATACAAGATGCGCTCGGGCGTCACCGGAAAAGTGTTCGCGACCGCGGCGCACATCGACAGCGAAGTCGCCAATGCGGTAGCCCAGCTGCACATGGGCGTGAGCGATACCGGCATACCGCTCTCGCCGACCACGCTGCTCATGCCGCACTACGCGCAGTACGTCAGCGAGAGCCTGGTCTCCGAGACCATGCAGATCCTCGGCCTCGGATACAGCCTCGCCACCGCGCCGGTGACCTCGGTGACCGCCAACCTGCCGCGGGTCATCAAGAGCGACGTCTATCGCCGGGCCGTCGACATCGCCCAGGCCGGACAGGCGATCTTCATCGCCAACGACGCGCCGGGATCGAAGGCCGACGCGATCGCCGGACTCTCGATCGATCTGCTCGGCAACTCCGCGGCGCTGAGCGAGTGGGACGCGTTGCGCCGTCATCCGAAGCAGCACAAGTACGCGCGGCCCGCGGGCGCCGCGGTGACGCGCGAGCTCGAGGCGGTGGGACTCACGAACGGAACGACGTTCGGGCAGTTCGTCGACAACTTCGGCAATGCCCTCTCGCATCGCGATCCGTACGTCCTGGCGCTGGCGCATGCGCCGGGCAGCGCCGCAGCACCGCCGTTCGCGCTCTCGGTCCGCGGACTCTCCAGCGATCGCAAGATGGAAGTGGTCGCGGAAAGGGAGAGCGGCTGGGTGCGCGACCTGCCGTACGGAGAGCTGACGCAGATCGCCGCGCCGGGCGGCAGCCGCTACGGCGAGCTGGCGCTGATGGGACGCTGGACGACCGAAGACGTCGAAGTGATCGTCACGCCCACGGTGGACGGCCTGATCGAGCTCGAGCTGCTCTATCCGACTACGACGGACGGCTCGACGATGCGCGCGCATCTCGAGTTCATCGGAACGAAGGATGTTCCTGTGCGCGTGCCGCTGTCGCGCGGCGCGGACATCGGACAGTCCAGCGTCGTGCCGCTCGCGCCGTTGCGCGTGGTGGGCATGCGCCAGGAT
>CAMPKJ010000274.1 GCA_946887105.1 uncultured Acidobacteriota bacterium | reverse complement strand
ACCGGCTTCTTCACCGACGCCACGCTCTGCATCGGCTGCAAGGCGTGCGAAGTGGCGTGCAAGGAATGGAACGATGTCCCGAGCGATGGGTTTGCGTGGTCGGGGAACTCGTACGACAACACCGGCGCGCTCGGGCACTCGACGTGGCGGCACGTGAAGTTCGTGGAAGGGGAGACGTCGATCGGCGCCGGCGGCAATGCGCCGAGCCTGATGACGTGGGCGTTCTCGTCGGACGTGTGCAAGCACTGCGACAACGCCGGATGTCTGGAGTCGTGTCCGACCGGCTCGATCATCCGCACCGAATTCGGCGGCGTCTACGTGCAGCCCGACATCTGCAACGGCTGCGGATACTGCGTGGTGAGTTGTCCGTTCGGCGTGATCGACCGGCGTCCGACCGACGGGCGCGCGTTCAAGTGCACGTTCTGCTACGACCGCCAGAAGGAAGGGGAGACGCCGGCCTGCGCCAAGGCGTGTCCGACGCAGTCGATCCTGTTCGGCGATCTGGAAGCGCTCGAGCGCGTCGCCGACGAGCGCATCGCGAAGCTGCACGCCGCGGGCATGCGCGATGCGACGATCTGGAATCCGAAGGAGAGCTCCGTCGGCGGCACACACGCATTTTTTCTCGTGCGCGGCGATCCCGCGAAATACAACCTGCCCGCAAATCCTGAAGTGCCCACGGTACGATTGAAGCCGGCGTGGAGTGCGGCGGCGTCCGC
Organism: uncultured Acidobacteriota bacterium; assembly: GCA_946887105.1. The sequence goes on along the minus strand of CAMPKJ010000274.1, from coordinate 5,811 downwards.
GGCCGGAGTATTGTTTGCCGGCGCGCTCATGGCGTTCGCATTCAGCAAACGATGACTTACTACGATCTCCCTCTCCTCAAACCGCCCGTCTGGACGTGGGAGGTGCCCACGTACTTCTTCGCCGGCGGCGCGGCGGGAGCGGCGGCGATGCTCGGCGCGGCGGCGCAACTCGCGGGCGGCGAGGAGAAGCTCGTGCGCGATGCGCGCTGGATCGCGCTGATCGGCGCGGCGCTTTCGGGACCGCTGCTGATCGCCGACCTCGGACGTCCGGAGCGTTTCCTGAACATGCTGCGCGTGTTCAAGCCGCAGTCGCCGATGTCGGTCGGCGTCTGGACGCTGACCGCGTTCGCGGGCGCGTCCGCCGGAGCGGTGCTGCTTCCGAACAAGACTGTCCGCGACATTTCCGCGATCGCCGCGGCGGCGACCGGCCTGGTGATGGCGACGTACACCGGCGTGCTCCTCGGCGTCACCGCCATTCCGCTCTGGAAAGAGCATGCGGACTTTCTGCCGGTGCACTTCGGCGCGTCGGCGCTCGGCTCCGCGGTGTCGTTGCTCGAGCTGCGCGGTCATCGTAGCGACGCGCTGCACTCTCTCGGCACCGCCGCGGCAGCATTCGAGTCCGCGGCGGACTTCGCGTTGGCGAACGACACGAAACTGCTGCGCATCGCCGGCGGGCTTTCCGGTCCGGTCCCGTTTGTCCTGCGCCTCTTCGGGAAGCGCAAGGCGGCTGCCGCGGCGACGCTCGCGGGCTCGCTGCTCACGCGTTTCGCGTGGGTCGAAGGCGGCAAGGCCAGCGCTAAACGCAGCGGGTATGCGACAGGCGATCGGGCAGCGAGCGCCGGGACGGCAACGCCGCCAGCATGAAGCCGAGGCCGCACGTCGCCAGCGACACGTACACGGCCAGCCATCGCAGCGAGGCGTCGCGCAGCGACATCGCGCCATCGGCGTCCGGCACCACGCGCACGTCGAAGATCGCGCCGCCGATGGTCTTTCCCCACAGCATCCACGTGCCGACGAAGTAGTAGTACGAGAGCACGATCACGAATCCCGCGAGCGCGGAGAAGTGCGGCCATGCCGCGGGCTGGGGGAGGAGCGGGGAGAGAGCGAGAGCGAGAGCGGCGAAGAGCGAGAAATCGGTGAGCAGTGCCAGGAGGCGCTTGCCCCGCCGGGCCACGCCGTCCGGCGCAACGAGAACCGCGGCAGGCGCATCCGGTTCGTCGCCCAGCGGAAGGCCCAGCGGAACCGTCTCCAGCTCGATCTCATCGAAGCGCATCACACCCTCCCGTCCGTGAAAAAACTACGATGCCTGCCGCAACGGCAGATATTTTACGTAAATCTTGTACAGCAGGTCTTTCGGCTGTCCGTCGTAGCGCGCGGCGAGGTCGCGGCTGCGTTTCGCGATCTCGTCGTTCGGATTCACTTTCAGCACCTCGTCCAGCTCGCGGATCGCGTCGGCGGTGCGCTCTTCCTGCAGCGCCACCACGCCCGTGTTGAAATGTGCATCGCTGAGCAGTTTACGAATGGCGAGATTGTCCGGTTCCTGTTCGAGCAGCGGTTGCAGGTTCGCGATCGCATCCGCGAACTTCCGCTCCGCGAACAACGCCTTTGCGGAATCGAGCTTGCCGACCTGCTGCGCCGCGGCGTCGTACATCGCCTTCAGGTCCGGCGGCAGCGGCCTGGCGCGCGTGGCCTGATCGAATGCGGCCTTGGCGACGACGTAGTCCTGCGCCTCGAATGCCGTTCTTCCTTCGTCGATCTTCTGCTGGAAGTACTGATCGGCGGGGATGCCGTCGACCATCGCCGCGGCGCTGCTCTTCTTCTTGCGCAGATCGGCGATGAGCACCAGCGCCCGATCGTGCGCGGGATCGCTCGGCTGGATGTCCTGCAGCAGGGCGATGGCCTGATCGAACTTGCCCGCGCCGGCCAGGGTCTGCGCGCGTGCAATGGTTGCTTCGCCCGCTCCTGCCTCGGCCTCAGGCTGGCCCTGCATGCGCTGCCAGACGAACCAGCCGGCGCCGAGGAGAATCACCACGCCGAGGATGCCGGCGATGGCTGCGATCGGCAGCTTGCGCGCCGATGCGGCAGGCTTCGGCTTGGGGATCGCGGCGCTCTTGCCGGTCGTGCGTGCGGTCCCCGGGGCGGGAGACGTCGCACCGGGCGGCGGCGGGACGAGCGGCGCTTCGAAGCCGGACGGCAGCGGTTCCTCGTCGAGCATGCCGAGATCGAGGCCGTCGTCATCGAGCGACGGCGCGATGTATGACGGACGTGCCGCGGCCGGCGGCTCGTTGAGACGGTTGAGGTAATCCTGCGCCGTGGAGTGCTGCGGATCGAGCCGCAGCACCTCGGTGAGATCCTTGTGTGCCTTCGCGGTATCGCCGCGCTCGAACGCCGCGATCCCGCTGGTGAGCAGCGGCTCGATCTTCTGCTCCAGCTCGCGACGCTTTGCCTTCGCGCGCTCGATGCGATCGGACGCTTCATCGTTCGTGACGTCGATGAGAAAGATGCGCGACCAGAGATCGATGGCCTGCTGATAGTCGCCGCCGTCGAAGGCGCGATCGCCGTCGGCGAGATACTGGCGGATCTTCGACTGATCGTCCGAGGAGGTGGCGACGGATGCGGTGGCGAAATCGAACTCGTCCCCGCCGCCGAGCGGGCGTGACGCTTCCGGCGCAGGCGTGTCGAATGAGAATCCGCCGAAGCCGGACGAGTCCTGCGCCACCGCTCCGGCGTCGAACGCGCCGCCGCTGCTGCTTCCCGTATCGAACGAAAAGTCGGCGAACGGAACGTCTTCCGTCTTCTCTTCTTCGAATGCGAATCCGAAGTCGGTGGCCTGCGCGGTGGAGCGGCCCGTGGCCGGCGCTGTTGGTTGATCGACGACGAACGAGGGAGGCGGAGTGGCCGCGGGCGCAGGCGCGGCATCGCGCGCGGCGAGCGCGCGGCCGATGCGCACCACGTCGGGATGCGTCGGATCGAGCGTGCGCGCTTTCTCGAGATCCATCTTCGCCGCGGCGATATTGCCGGAGGCGATGCTCTGATCGGCGCGGCGGGTGAACTGGTTCACGAACGGCGAGGCTTCGAGCTTCTCGCGTGCTTCGTCGCCGAGGACGCGCGCTTCGTCATTGAGCAGATCTTCGCTCAGGATTGCCGACGTCAGCTGTTGCACGCGCTCGAAATCGCGCGCGGCCATCGCCTCGCGTGCCTGTTGCATGGACGGCGTTCCGCCGCCCTGCGGCACCGGCATGAGACTGTCGACGTCGATCGGCGCCGCCGGATTGCGCGTTTTCTCCATCAGCTTCCGCGCCGGCTCGAACGTCGGATCCATCTGCAGGATCAGCGTGCACCCGGCCACGACCTCGTCGGTTCGTCTCTGGTGATACAGCGTGAGCGTCTGCTGGAACGTCGAGACCACTCGTTCCTTCACCGCGGACGAGAGGGAAGCGTTACCTGGATAACTCATAGGCCGTCGCGATTATAGTGGCACGGGCTCGCTATACTGCGGGCGCCCGAAAGGATTGCTGAGCCATGGACTACGTTTCGACTCCTGATGCGCCGAAGGCCATCGGCCCTTATTCGCAGGCCGTGAAAGCCAACGGTCTGGTCTACACCTCGGGACAGATCTCGCTCGATCCCGCCACCGGAAATCTCGTCGAAGGAACGTTCGAGGACCAGGTCCATCGCGTCTTCCGTAACCTCGAGGCGGTGTTGCGCGAGGCGGGGAGCAGCTTCGATCGCGTGCTCAAGGCGACCGTCTATCTGACCGATCTCGCGAACTTCCAGTCGCTCAACGCGATCTACGCGGAGTATTTCGGCGATCACAAGCCGGCGCGTACGACGGTGGGCGTGAGCCAGCTTCCGAAAGGCAGCGCGGTGGAGATCGATCTGGTTGCGTTGTCGTAAGTTATTTTGATGGCACTTGCGTTGCAGCCGAGACCCCTCATCATGGCCCGCCCACTCACGGTGCTCACGCTCACCCTGGCACTCTCCAGCCCGCTTCTGGCCGCCACCCGTATGACGTACGCGATCAACGGCACGGCCACGCCGATCGAATGGGCTTCGTCGGCCTTTCCGTTGCGCTACGAGATCGATCAGCGCGTGGTGCAGGCGAGCCCGAGCGCGAAGGCGATGGTGGACCGCGCCTTCGCGGCGTGGACGGAGATCCCGGAGGCGAACGTGCGCTTCCAGTCCGGCGGGGTCGTCCCGAACGCATCCGCGCGTGTGGTGGATCGCATCAGCGTCACGCTCACCGACGATCTCTTCAAGGACCAGGGCGCGGCAGCGATGACGTCCTACACCTACGACGTGAAAACGGGGCGGATGCTCGACGCCGACATCGCGCTCGATCCGTCGGTCTTCGACGGCAGCATCAACGGCCAGCTGGCGCTGCAGCACGAGGTCGGACACACGCTCGGCCTCGATCACTCCGCGGTGCTGTCGTCGATCATGTACCCGTACGTCGGCAGCGGCGTCGAAGCGGCCGTGTTCGACGTCGACGACCGCATCTCCATCGCCAACATCTATCCGAAATCCGACCAGATGCTCAACGGCGCGACGCTCAAAGGCCGCGTGATGGGCGATCACGGCGGCATCTTCGCCGCGCAGGTGGTGGCGGTCGACGAGAAGGGACAGCCGGTCGGCAGCGTGCTGACGAACGCGGCCGGAGAGTTCACGCTCGCGGCGATTCCGGCCGGCCGTTACCGGCTGTACGCGGAACCGCTCGACGGTCCTGTCGACACGGGCGCCTTGCAGGGCTCGTGGCGCGAGGCCAAGGCGCTCTCGTTCCCGACGGAGTTCTTCAGTTCCCCCGTCGAAGTGGAGAATGGGAAGATCTACGGAAACCTCGTGCTCACCACCAGCGGCTCGATCCAGTTGAATCCGCGCTGGATCGGCGTCGCGCCGGTCGGGCAGCCGGACGTCAGTCTCTCGGCATCGCCCGCAACGGTGCGTCCTGGACAGAGCCTGACGATTACGGTCGGCGGCGACGGCTTCACGAGCGGCATGACCAAGTTCGAAGTGCTGAACCCCGCGTTCCGGCGCACGTCCGATTACATCTGGGCGTCGAACTACGTGCAGGCTACCTACACCGTCGACGCCGCGGCACCGGCGTCATCGGCCGTGCTGGTGGTCACCAGCGGACGCGAGACCGCGATGCTCACCGGCGCGCTGCGCGTCCACCGCACGACTGGCGGCGGACGCTCACGAGCGGTCGGCAAGTAGCGCGCGTCGTCACGGGTTCTTCATCTGCGCCGCGGCGTTCTGATCCGCCTGTTTCTTCTCCGGCACCTTGAACCCGAGATACGTTCCGGAGCTGATGCCCATCAGCCCGAGCAGCGTGGCGTTGAACTCCGGCATCGCCAGATCCTTGTAGACCGAGGCGACGAAGATCACGCCGAGGATCAGCGTCCAGGCGAACATCTGAAAGCGATGGATGCTCACGCCGCCGTCGCCGTCCGAAAGGATGTCGGTCATGAAGCCGTGCGATGGCTCGGGCCGCGCGGGCGGCATCGGCGTCGACACGGACGTGACGGTCTCGGCCGACTCGGTGGTGTTCACCGTCGTGCGCGTCGCGGTTCCCGAAGCTGACGAATCGATCAGCGCCGCGCCGAGCGCGGTGCCGGCGCCGATGCCCATCAGCGCGAGCACGGAGTCGGTGATGGTGTCCAGCTCTCCTGTGATCAGCCACATGAAGACGTAGCCGACGATCACCAGGAAAAACCAGAACGCCATCTGAAACCGCGACAGGCTGAACGGACGCGTGCCGGAGACGGGATCGGCGGCGGCGCGAATCATCGTGCTCCTGCGGCAGAGCTGGAT
>CAMPKJ010000273.1 GCA_946887105.1 uncultured Acidobacteriota bacterium | reverse complement strand
GCTCGGCGAAGGCGGCGTTCGAGCCGAAGGCGAGGTCGATGATCGTGAGCGCGGGCCAGCCGGGCCAGGCCCACGGTCCAAACCACGCGAGCAGGGTCATGGCGATGCCGATCAGGGCGGCGAGGAACCCGCGGCTCATTTCACGATTGGCTGTTCGAACGGGATGGTCGCACGCTTCCCTGTCTTCGCCGATTCGAGAAAGGCGTCGCGCATCCGCTCGTCCTGCTTCAGCCATTGACCGCCCATCCTCCACGCGCGCTCGACGAGCTCCGCGGCGCGGCGGTAATCCCCTCGTTCGTACGCGACACGCGCGCGGAGGCGCAGGCCGCGCGTGCTGACGCGCCATTCGCGCTCGGTGCGCGCGATGACTTTCTCCGCCTCATCCGTGCGGCCCATGCGCGTGAGCCAGTACGCGTGGCCGAGGAGAATGTCGGCCGCGCTTTCGACATCGCTACCGACACGCGGGAGCAGCGCCATCGCGGCGGCGTCGGCGCGTCCGGCCGCGGCGAGCTCGCCGCGCTTGGTCAGTGCGGTGGCAACGTTCGAGCGCGCCAACGCCTCGAAGCGCGGCCGGTTCGTTCTCGCCGAGACCTCCGCCGCCTGTTGCGCCAGCGCAATCCCTTCTTCCTCGGCGCCGCGCGAGTAGACCAGGATGGCCAGGTTGAAGAATCCGAGGATCTCCGAAACGCTGTCGCCGAGCTCGCGTGCGATGGCGATCTGCCGCCGCGTGGAAGTCTCGGCGGCGGCGGCACGTCCGGTGGTGAGATAGATGGCGGAGAGATTGCCGAGAACGCGCGCGGCCAGTTCGCGATCGCCGACGCGATCGGCCAGTTGCAAGGCGCGGCCATACATCGCCTCCGCCTCGCGAATGTCCTGCTTCGCCTCGATGACCAGCGCGAGATTGTTGACGATGCGTGCCTGCGCGTGCAGATCGCGCAACGACTCGGCGATGGCCAGCGTCGCGCGGAACGTCTGTTCGGCCTCGTCGAGTTGATTCGTGCGCCAGGCCGCCTCGCCGAGAACGCTGCGCGCATTCATCGCCAGCCGCGCATCGCGCAGCGCCGTCGCGATCCGCAACGCCTCGCCCGCGGCGCGCCGGCCTCCCACGAAATCGTTGCGGTCGTTCAGGAAATAGCCGAGTTGCGCCAGTGCACGCGCACGCGTCGGTTCATCGCCGCGACGCTGCGCGCGTTGCATGACGTCGCCCAGCAGCCGGTCCGCCTCCGCGTGATCGCCCATGGTGTTCCGCATCTCGGACAGCGCGATCTTCGCCGGCGCGAACTCCGGATCGCGATCGGCGGCCACCGCGAAGTACTGCGCCGCGATCTTCGGCCCGCGCGTGAGTTGCTCCTGCTGCCCGATCGCGTAGGCCATGTTCACGAACGGATCGCCGGAAGAGCGTGCGCGCAGTTCCTCGGGCGCCGTGGCCGGATCGAGCCGCAACGCGAGCTGGCGCACCATCTGATTCGCGGCGTCGGTGAGCACGGACGACGTGACCTCGCGCGGTGCTTCGACGCGATCGTGCGCCGATGCGGCGAAACGGATCGTGTACTTCTCGCGCTCCGCGGCCGTGACGACGGTGGACTCGATCAACGCATCGGCATCGAGCGCGTCGAGCAGTCGCGCGCGCTGTTCTTCCGATAATGGCGCCGCGGGCGAAAACCGCAGCCCGCGCATCGTGCGCAGCGTGTCCTCGGGAGGCACGACCGACGTGCCGCGAACCCGCGACAGCCCATCGGCGACGAGATCGGCCAGGCCGGTCTCGATCCAGCGCAGCGACGCCTGGCCGGTCTCGTTGCGGAACGGCAGGATGGCGATGCGATGGCCGCGATCCTCCGCGAGCACCGCACGCGACGCCGCGATCGTGCGCACGCCGAGCACGCCGCCAGCGAGCATCGCCAGCAGCGCCGCACCGAGACCTGCGCCGAGCCATCGCCTGCGCACTCGCGCCGGATACGCGAGCGCGATTTCGATCGCGCGCGCGGCTTCTTCCGTCGAGAGGCGGTCATTCGGGTGCAAGGCGAGCAGGCGCCGGAGCAGCGCGTCGAGATCGCGGCGTCCGAAATCGCGCCACTCCACCGCGGCGCCGCGCACGCGGATCAGCGTGTCGGACACCGACTCGGTCTCCGCGTATGGCCGGCGCCCCGTGAGCAATTCGTACAACACGACGCCGAGCGAATAAACGTCGCTCGCGCCGTCGAGCGGCAGCCCGCGCGCCTGCTCGGGCGACATGTACATCACCGTGCCGACCAGACTGCCGCCGATCGTGCGCGAGACATCGGGCGCGGTCTCCGATTGCCTGCGCCCCAGGACCGCGGTCTTCTCCACGTCATCGCCGGCGAAATCGTGTGCGGCGGCGAGATCGTGCGCGGGCGTGTCTCCGGCGAACCGGGCCAGTCCGAAGTCGAGCACCTTCACGTCGCCGGACGCGGTGAGCATGATGTTGTCGGGCTTGAGGTCGCGATGCACGATCCCGCGCGCGTGCGCGACCACGAGCACGCGCGCTACCTGCAACGCGATGCGCAACGCCTCGTCGCGGGAGAGTCCGCGCGCCATCCGTTCGCGCAGCGTCTCCCCTTCGATCAGCTCGAGGATCAGGTAATCGCCGTCGACGCGTTCCAGGACGTCGTAGATGCGGCAGATGTTCGGGTGATCGAGTTGCGACAGCGCGCGCGCCTCGCGCAGAAAACGGGTGCGGATGGCGGGACTGTTCTGCGTGGCATGCACTTCCTTGACCGCGACGGCGCGCTCGAGGCGCTCATCGAAGCCGCGGTACACCGAGCCCATGCCGCCGACGCCGAGGAGCGCGTCGATGCGGATGCGTCCGAGACGCGATCCGGGTTCGAAAGGCACGAGGAAGATGGTAACGCGAGAGCGGCCCCTCACCCTGCCCTCTCGCCGCGTCGCGGGGAGAGGGGACCATCGACGATCAGCCCGCGCTCTCGAGATCCTTGAACTGCTCCTTGTCGATGGCCTTGTCGTACGCGGCGCGCGCGGTGATGCGCTTCGCTTCGTACAGGCGGCGGATGGACGTATCCATGTCCACCATCCCCTCGCGCACGCCGGTCTGGATCGCGGACGTGATCTGCGGCGTCTTTCCTTCACGGATCATGTTACCGATCGCGGGCGAGCTGAAGAGGATCTCCAGCGCGGCCACGCGGCCTCCGCCGATCTGCGGCAGAAGCTGCTGGGCGAGCACGGCGCGCGTCGTTTCGCCGAGCACGTTGCGGATGCCTTCCTGCTCCGCGGCGGGAAAGACGCTGATGATGCGGTCCATCGTCTTCGCGGCGTTGTTGGTGTGCAGCGTGCCGAAGACCAGCGTGCCGCGCTCGGCCGCCGACAGCGCCATCGAGATGGTGTCGAGATCGCGCATCTCGCCGACGAGGATGATGTCCGGATCCTCGCGTCCTGCCGCTTTCAGCGCCTCGGCGAAACTCTTCGCATGCGTGCCGATCTCGCGCTGATGGATGAGGCATTTCTTGTTCGGATGGACGAACTCGATCGGATCCTCGATGGTGATGACGTGAAGGCTGCGCGTTTCGTTGATCAGATCGATGATCGCCGCGAGCGTTGTCGATTTTCCGGAGCCGGTCGGACCGGTCACGAGCACCAGTCCGTTGCGGATCTGCGCGAGCCGCCGCACCTGCTCCGGCAGGCCGAGCTGCTCGATGGTCATGATCTTGGTGGGGATGACGCGGAACACCGCGCCCGACCCGCGCTGCTGGCGGAAGAGGTTCACGCGATAGCGCGCCTGACCGGGCACTTCATACGAGTAGTCGGCGTCGCCATCGGAGAGGAACTGCTTCCAGAGATCGGGCGGCGTGACCGGCTCGAGCAGCTCGGCGTAATCGCGCTCGGAGAGCACGCGATAGCGGATGGTCTCCATCGCTCCGGAGGCGCGCACCATCGGCGGACGGCCAACGGTCAGATGGAAATCCGACGCGCCGCGGTCATTCATCAAACGGAGGAAGCGATCGATTTTCTGCGCCATTGCTCTGTGCTGCTGCCTATGCCCTGGTCGAGGCCAGGAACTCCGCCGAGACGAACGCCTCGAAGTCTTCTTTTTTCAACGCCGCCATATACGCCGCCTCGGCGGTGATCTGATCGCGCTTGATCAGATCGCGCAGCGCCTCGTCGAACGTCTGCATGCCCAGCGAGCGGCCGGTCTGCATGGCCGAGTGGATCTGGTACGTCTTCTCGTCGCGAATCATGTTGGCGATGTTGGTGGTGCCTTTCAGGATCTCGAACGCCGCCACCTGCTTGCGCCCTTCTTTCGCGGGCAGCAAACGCTGCGCGATGACGTACTTCAGCGACTCGGAGAGCGACGCGCGCACCTGCGGCTGCTCGTCGATCGGGAAGCTGGAGATCAGGCGGTCGATCGCTTTCGGCGCGCTGGTGGAGTTGAGCGTGCCCAGGACGATGTGCCCGGTTTCGGCGGCGGTGAGCGCGAGCGAAACGCTCTCGTTGTCGCGCAGCTCGCCGATCACGATCACGTCCGGGTCCTCGCGCAATGCCGCGCGCAGCGCGCGCGCGAACGAGCGGGTGTGCGTCCCCACCTCGCGCTGATTGACGAGACAGTTCTTGAACGGATGCACGAACTCGACCGGGTCTTCCATGGTCAGGACGTGATCGTTGCGCGTCTCGTTGAAGAGATTCACCAGCGCCGCGAGCGTGGTCGATTTGCCGGACCCCGACGGGCCGCAGACCAGCACGATGCCCTGATGGAATCCGGCGATCTCCGCGAGCTGCGCCGGCATGCCCAGCTCGGTGATCGTCGGCGGCTGCTCGGGGATCACGCGGAAGACGCCGTTGTAGCCGCGATGATCGACGAACACGTTGGCGCGATAGCGTCCCGCCTGCGGGATGAAGTAGCAGAAGTCGACCTGCTGATCGCGGCGCAGGATTTCCCACTGATGTTCGGTGAGGATCTCGCGCAGCATCTTCTCGGTCTGCTCGGCGGTGAACGGCTCGCCCTGCGCGCGCAGCAGATCGGCGGCGATGCGCACGATCGGCGGCTGTCCGACGGAGAGGTGAAAGTCGGACGCACCGCTGTTGCGCGTGGAGATGAGGAAGGTGTGCAGTTTCGATTCACCCTCGACCGCGCGCACGGCCATGGCCTCGCCGCGGATGGCGGCGGCGCCGCTGCCGGTGTGATCGCGGCGCGCGATGTCATCGAGCACGTCCAGCGCGCGCATGCGCACGCTCCGTTCCGGATCGTTCGTGGCCATTTTTTTCAGCGCCTCGGCGACCTGCGGATGGTTGAACTGCGCGAGCGCCTGCATCACCTCGATGCGCACGTTCGGTTGCGGATCGGCGAGCATGCGCCCGAGCGCGTTCAGCGCGCGCGGATCGGCGATGTGGCCGAGCGCTTCGACCGCCGCCCACTTCGCATCGGGATCCGCCAGCGCCTGCACCAGCGGCTCGACGGCGCGCGCATCTTTCAAGCGGCCGAGCGTTTCCGCGGCGGCGATGCGAATCCACCAGTCGTCGTCCTTGAGCAACGCGATCGTGGCGGGAACGAGCCGCGGATCTTCGAACGTCGACGCCACGGCGAGCGCCGCGGCGCGAAGCTCGTCATCGGGATCGGAGAACAGCTCGAGCGCGGGCTCGATGACCTGGGCGCCGAAGACGTGCAGCGAGTCGAGCGCGCGGTCGCGGACGAATCCGGCCAGGCTCTTCGTGAAGCGGATGTAGCGCTTCACGACCGCGGACGGATTCTGCATCGAGAGCAGGATCTTCATCACCGCCGTGCGCGTGCCGGCGTCACCCGACGCGACCAGCGGCAGGAGCTGATCGGCGAACTCGGGCGGCTGCGTCGCCGAGGCACGCGAAAGGGTGTCGATGAGGACCTGCTGGGTGTTGTACGAGACGAGCGGAAGGTGGTGCACGAGGAGTGCGATCGGCGGCGTGGCCAGCTTCGTGGCCAGGACTTCCAGCGCTTTCTCGCGTATCGCGGGATCGTGATCCTGCGCGAGTTTCTGCCATCGCGGGGCGGCGCGTTCGTCGATCGGCTGCTGCGCGAGGCGGTTCAGAAAGACCACGCGCTCCTCGGCGGGTCCGGTCGTGGCGAGCTGCCACAACAACGCCTCGATGGAGCGCCCCGGCGGTGCTTCGAGAACGATCCGCCGCGCCATCTCCTGCAGCTCGCGCGTGTCCTTGGTCTCCTTCTGCGGAGTGGCCAGCGCGCGAGAGAGATCGTTCTCGAGTCCCGGCAATCCGAGGGTGAACAGCGCGGCGACGGCGGCGCGGACGGCCGCTTCCGGCTTGGCCTTCATCTCGTTGAGGAAGACGAAGACCGTCTCCGGATCGCGAACGCGCACGAGGACGCGCGATGCGGCGTCGCGAAATGCGCGATCGGGCCGGAAGAGCATCCATGCGACATCGCGTGCGCGCAGTTCCGCCGTCTCGAGGCTGGCCAGCATCTCATCGCGCACCTCGGCCGATCCGAACTCTTTGTTGGCGAGCCGCTTCAGCGCTTCTTTGGCGTCGGAAGAAAAGAGAGCCATTGGACGGCGGCAGTATAGCTAGGGCGAGTTCCTCGGGGTTCCTCGGAGTGCCTCGGAGTTCCTCGGAGGG
>CAMPKJ010000272.1 GCA_946887105.1 uncultured Acidobacteriota bacterium | reverse complement strand
CCACCATCGGCGGCGGCGTGATCCTCGACCCGCACCTCGGCAAGCTCAGTCGCGGCACGCGACCGGAAATCCTCGAAACGCTGTCCAGCGGAACGCTGTCCGAGCGTGTCGAGCTCACCGCAAAGCTGCAAGGACTGCGCGGCCTGAGCATGGAAGAGATCCAGACGCGCACCGGCATCCGCATCGAGACGCTGACCAGAGAACTGAAGAGCGTGCCGAACGTCGCGCGCACCGGCACGACCTTCCTGCACAACGACGTGCTGCACGACTTCCGCCGCCGCAGCATGGAGCTCCTGGACGGCTACTTCAAAGCGAACAAGATGGCGCTCAATGTTCCGAAGGGCGAGTTCGTGCAGAAGCTGATTCCGGCCGGCGCGCCGGTGAACTTCCTGCTCAACGATCTCGCGAAAGAGAGAATCGCTGTCGTGCAGGGCGATGCGCTGGACATCCCCGGCCGTTCGAAAACGCTTGGTGGTTCCGAGGGCGAGCTCGTGCGGGCCATCGAAGCGCGATACGCCGAGGCGGGACTGCAGACGCCTGCGACCTCCGAACTGATCAAGACCATCCAGCAGAGGCCGAAAGTCATCGAAGGCGTGATCGGCTATCTCGTGAAGCAGGGCACGCTGGTGCGGCTCGCGGAAGGCGTTTATCTGCATCGCGACACGGTCGAGGCCGCCCGCGCGAAGCTGGCCGAGAAGAAAGGGCAGACGATCGACGTTGGGCAGTTCAAAGATCTCTTCGGAATCTCCCGCAAAGTGGCCATCCCGTTACTCGAATTTTTCGATCAGGCCGGAGCTACGAAACGCGTGGGCGATTCCCGGCTGGTACTCTGAAAACGATATGCATCGGTCCATCGCACTCATTCTTTCTCTGTCGTTCTCTCTCGCTCTCTTCGCCGCGGATCCGGTCCGCATCACGGTGAATCGCGTCGAGAAGCCGCCGGTCGTCGACGGGCAGGTGAAACCAATCGAATGGAAAGGGGCGACGCACGTCGGGTTGTCCGAGGGACAGGGAGAAGCGTTGCTCGTCCACGATGGCACGTATCTCTACGTCGGCATCGTCGGCTTCCGGCCGGGCATCGGCAGTCTCTGCTACCCGAACAAGAACGGCGTGGTCGTTCTGCACGCGTCGGGTGCGCTCGGCACGGCCGCGTTCGAAGAGACGGACGGCAAATGGCGCATGACCCATCCGTTCAACTGGTCGAATCGCGACACCGGCAAGAGCGCCGCCGCGATGGCCGATCGCGAAAAGTTCCTGACCTCGAAAGGTTGGTTCGCGAACGCCAGTCCCACCGCGGAGCTGATGCGCGAGTACCAGCTTCCGATCGGCGGCCGGCAGGAAATCCCGCTCACCATCGGCTTCTACACGTACACGAAGGACGAGCAGATCCTCGGCTACTGGCCGGCCAATCTCGAAGATGATTGTGCCGACGCCGATCTGGCCGGCGGCTTCACGGATCGCGAGTTCACGTTCGATCCGTCGAAGTGGGGCGTGGTGGTGTTGAAGGACGAAGCTCCGAAAGCGCCTCCGCGTTTCTAAGGAATAGCCTTCTCCCGCCGCAGTGGGAGAAGGTGCCCGAAGGGCGGATGAGGGTCTCCCTTTCCGTCGCGCCGCGACAACCCCTCATCCGCCTGCGGCACCTTCTCCCCTCACGAGGGGCGAAGGCTACAAAGCAGACTTCAGCCGAGCTCGCTCGCCGCGCCGCGTGCATCTACAATCACGGGCCTCACGCAAGGAGGCCATCATGCGCAGGTTGCTCGCGGCGCTCATCCTTTCCGCTCCTCTCCTCGTCGTCGGGAACGTTCTGGCGGACGATCCTCAATCCGGCCATCAGCATCACCACGATGCGCCCGACCTCGGCAACATCGGTAAGGCTCGCCTGTCCACGTCGTGCAATGAACAGGCGCAGAGCGAGATCCATCGCGGCGTCTCGCTGATCCATTCGTTCTGGTATGTCGAGGCCGAGAAGGCCTTTCGCGGTGCGGCCGCGGCGGATGCCCAGTGTGGCATGGCGTGGTGGGGCGTGGCGATGGCCAATCTCCATCCGCTGTGGGCGCCGCCCACACCCGAGGAGTTGAAGACCGGCGTCGAAGCGGCGAAGAAAGCCAGCGCGATCGGCGCGAAGACCGATCGCGAGCGCGCGTACATCGCCGCCATCGCCACGTTCTACGCCGACTCCGACAAGCTCGATCACAAGACGCGCATAATCGCGTACGAGAAGGCCATGGCCGCGCTCGAGCGCGATCACCCGAAGGATCGCGAGGCCGCGATCTTCCACGCGCTCGCAATCCTCGGCATCGCCTCACCAAACGACAAGACGTACGCGAAGCAGAAGGAGGCCGCGGCCATTCTCAATCGCGTGCTGCCGGAGGAACCGGAGCATCCGGGCGTCGCGCACTATCTCATCCATAGCTTCGACTACCCCGAGCTCGCGGAGCTCGCGCTGCCGGCGGCGCGCGTGTACGCGAAGCTCGCGCCCGGATCGCCGCACGCGCTGCACATGCCGTCGCACATCTTCACCCGGCTCGGATTGTGGGACGAGTCGATCGCGTCCAATCTCGCGTCGGCGGAGAAGGCGCGGAAGCATCTCGCCAGGACCATGCCCGGCGCGACCGCATTCGACGAGCTGCACGCGGTCGACTATCTCGTCTATGCGTATCTGCAGCAGGGACGCATCGACGACGCGCGCAAGCTCGTCGAAAAGACGAAACAGGTGACGAAGCTCGACAACGCGAACAATTTCGCCGCGGCGTACGCGATCAGCGCCGTCCCGGCTCGTTTCGCACTGGAACGCCGCGAGTGGAAAGACGCGGCCGCGCTGACCGTCCCGTCCATCGTCGATTGGACGAAAGTCCCGTATGCCGAGGCGAACATCCACTTCGCGCGCGGCATCGGCGGCGTACGCTCCGGCAATCTCGACATCGCCCGCGACGCGGTGACGCGGCTCGCCACGATCCGCCAGAATCTCATCGATCAGAAGAACAGCTTCTGGGCCGATCATGTCGAAATCCAGCGCCTGTCGGTCGCCGCGTGGATCGCTCGCGCGGAAGAGAAGCATGACGAGTCGCTGAAACTGATGCGCGCCGCCGCCGACCTCGAAGCATCGACGGAGAAACACCCGGTCACGCCGGGCGCGATCTTGCCCGCGCGCGAACTGCTCGCGGAGTTGCTGCTCGACCTCGGGAAGAAGGAGGACGCGATCGCGGAGGCGCAACGCGTTTCGCGCGAGGCACCGAAGCGGCGCAGCACCGCGGAGCTGATGGAAAAAGCGCAGAAGTGAGCGTTCCGATCGAAAAGGCCGTCACGGCGATTCGCAGTGGCGACCTGGCCACGCTCGAGGCGCTGCTCGAGCAGGATCGTGCTCTCGCCACGGCGCGCGTCGTCGACGAACGGGGAGTCGGGCGGACGCTCCTGCACGTCGCCGCCGACTGGCCCGGACATTTTCCGAATGGTGCGCAGACCATCGCGCTCCTGGTTCGTTACGGCGCCGACGTGAATGCGCGAGTCGAGCTGCCGCATGCGCGAGAGACGCCGTTGCACTGGGCCGCGAGCAGCGACGACGTTGCCGTGCTCGACGCGCTGCTCGATGCCGGAGCGGACATCGAAGCTTCCGGCGCGGTGTTCACCGGCGGTGCTCCGATGTCCGATGCGGTGGTGTTCGCGCAATGGAACGCAGCGCGCCGGCTGCTCGAACGCGGCGCGAAGACGACGTTCTGGCAGGCGGCCGCACTCGGTCTGTTGGACGAGGTGCGCAACGGCTTCACGAACGCGCCTCCGCCATCGGCGCAAGACATCACGAATGCCTTCTGGCACGCGTGCCGCGGCGGGCAACAGCAGGTGGCGGAGTTTCTAGCGAGTCGCGGCGCGTACGTGAACTGGGTGGGCTACGACCGGAAAACGCCGCTGCGTGCAGCCGAGGAAAGCGGAAATCGCGAACTCGTGCAATGGTTGCGTGACGCCGTCACTGCGCCTTCGGCGTGACATCGCGATAACCGCTCGGGATCGACACCACCGCCTGCGGCACATCGCGCTGCGCGATGGAGGTCACGGCGCGATCGACGATGAGTGTGTTCTTCGCCACCGGCACCTCGGCACGGTCGGCGAGCGGAAAGCCACGCACGTTGAGGAGCGCTTCGTCGACTTCGCGCATCATCGGCGCGAGCGGCGGCGTGGGAGCGTCGCTGGCGTACATCATCGCGAACAGGCCTCGCGGAATGGCGGGATGTTCGGCGAGCCAGAGCTCGCGTTTGTACGTGCCGCTCTCGATGACGATCGATTCCGCGGTGGCGCCCTGCATGGGGCGCTTCGTGCCGGAGCGCACCAGCCGCGCGCGGGGATAGTACTGCGGCAGCGCGTCTCTGGTGATCCCGCGGCGTTGCTCGATCAGCTTCTGCAGCGGTTCGGTGCGGATGGTCCTGGCGATGTCATCGACGAACGTGACCGTGTTCGCCTTCGTGTCGAAGAGGCGCCAGACGTCCTGTTCGCTCGTATCGCGCGCGCGGTCGCCGGCGATGACCAGCGTGCGCGTGAGCGTGCGCTCCTCCGGTTTCATGATCGTGCGGATCGTGACCACCGTCGCCTTCATGGTCGGGCCGGCGGCTTTGGTCGTGGCCGGTTTTGGCGCGTCGGACCGGCATCCGATGAACATCGCAATCGACAACAGCAGCAGCGCGTGGCGAGGAGACATCACTCTTTGGCGTCGTACCAGCTCTTCCCGTAATGCGCGTCGACCGCGAGCGGCACCGCCAGCGGGAAGACGTTCTCCATGGTCTCTTTCACGATTCCGGCCACATCGGCTGCGCTCGTCTCCGGCGCCTCGATCACGATTTCGTCGTGCACCGTCAGCAGCATGCGCGCGCCCGACGCGTGCGCCTCGAGACGGCGTTCGAGCGCGATCATGGCCATCTTCAGGATGTCCGCGGCCGTTCCCTGAATGGGCGCGTTCGTGGCCATGCGCTCGGCATTGCCGCGCACGGTGAACGAGCGGTTGTGGATCTCGGGGATGTAGCGCACGCGGCCGAAGAGCGTGGTCACCTTGCCGGTGTTGCGCGCGTCCGCGAGCGTGCGATCGAGGTACTCCTGGATCTTCGGGTATCGCGCAAAGTACGCTTCGATCCAGTCCTTCGCCTGCGTGGTGGAGATGTCGAGCTCGTTCGCGAGCCGGAACGACGACATGCCGTACAGCACGCCGAAGTTGATCGTCTTCGCGGCGCGGCGCTGTTCCGCGGTGAGCTCGTCCTCGGGGATGCTGAACATCTTCGACGCGGTGGCGCGATGAATGTCGGCGCCGCGCTGGAAGGTCTCGATCAACGACTGGTCGCCGGAGATGTGCGCGAGCACGCGCAACTCCACTTGCGAGTAGTCCGCGGAGATCAGCACCCATCCTTCGTCGGCGATGAAGGCCTTGCGGATCTCGCGTCCGGTCTGCGTGCGGATGGGGATGTTCTGCAGGTTCGGATCCGACGATGACAGACGCCCCGTCGCTGCGACCGCCTGATTGAACGTCGTGTGTACGCGTCCGTCCGCGCCGACGAGCTGCGGCAGCGCGTCGATGTACGTGCCCTTGAGCTTGTGCAGCTCGCGATGCTGCAGGATGAGCTGCGGGACGGCGTAACCGTGGCTGGCCAGCTCCTGCAGCACTTCCACGCTGGTCGAGTAGTTCTTGGTGGTCTTCGTTTTCTTGAGAACGGGATAGTTGAGCTTCTCGAACAGGATCTGCCCGAGCTGCATCGGCGAGTTGATGTTGAACTCCATCCCCGCCTCTTTGAAGATGCGCGTCTCGAGCTCGGCGAGCTGTTCGCCCATGGACCTCGACATCGTGCGCAGCAGTGCGGCGTCGATGCGGATGCCGCGCTCCTCCATCGCGCCGAGGACGGGGAAGAGCGGCATCTCGATGCGCGTGTAGATGTCGGCCAGTGCGGCATCGCGGCGCAGTTCGGGCTCGAGCATCGACCGCAGCGCGATGGTGACGTCGGATTTCTCGCCAAGATACTGCTGATAGGCGCCGAGGGCGGTGGCGCCGATCTCGTGATCGAGCGCGAACAGCGGCGCGGTCTTCGCGACGTCCTTGCGCACCAGCACGTCCTGCTTCAGACGATCGCGCGCGATGTTGCCGAGCGCGTGACTGGGCAGGCCGGGATTGATCACGTACGACATCAGCATCACGTCGGTCCACTGCGACGGCACCGGCAGTCCGGCCGCGCGCAAGCGGCGCGACTGCGCCTTTGCGTCGTACGTGATGAACTCGCGTGGCGATGCGAGCAGCTCGCGCAGCGCGTCGGTGAATGCAGCGTTGCCGCCGAGGTCCGTCGCGAGCGGGATCAGCAGCGACTCGGAGGCGCGTACGGAGATCGAGGCCGCGATCGGCGCATCGAAACCTTCGATCGTGGCCGGCTCGATCCAGATCGACACCACGTGGATCGAGCCGGCGACCGGCAAGAGCACGTCGCGTCCCGCGCTCGACATCACCTCGGTCGGCGACGCCAAGACGCGGTTCGCGACCGCGGCGCCGCAGCTCCTTCCCGACGCACCCGTTCGCCCGAAGCCGGGCCTGCTGCGGGTGGCAGAGTGGCTGGTCGACT
>CAMPKJ010000271.1 GCA_946887105.1 uncultured Acidobacteriota bacterium | reverse complement strand
ACTCACCGCGCATCATTCGAAACGCGAGCTGCTCGAGATCTACATCAACCTCGCGCCGTACGGCAGCAACATCGAAGGCGTCGGCGCGGCATCCTTCTTCTATTTCGCCAAGGAACCGCGGCGTCTCTCCCTCGGCGAGATCGCGTTGCTGACCACCTTGCCGCGCTCGCCCAATCGCTACGACCCGTTCCGCGATCCGCGTGCGGCACGGCGCGCGCGCGATCGCGTGCTCGCGCAACTGCACGAGCGCGGCGCGTTCACCGCGGCTGAGATCGGAGAGGCGCGGCGCCAGCAACTGCCCGAATCGCGACGGCGCGTGCCGTTCACCGCTCCGCATTGGTGCGAGCTGGCCCGGCGCGAGTCGCCGGCATCGCCGCGGCTGCAGACCACGCTCGATCCGCGCGTGCAACGCATCGCGGAACAACGCGTCGTCGCGCGCGCCGCGGAGCTGCGCTCCCGCAACATCGAGAACGTGGCCGTGGTCGTGATCGACAACGCGACACGCGAAGTGCGCGCGCTGGTCGGCAGCGCGGATTTCTTCGACCGCCACTACGACGGACAGAACAACGGTGCGGTCGCCCGGCGCTCGCCCGGCTCCGCGCTCAAGCCGTTCCTGTTCGCGAAGGCGATCGATGACGGACGCCTCGTGCCCGAGACGTACCTGCTGGACATCCCCACCGACTACAGCGGCTACGTCGCCGAAAACTACGACGGCACGTATCGCGGCCGCGTCACCGCGCGCGAGGCGCTCATCCAGTCGCTCAACGCGCCCGCCGTACGATTGGTGTCGGAGATCGGCGTCGACTCGTTCCTGACCACGCTGCGCCACGGCGGCCTGCGCACGCTCGATCGCACGTCCGGCGATTACGGACTGCCATTGATCCTCGGCGCGGGCGAAGTGCGCCTGCTCGACCTCACCAATCTCTATGCGACGCTCGCGGAAGGCGGCGTGCATCGGCCGGTGCGCCTCTTTCGCAGCTCCATTCCGGGCGCGCGCGGCGAACGCCTCTACTCCGCCGAAGCGACGGCGCTGATCACCGATGTGCTGTGCGAGCTGCGCCGCCCGGACATGCCGCAGGGGTGGGAGTTGACCGCCGACACGCCGCGCATCGCCTGGAAGACCGGCACGTCGTACGGGCATCGCGACGCGTGGAGCATCGGCTTCTCCGCGCGCTACACCATCGGCATCTGGGCGGGTAACTTCGACGGACACGGCGTGAAAGGCCTATCCGGATCGGAAGACGCCGCGCCGCTACTGTTCGATCTCTTCCGCGCCATCGATGCCACGAGCGTCGTACGCCGCACTCCGCCGGGCATCGAAACGATCGAAGTCTGCGCGGCCAGCCATCAACTGCCGGCGCCGCATTGCGTCGATCGCGTGTCCGTGCAGCGCATCGCGAACGTCTCGCGGCTGACCTCGTGCACGATTCACCGCCTGCTGATCGTCGATGCGGAAACAGGGCAGCGCTTGAGCGGCGACTGCGTGGCGTCGCGTCCGAGCGTCGCGCGCGTGTTCGCGATCGATCCGCCGGAGCTGGTCAGCTACCGCCGCGCGAACGGCGAACAGGTGGCGATGCTGCCGCCGCTCAGCGCCGAGTGCCGTGACGTGGACGCGGAACAGCGTCCGCGCATCCTGTCGCCCGATCCGGCCACGCCGTATCGCATCCGCCGCGATGCGCCGCTGCGCTATCAGGAGATTCGCCTGAGCGCCGAAAGCGGCTCCGACGTGTCGCGCCTCTACTGGTATCAGGACGGTGTGCTGGTGGCGACGCAGCGGCCGGAGCGGCCGGTTTTCGTCGCCCCGACACCCGGCGTGCACCGCATCGCCGTCGTCGACGACCTCGGGCGCGCGCACTCGGTCACATTCGAAGTGAGGCAATGAAAAAAGAGACCGGCGAAACATCGTTTCGCCGGTCTCGCCCCACCCTGCCCGCATCCGGGGGAATGCGTGCCACGTCCACGGGCCTGCGTATGCCCGTTACTTTGATTTCTCGTCGATCGACTTCGCGAGCACGCTGCCGTCCGCGTTGCGCGTTCCGTCCACTTTCACCTTGTCGCCGGCCACGATCTGCGCCAGCGCGATCGTCTGCCCGCGCTTCTTGATGCGCGTCGACGCGTCGGTCTTCACCGTGATGCTGCCGACGCCGGTCTGCACGGTGAGCTCGGTCGCGCCGACTGCGGTGACGTCGCCCGACAACTTCGCCTTCGGCGGCGCCGGTTCGTCGTCACCGTCATCATCGTCATCGTCATCGTCATCGCCGCCGTTCGTGCGCTGCACGATCACCAGATTCGCGGTCTTCGTCGCGCCGTCGCCTGACGTCGTGGCCTTCACGTGCACGCGCCAGCCCGGTTGAATGTCGGCGGCCAGCACCGGCGTATTGCCTTTGCGGATCACCGTGGCGGCATCGAGAGCGAAGGTCACCTCGGATTTGTGAGAACTGTAAATCACGAGCTCGGTCGCGCTCGCGCTCAGAACCGTGCCTTCGTACTCGCGGACGGCCGGCTGGTCGTCATCGCCGCCGTCGTCATCCCCTTCCTGCACGACGATCGAGACCGCGGTGAAGCCGCCGCCGGCGCTCTGCAGCGCCTTCACGTGCACGCGCATGCCGGCCAGGAGATCGGCCGCCGTCAGCGCAGTACCGCCCTTGCGGATCACCGTCTGATCGGTCAACGCGATGGTCACGCCCGGCTCCCGCGAGGAGTCCATCACGATCTCCGTCGCGCTGACCGTGGTCAGCAGTCCTTCGAACTGGAACGTCTTGGACGGTCCGGCGGCGCGCCTGCGTCCCGACTTCTTCGCTTCGCTCCTGGCGAGATCGACCACCACGTGACCGGACGCGTTGACGAGCTTCAACGTCGCCGCGATGCCATCCGATGGACGATCGAAGAGCAGCTCCGCGCCGTCCGGAACGCCGCCGAATGCGAACGCTCCGTCCGCGCCGAGGGTCCTGGTCATGCCGGTCCCGCTCACGGAAACGTTCACGCCGGCGGGGCTGCCGCCCTCCGTCATCACCACCTGTCCGGTCAGCACACCCGAGCCATACGCGCCCGTCACCGCCTGCTCCCTCGAATGGCATGCGCCGAGGATGAGCATCGCCACCACCGCAATCACAATCCGCTTCGTCACGAGACCTCCGGAAAATAAAAAAGGGGGGCGTTGGTACGCCCCCCTGGTGCCCACTTCGTGTGTGCTATGCGGCCCGGAGTGTACACGAGCCCGCGGATGCGAATGTGAGCTGGATCACGGAGCGAGCGCTTCAGGATGACGGCGACTGGCACATCTCCTGCTCGCGTCGGATTTCGGCTCGTTTTCCTTTTTCATCCCCCGTAAACTTGCGCAACCGGTTTCATGGCTGAGCATCCGCACTTTCACCTCGTGCAGGACGGCGACGGAGGTACCGACGCGCGTGCGGATGAGGTCTCGCGGCTGCGCGCGGAGCTGGAGGCGCGCAATCGTCAGGAGATCGCCATCGCGGAGCTCGGACAGGCCGCGCTGACCGGCGTCGATCCGTTGATCCTCCTCGGGCAGGCGTGTGCGCTGGTCGAGCTCACGCTGCGCGTTTCGCATTGCCGCGCGCTCGAGGTCACGCCCGGCGGACGCATGATCGTTCGCGCCGCGCTCGGCGCGAACGACACGTTCCTGCGCTGCACGCGCGATTCCGATGAAGACGATTCGATCGGCATGGTCACGCTGCTCGCCGATGCGCCGTTCACGTTCGGGAACCTCGCCGAGGAGACGCGGTTCAAGGCCACGCATCTCCATGCCGAGCACGGCATCCGCAGCGGCGCCGGCGTGGTCATCCGCACGCAGTACGGCGCATTCGGCGTCATCCTCGCCTATGCGAACGAAGAGCGCACCTTCACCGACTACGAACTGGCCTTCCTGCGCGCGACCGCCAACATCGCCGGCGAAGCGATCGCGCGCGCGAGGACCGAACAGGCGCTGCGCAAGTCCGAGGCGCGCCTGCGGCAGCTCATCGCGTCGACGCTCGACGCCGTGGTCACGGTCGATCGCTCGCTCATGGTCATCGAATGGAACCGCCAGGCGGAGGCGATCTTCGGCATCCCGGCGCGCACGATTCTCGGATTGCCGCTGCGTCCGAACTTCGTCGGCCACGCCGAGATGCGCATCCTGCGCGCGCTGCTGAAGCGCTATCGCAGCGGCCGGCCGATGCGATTGCTGCGGCGCCGCCTGGAGACGATGGCCAGGCGCGCGAACGGCGAAGAGTTCCCGATCGAGATCACGCTCGCGCCCGCGGGCAGCGGCACCGACGTCACGTTCACCGCCTTCCTGCGCGACATCTCCGAGCGCAAGCGCGCCGAGCGCGAACTCGCGTCGAGCGAAAAGCGCTTCCGCACCATCGTCGAGAAGAGCTGGAGCGGCGTGGTGCTGCTCGACGGCGATCTCCGCTTCTCCTTCGCAGGCTCGTCGACGCAACACCTGATCGGCTACGAAGAGCGCGAGCTTCTCGGCCGCTCGCTCTTCGACTTCATCCATCCGCACGACATCGACAAAGCGAAGGCGGTGCTGTCCGACGTCCTCAGCTCGCCCAACCACGAGGCGCACGGCGAGCTGCGCTTCATGCACAAGCACAGTCACTGGGTCTGGCTGGAAGGCTTCAGCCAGAACATGCTCCACGAGCCGAGCGTCGCCGCGATCGTGCTCAACTACCGCGACGTCTCGCAGCGCAAGCAGACCGAAAAGCAGCTCGAGTATCGCGCCTACTACGACTCGCTGACCGGCCTTCCCAACCGGCTGCTGTTCCGCGATCGCCTCGTGAACAGCCTGGCCAGCGCGGCGCGCAATCGCGTCGGCGTGGCGGTGATGTACCTCGACGTCGATCACTTCAAGCTCGTGAACGACGGACTCGGGCACTCGTTCGGCGATCGCCTGCTGGCCGACATCGCGCGGCGGCTGCACGGCGCATTGCGCGCGTCGGACACCATCTCGCGCATCGGCGGCGACGAGTTCAGCGTGCTGCTGCCCGAAGTCACGAGCACCGAGGCAGTCGCGGGCGTGGCGCGCAAAGTCCTGGAGTCGCTGACCCGGCCGTTCCACATCGACGGTCACGAGATCTTCGCCACCGCCAGCATCGGCATCAGCTGCTATCCGGGCGATGGCGAAGACGCGGAGACGCTGCTGAAATGCGCCGACGCCGCCATGTACCGCGCCAAGGAGCTGGGCCGCAATCAGGCCCAGCTCTTCACGGCCAGCATGAACGAGCGCTACGTGCGCCGGCTCGCGCTCGAGCAACACCTGCATCACGCCATCGAGCGCGAACAGCTCGAGCTCTGGTACCAACCTGTTTACGATCGCGCGCGCCGCCGCATCGTCTCCGTCGAAGCGCTGCTGCGCTGGCGCGATCCGAACCGCGGCCTCATCCAGCCGACCGAGTTCATCAGCCTCGCGGAAGAGACCGGGATGATCATCCCCATCGGCGAGTGGGCGATGCGCACCGCCTGCCGCCAGCTGCGCGAATGGCACGCGCAGGGACTGGAGACGCTGCGCATGGCGGTGAACATCTCGGCGGTGCAGCTCCAGCAGCGCGACATGGTGGACGTGGTCCGCTCGGCGCTCGCGGAGAATCAGATCGCGCCGCATCGTCTCGAACTGGAGATCACCGAAAGCGCGGCCATGCTGAACTTCGAGCTGACCATGAAGGTCTTGCGCGAGCTGCGCGCCCTCGGCGTCGGCGTGGCCGTCGACGACTTCGGCACCGGTCAATCCTCGCTGACCTACCTGAAGCACTTCCCGATCGACACGGTGAAGATCGACAAGGAGTTCCTGCGCGATGTGACCGCCGACGAGACCGCGGCCGCGATCGTGTCGTACGTCATCAATCTCGCGCACACGCTGCAGCTCAACGTCGTCGCGGAAGGCGTGGAGACCGAGGAGCAGTACACGTTTCTGCGGCACTACGGATGCGATCAGATGCAGGGATATCTGTTCAGCCAACCGCTGCCGGCATCGGAGATCCTCCCCTACCTGCGCCGGATGCCGCCGCGGCCGCACACGATCGAAATCCAGCGGCCGGAAATGTAGGCGGGCTCACCCGTTACAATCAGGCGTCCGAAATCGCCAGAGAAGAGGTGAGCCGATGTCCGTCCGTCGCTCCGTGATTGCCTCGCTGCTCGTGTTGTGTTGCGCCGTTTCCGCTATCGCACAGACCGCATACGATCCCGCCACCGAGCCGCGCGTCACGCAGGCGAAAGGGAGCTGGCACAACGGCGCCGCCGGTCTCGGCGACCGCGTCACCGTCACGGTGCGCAACTTCCCCGCGCTGCTCGCGAAAGTGAACGGCAACTGCGGCGCGATCGTGCTCTTCCTCGACGGACTGCCGCTGCGCCAGATGCCGCCGGAGTCGTGCAGCCAGTACGACGGCACGGTGCGTTACACACTCGATCGCATCCCCGACGCCAACGACCACGAATGGCACCGTCTCCTCGGCAGTCCGAACGGCTTCATTCGCAAGACCCGCCTCAGCGTCGGCGTCGACGACCAGTTCGCCTTTCCGACCGACGTGATCTCGTTCCCGCTCAAGGTCATCCCGGCCGGGGGCTTCTACAGCTTCCTGGTCGTGCTCGCGGCGTCGCTGATCGCC
>CAMPKJ010000270.1 GCA_946887105.1 uncultured Acidobacteriota bacterium | reverse complement strand
GTGATCCGGGCGTTGCCGGTGCGCAGGGCGAGATCGGCCCGATCGGTCCGCAGGGGCCGAAAGGCGATCCGGGTGCGCAGGGCATCCAGGGTCCGCAGGGCGAAACCGGCTCGGCGGGACCGCAGGGACCCGGGGGTCCGCAGGGACCGATCGGACCTCAGGGGCCGCAGGGTCCAACAGGACCGGCGGGACCGGCGGGACCGGCGGGACAGGGCATCACGTTCATCTCCGGCGTGGAAACCTTCCCTCCGGGCGGCGGGATCACGATCAACAACGCAAGCATCAGCGCGACGTCGCTGCTGATCGTGAATTACGTGAACGGGTCGAGGGGGAACGCGTGTGCCGTGGAAGAGCAGGGCAACGGCTGGGCGACTTTCTCCGGCAGTCCGAACAAGGAGTTCCGCTACATCGTCATCGACTGACCGTGCCGTGGAACGCGCGGGCGCCTTCGGGCGCCCGCGCGGGCCGGGTTCTTCATTCCGTTGCGTCCTGCTTCGCGCGCGGCGCGGCGTTCTTCACATGTTTGTCGAACCAGGTGAGTGTCTCCCAGAGCGTGTGCTCGATCGACTCGCGCGCGACGTAGCCGTGCAACTCGAAGGGAAGCATCACCAGCCGGACCGTTCCCCCGGTCCCGCGTACCGCCTCGTACATCTTCTCCGATTGCAGCGGGACCGTGGCCGGGTTGTTGTCCCGTTCACCATGCATGATCAGCAGCGGTTCGTCGATCCTCTCGGCGTACAACACCGGCGAGAGCCGGAGATAGGTGTCGCGTGCCTGGTACAGAGTTCTTCGTTCGAACTGGAAGCCGAACGGACGCAGCGTGTGGTTGTACGCGGCGCTGCGCGCGACGCCGGCGCGGAACAGATCGGACCACGCCAGCAGGTTTGCGACCATGAGACCGCCGTGGCTGTGTCCGATCACGCCCACGCGCTCGGGATCGGTCACGCCAAGCTCGACGGCCTTTTCGATCGCCGCCTTCGCGTTCGCGACAATCTGCTTGACGAACGTGTCGTATGCCGTGGCCGTCGGTCCGACCACCGGCATCGCGGTCTCGTCCAACACCGCGTAGCCCGCGAGCGCAAGGAAGATCGGCGACGCGCCGGTGACGGTCGTGAATTTCTGGACGGTCGTCGAGACCTGTCCCGCCGTGCCCGCGCTCGTATAGTCGAGAGGGTAGGCCCACATGACCGTCGGCAGTTTCGTTCCCGGCGTGTAGCCGGGCGGCAGGTAAAGCGTGAACGACAGTTTCACGCCGTCTCCGCGCTCGTATGTGACCAGGCGCCTGGAAACGCGCCGCAGTCCGCCCGTGGGATCGACGAAGCCGGTCAGCCGCCGCGCGGTGGAGCGATAGCGCGCCTCGCCTAGAGTGGTCTTCGAAGGGAGAGCACGGCCGAGCGACCGGATGAAGAGGTTCGGAGGATCGGCGGCGGACTCGCGCCGTGTCACGAACGTGCCCTTCGCCGGATCCACCCAGGCGACGAACGATTCCAGCGAGTCGGCGGACGATCGGAACAGTCGCTCGCTCTTCAGCGTGCGCAGGTCGATGCGATCGAGAAACGGCCGGTTCCCGGCAGGTGAAGCGCCTTCGCCTTTGGTGAAGATCGCGCCCTCCTGACTGCGGACCACGGTCCTGCCATTCGGCAGCCTTCCGAGAACCGGATCGCCCGGTTTCGCATACGCGTCGTTGAGATCGTGACTCCACACCAGCCGTGGCGATGACGTTCGCGCGTCTGCATCCACGAGCCAGGTCTTCGACCACATCTTCTCCCAGTCGATTTCCGTCAGAAGCGCCTTCGAGCTCTTCTCGATCCACTGCAGGCTGTCGAATCGCTGCTCGAGCCTGGCCAGTTCCGCGGAATCTCCGCCGATCGGCTTGATCATCACGCGGTCGTGATGCGTGACCTTCTTGTACGTATCGCCTTCATCCAGCGCTTCCACCCAAACGACCGTAGCCGGAGCGGTTGCCTGCCACTCGTGGTCGCGAGGCTCGACGCGCACTCCCTCGGCCGGCACCTGTTCGGCGAGCGGCTGATTCGCCAGCGTCTCGACCGTCTGCCCCGCCAGGTCCCACACCTCGACGACCGCCGGAAAGTGCAGGAACGTGCGGATGGTGGAGAACGGCCGGATGAAACGTTCCACGAGCAGGTACGTTCCGCCAGGAGCGGGTACGACTTTCCAGTACACCGCCGGCTTGCCGATCGGCGTGACACGGCCGGTGAGCGCGTCGACGGCAGCGATCTGCGAGGTGGTGTAGTACTCGAACAGCTCGGCCTCGTAAGGCGTGCGAAGAACCTCCACGGCCTGATACGTGCTGCTCGCGCTCCTGACGCCGGCGCTGTCTTCCACGCGCGGCCCGGCGGGCACGGTGGCGTCGACCGGAGGTTCTCCGCGTTCTGCGGGGACGATCTTGACGAGCAACGTCTGCTGATCCGGCATCCAGCCAATGCCCCAGCTCAACACGGGATTCACATGGATTCCATCGATGCGGCGGACCGTGCCGGTGGCGGCATCGCCGACCCAGAGCTCGACCGCGGAATCGGTGGTGTTGGTGAATACGAACGTCGACCCGCGGGCGTTCCAGATCGGCGCCGATGCACGGACGGCGGCCGGCAGCGCGACGTCGATCGCCGCCCCATCGGGAAGACGCTGCAGCTTCAGCGCGACGTAATAGACGTTGGCCATGTAGTAGCCGTTGTTGCGCGGATTGATTCGTACGCCGGCGCCGCGGATGGTCGGCTCGGAGATGTCGGAGATGGTCCGATACTGCGGCGGCGTGGCGAGAATCACGGCGTTGCCGGCAGGGCTCACGAACGGTACCGGCGGCGCAGGAGCATCGAGCAGCTCGGCGATTTCCGCCGGCGGCCGTTGGTACACCTGCTGGGCGGTGGTCGAAAAAGCGATGATGGCCACGGCGATGCCGGCGGCGGTTTTCGTCCCTCTGGCGAACATGCCTCGAGTATACGATCCGGCGCTCGCGGCCGTATCGGCGGTCGTGATGCCGCTGCTCGTGCGGGGCCAAGCGCCGCGTGGCGGCGGAGTTGAACGGCCGCCCTCGCCGCCGACTTCCGCCACACGGAGCTTTGCACCGGCTTTCCGCCATCCGCGTCGGCGAGCCTGGCCCTGAACGCGCCGGCCGGGTGGTAGTGGGCTGACCCGGTCGCCGCGCAGGTGATGGTGCCGACCATCGGTAACGAAGGATCGAGACCCTCCGAGGAGAACGGTGCGACGACGAATGCCGCACGTGGGAATGATCGAAAGGCGATGGTCCTATTCGACCGCCGACGGCGCCACCTTGTGTGAACACGCGGGGCAGTAGGGCAGCTTCACGTCGGTCGTATAGCCGCACTTGCCGCAGACGTAGAACGTCTTCGCATCCTTCATCGAGTCGAGGTTGCGAGCCGCGGTAGTGCAGAGATTGGCGTGCTCGACTTCACTGTCGCGGGTCTGGTCGAACACCTTCGCGATCTCCGCCGCGCCGAGCAGGTTGCACGTCTCGACGGCCTCGCGATAGGACCCGTCGCGCTCTGATTTTTCCGCTGACGCCGCGGTGCGCAGGTTTTCGGCCGTCGATCCCACGACCGGTGTGTGCGTTCCCTCGTCCGGCAGCGTGACGCCATGAGCCTGCAGCAGCGCCGCGAAGCGTTCTTCGTGCGTCCGCTCAGCGCGTGCCTGCGCGCGGAACAGCGCCGCGGCTCCGAGGTAACCCTCCTCCTCGGATTTCCGGGCGAATACCTCGTACCGCGCCACCGCCTCCCGCTCGTTCGCGAGCGCGCGCTGCAGCACCTCCCGCACCTCGCGCGGCAGTGGACTCGTGGCGGCGATGGTGCCGACGGCGATCGAAGACAGGACAACGACGATCAGCGTGCGTTTCATACGCACCTCCTCGTCCGTCTGGATAACGCCGCCCACACGTCGCCGCGACGACGGACATCACACGTCGGCGTGACGCCGCGCGCCCCGTCTCACTTCGTCTTCTTGCAGTTCGTCTTCACGTCCGCACCGGTGCCGAACAGAACCGCCGAGTCGTCGCATGCCACTTGCGGCGTCCCGGTGATGGTGTTGGCGTTCTGAAGCTCCAGGACGCCACCGGTCACGAGGCGGATCGGATCGCCGGAGCCGGCGATGATCGAGTTGCTGAACAGCCGTGCGGATCCGCCGGCGTCGACGAGCACTCCCGGGCCGATCGTGCCGCTGATGGTCGAGAAGCCGATCGTCACAGACGAGTTCTGGCTCGAGGTGACGCCGCTGCTGAGCGGATCGGACGCGTTGCCGTTGCCGGTGACGATCGCGTTCGTCAGGCGTCCCGATGAATTGAAGATCAACGCCACGCCTCCCCGCCCGTTCCCGTCGATGGTGGTGGTCTGGCTGATCGTGCTGCTGATCACGTCGACGGACGTGTTCTGGAACGCGAGGATGCCGTTGGCGACGTTGTCGCTGATGCTGTTCGTGCCGCGCAGGTCGAGGTCCGTGCCGCCATGCGCGAAGATGCCGTTGTTGCCGCTGGTTTGAATGATGTTCGGCGCCGTGGCGCTGCCGATGATGGCGATGCGCGCACGTTCCGCGTCCACGCCGTTGCTCGCGCTGTTCTCGATGGTGACGTTGCCGTTGAGCAGCAGGCGCGCGTCGTCCAGCAGCACGCCGATGCCGTTGTTCCGGATCGTCACCGCGCGAGCCGGCACCATTCCTCCGACGGTCGCCAGCGCTTCGTCATCCACGATCAGGCCGATGCCGCTGTTCTCGAGCACGACCCCTTCCAGCGTCGCATCCGAGCCTGTCTGCACCCACACCGCGCGGTTGCCGCCGCTCACCGCGATGTCGCGCAGCACGAAGCCGCGCGAGCGCGACACGAACAGCACCGTGCCGCTCGTCGTCTGCAGGCGCGCGCCGGGCGTGCCGGCGATGGTCAGCCGGTCGCGATACTGGATCGACACCGCGCCGGCGCACGTGCCGTTCACGGTGATCGCGTTCGGACCTTTCTCGTCCAGCGTCGCCAGCGCGGCCGATACCGACGTGAACGCGCCGGGCGGCGGAGTGCCGGTGCAGTCGACCAGTGCGGATGCCGCAATCACGGGCGATGCGGCCACGAGGAAAACGAGCAGGAGCGCCGGCGCAAGAACTCTCATGATTGACCTCCCGATGCCTTCGGACGTTTCCAACATGGTGCCGTCACGCCGGAACGGCAACACAAATCTGTGGTCATTCCAGCGCTGCCGCGAGCGCGGCATCGCGCGCGTAATGATCGCGATGGAACTCCATGTGCCCGTCGTCGCCGACCCATGCGCTCCAGTAGAGGACGTAGACCGGTCGCGGCGACGTGAGCCGGATCGTTCGTTCGGTACCGGAAGCGATGTCGCTCTCGATCGCCGCGCGCGTCCATCGCGGCTGATCGCGCAGGAGGTATGACGCCAGATCCATCGGCCGCTCCAGCCGGATGCAGCCGTGGCTGAACGCGCGAAACGAGCGCGCAAACAACTGCTTCGCGGGCGTGTCGTGCAGGTAGACGTCGTACGGATTGGGCATGTTGAACTTGAGGCGCCCCAGCGCGTTCCACGCGCCGGGACGCTGGCGGATGCGGCCGTCGCGCACGACCATGTGCTCGCGCGCGAAGTACGACGGGTCGCGCCGCTGCTTCGGCCAGAGCTCTTTGGTGGCGATGCTGTCCGGCACGTTCCACCACGGATTGACAATCACCTCGGCGATGCGCGCGGCGAAGAACGGCGTGCGCGTGTAGTCCTTGCCGACCACGGTCTTCATCGACAGCACGGCGCGTTCGCCTTCGAAGACGTCGAGACGGAACGCGGCGATGTTGACGATCAGATAGCTCGCGCCGAGATCCTCCGGCATCCAGCGCCAGCGCTCCATGTTCGCGGTGATCTGGCGGACGCGCTGCGCCGCGGGCACATTCATCTCGCGCAGCGTTTCCGGTCCGACGATGCCGTCCACCTCGATGCCGTGATGTTCCTGGAAGTGCCGCACCAGTCCGTCGAGCGGCGCGTCGAAGCGGCTGCTGTCGCCGCTCGCGCCGAGCCGCGTACGCAGCGATACGACGCGCG
This sequence comes from uncultured Acidobacteriota bacterium, assembly GCA_946887105.1. The sequence goes on along the minus strand of CAMPKJ010000270.1, from coordinate 564 downwards.
GATCGTCGTCGCCGAGACGCAGCGAATGGCCGGACGGGACGACGTTCCAGCCGCCGTTCTGCGCGACCTTGCGATACGCAGCCAGCGCTTTGCGCAGACGGGAGTAGCCCTCGTGCCGCGGAGCGAGACGCGGGAGCGTCTCCTCCACCGTCTGGTCGTCGAGCGCGGACTGCAGAATTGCCGCGAGATCCAGCCGCGGAGGCGGCGCACACCACGATGGCCTCGCGAACTGCGGGTCGGTGACGCCTTGCGAGAGGTGCGCGGCCGCGTTGAGAAACGCGTCGGTTGCGAGCACGTCCCGCTCCGCTCCGGTCGCGCCCATCAAGGCCTCGCGATGGTAGCGGCGCGGCGCCAGTCCGTCGTCTCCGAGACCATCGATGGCGCGCAGCAGAGAGTCGATCGATGCAGAGTCCCATGCGGGACGCATCTCGCGCCGCGCGTAGAAGGTCCGCAGCCCGGCCGCCTCACAAAGGCGCTCGCCGGCGGCGGCCTCGCGCTGCAGTACGTCGGGAATGCCGAGCGACAGCAACAGCAGTGCGACGAGCATTCACCGTCACCTCTCCG
>CAMPKJ010000269.1 GCA_946887105.1 uncultured Acidobacteriota bacterium | reverse complement strand
GATGAGCTGAGGGCGCGCGCGCGCACGGACGAGCTCACGGCGCTGCCGAACTTCCGCGCGTTCCGCGAGCGCATCGACGCGGAGCTCGAACGCGCCGATCGCTATCCGGAACGCTTCGGCGTGCTCGTGCTCGATCTCGACCGCTTCAAGAAGTACAACGACACGTACGGTCACTCCGCCGGCAACGACGCGCTGCGCCGCGTCGCGCAATCGATCCGCGAGACCGTGCGCACGGTCGACTTCGCGGCGCGCTACGGCGGCGAGGAGTTCGCGGTGATCGTCCCGCAGGTCGATCGCGCCGCGCTCACCGCGATCGCCGAACGCGTGCGCACGAACATCGAGGCGCTGCCCGCGCCGCCCGATGGCACGACGCTCACGGTGAGCATCGGCGCGGCCGTCTTTCCGGACGACGCGAAGGATCGCGATGCGCTGTTCCAGGCCGCGGACGCGCGGTTGTACGAGGCGAAGAAAGCGGGACGTAATCGCGTGGTCGCGGGCGCTCCGTCACGCGCGCTGGCGCGGTGAAGCTGTTACTATCCCTGCGCCAAAATCGGGAGATCACCATGTCCACTCGCGCGCTCGCCGCCGCTTTGCTCGTGCTGTCCGCCTTCGCCGCATTCGCCCAGGAACCGTCAGCCGCCGAAGCGGAGGCGGAGAAAGTATTCAAGTCGGTGGACTGGGTGGTCGGCCCGGGCAAGGGTCCGATGAAAGACATCGCGGCGATCGACGTGCCGGCCGGATACATCTTCGCGAAAGCCGCCGACGTGCCGAAGCTCATGGAGTTGATGGAGAACCCGGTCTCCGGCCGCGAAGCCGGTTTTCTCGCGCCCGAAGACATGAGCTGGTTCATGGTCTTCGAGTTCGACGACGTCGGTTACGTGAAGGACGACGAGCGCGACAAGCTCGACGCCGGCGCGATCCTGACGAACATCAAGGAAGGCACGGCCGCGGGCAACGAAGAGCGCAAGAAGCGCGGCTGGGCGACGATGAACATCGTCGGATGGGAACAGCAGCCCCGCTACGATCCTTCGACCAACAACCTGACCTGGGCCATCCGCGCGGAAAGCGAAGGCAGCCAGATCGTGAACTTCAACACGCGCATCCTCGGACGTGGAGGCGTGATGGAAGTGGCGCTGGTCTGCGATCCGCCGCAACTGGCGGCAATCCTTCCCCAATCGCAGAAGCTCCTCGGCAAGTACTCCTTCAATGAAGGCCAGCGTTACGCGGAGTTCCGCAAGGGCGACAAGATCGCGGAGTACGGACTGGCGGCGCTCATCACAGGCGGCGGACTGGCGGTGGCGGCGAAGAGCGGATTGCTGGCGAAGCTGCTGAAGATCCTCGCGAAATTCGGCATCTTCATCGCGGCGGGCGCGGCGGCGCTCTTCAAGAAGTTCTTCGGGAAGAAGGACGAGACGCCATCGACGCCCTGATCGCGACCCGATGAGCGACGCGCAATCGCTGCTCGTCATCCTGGCGCTGATCTACGTTTCCGACTGCCTGGTCTGGGTGCGGCGGGATGGGATCGCGGTCGTGATCACGTCCCGCGGACGCGCGATCGTGCGCCGGCCGTCGCCCTGGGCCGGAAACGATCGAGGTGGACTGGCGTTCACGACGCTGCTCCCCGCGCGCGCCGTGTTCGTCTGCGATGCGGGCGGTGGCAGTTTCAAGTGGCGTCAGATCGACGCGCGCGTGAAAGAGGTGCACGCGAAAACGGCCACACTGCGCGTGTTTGCGTGGATGCTGTTCGGCCTCCTGTTTCTGGCAGCGCCGTTTCTGGCGTGGTGGTATGGCTTCGCGCAGGTCGGATTGCTGCTCATCGCCATCTTCGCGATCGCCAATGCGACGGTGGCGCTCGCATTTCTTCGCGCGCACCGGCGCATCGATCGCGATGACGCGTGGCATCGCTGGACGCACGCGATCGTGATGCTGGTGGCGACGCCGAGCGCCGTGCGCGCCGTCGATCACGCCACGCGTCATGGATTGCGCGAATTCGATCCGCTTGCAGTCGCCGCGCGGCTGGCCGGCAAAGACCATCCGGTCGTCAAGACGCTGCTGCGCGAGCTCGCCTATCCGCGCGCCGGTGCGGATGCCGGTCCGCGCTACGAGGCCGCACGCCGCGCAGGCCTCGAGCACCACGAAGAGCCGCCGCAACGTTCCGGTGATGCGGAGCTGTACTGTCCGCGCTGCCTGTCGCAATACGTGCACGGGACGGCGTCGTGTGCGGACTGCGGCATTCTTCTTTTCAATACCACCAGCCGCAACTAGGCCGCGCCGCGTCCCACGCGATCAGCAGCGCGAGGGCTGCCATCGCGAGCAGCAACCACCCGGCGCATCCCGGCCGCCGCGGAGCGGCGCGACGCCGCACCGCCAGGAGCACCGCGCCGCCGATCGCAACGGCCGCGCCCGCCAATCCCGCCGCAATCCAGCCGTACAGCGGCGGACACGACCAGCCGGCATCAAACCTCTCGATGATCAGCGGCTGTGGCGCCCGAAGCACGATCGTCACGCGCGTGATGCCCGCACGCTGTGCGGCCTGAACGACGCGCCGGACATCGCCGAACGGCACGCGGCGGCCGGCGCGGATGCGCACGTTCGCGCGATCGCGCCATGCGGATGCCAGTTTCTGGTCGAGCACCAGAGGCGGGATGGCGACGTTCTCGACGATGGTCAGATCGGCAGTCGGCAGGTCGACGGTGAGGTCGCCTTCGAAGTCGGGGCTCGCGATCGCTTGCGCCGACTCGGGGACATCGACGTACACCCGGAACGGCAGAATCGGCGTGATCGCCATGAACAGGATCAGCACGACCAGCAACACGAAGAGCAGGTCCAGCGCGAACAGGTTCAACCATCGTTCGACGGTCACGTCGATTGGACACCCGTCATCGCCGCGCCGAAACTACGCATCCAGCTGCGCGATCAACCGCTCCACGGTCTTCGTCAGCGCTTGCAGCTCGCGCTCGGAGACCTGTTCGCCTGCGAGCGATTTCAGCCAGGCGTCGTACGCGGGGCGGAGCTTCTCGACGATGCCCCGTCCGCGGCGCGTGAGCTGGACGCGTGACGAGCGCAGGTCATTCGGATCGCCCTGGCGCTCCGCGACGCCGAGCTGTTCGAGGCGCGCGATCATGCCGGTCATGTTCTGCTTGGTCACGATCAGGCGTCGGGCCAGCGCGACCAGCGTCACCGGCGCGTTCTCCTCGGATAGCGCCACCAGCACCGCCCACTGCTGCGGCGTGACCTTGGCCTTTTCGAATACCGGCGCCAGGCGGCGGTTGAGCAGGTTCGCGAGCTGAATGACGCCGGAGACCAGGTCGCGTTCGCCCGCCATGTTTGGTCAATCTATTGACCAAACGGCGGCGTGTCAAATCACGACCTGTTACAGAGCGGCCTTGAAAATGCCTTTTCCGGCGAAGATGGCCGCGTCGCCCAGTTCTTCTTCGATGCGCAGGAGCTGGTTGTATTTCGCCATCCGGTCGCTCCGCGACGCCGATCCGGTCTTGATCTGTCCCGCATTCGTGGCCACCGCCAGATCCGCAATCGTCGAATCCTCGGTCTCGCCGGAGCGATGCGAAATGATGGACCGGTATCCCGCGCGCTTGCCCATCTCGATGGCCTCGAGCGTCTCCGTCAGCGTGCCGATCTGGTTGACTTTGATCAGGATCGCGTTGGCGATGCCGCGCTCGATGCCCTTCGCGAAGATGGACGGATTGGTGACGAAGAGATCGTCGCCGACGAGTTGCGTGCCGCTGCCGAGGACGCCCGTGAGCGAGTCCCAGCCATCCCAGTCGCCTTCGGCCATGCCGTCTTCGATGGAGATGATCGGGTACTTCTGCCGCAGGCTCACGTAGTAGTCGACCATGTCGTCGCTGGCGCGCTGCACGCCTTCGAACGCGTAGCCCTTCTTCTTGTCATAGAACTCGGACGCCGCGACGTCGAGCGCGAGGTAGATCTGTTCGGCGGGGCGATAGCCGGCCTTCTCGATGGCGGTGAGGATCAGATCGAGCGCCTCCGCGTTGGTCTTGAGGTCGGGCGCGAAGCCGCCTTCATCGCCGACCGCGGTGGTGAGTTTCTTGTCGTGCAGGATCTTCTTGAGATGGTGGAACGTCTCGACGCCGGCGCGCAGCGCGTCGGAGAACGAGTCGAAGCCTGCCGGCACGATCATGAACTCCTGCACGTCGAGGTTGTTGTCCGCGTGCGCGCCGCCGTTGATGACGTTCATCATCGGCACGGGCAGCGTGCGCGCGCCGGCGCCGCCGAGGTAGAGGAAGAGCGGTAAACCGGCCGCTTCGGCGGCGGCGCGGGAGACCGCCAGCGAGACGCCGAGGATCGCGTTTGCGCCGAGATTGGCCTTGTTCTCCGTGCCGTCGATCTGCTTCATCACCAGATCGATCATGGCCTGCTCGCGCGCGTCCATGCCTTCGATTTCTTTGGCGATGATGTCGATGTTGTCGACGGCATTGCGCACGCCCTTGCCGAGGTAACGGCTCTTGTCGCCGTCGCGAAGCTCGAGCGCTTCACGCGAGCCGGTAGACGCGCCGGACGGTACCGCGGCGCGTCCGAGCGCGCCGTTGGCGAGCAGACAATCGACTTCGACGGTGGGATTGCCGCGCGAATCGAGGATTTCGCGCGCGAAGATTTCAGCGATCTTGAACATGGCGGCGGATTCTATCTCCGCCGCCGCGTCGCTCGCTCATTTCGGACCGGTGGCGGTCGGGTAGCCGTTCGCCTTCCAATCGTTCCAGCCGCCCTTGAGCGCCCAGACGTTCTTCACGCCGTGATTCACGAGCACCGTGGCCGCGTGGCCGCTCGACTGCTCGGCGCTGCACGCGCAGTACGTGATCACGGTCTTGCCGGGCGTGACTTCGTTGAAGCGGCCCAGGATCTGGCTGCCGGGGATGCTCAACGCATCCTTGATGTGTCCGTTGGAGAACTGGGTGTTGGAGCGGACGTCGATGAAGATCGCCTTCCCCTCCTTGAACAGCTTGTAGGCGTTGGCCTGGCTGATGCGCGGAAACGAGCCGGCCTGCGCCTGCTGTGCGCCGCTGACGACGACCGGCGACCTGGCCACGGGTGGCCGCTGCTGGGGCTTCATCTGCGCGTGCGCAAGAGCGCCAATGAGCGAGAGCACGAGGAAGAAGAGAGTCGTTTTACGCATGACGTTCGGGAACGCTCCGGAATGTGAGGTTTATTCGAGTCCTTCGAAGAACCGGTCGAACCGCGGCACGAAGTACCTCGACCGGTCGAGCGAGAAAGCGACCGCGACCGCTTCGCCGACGATCCGGCGCCGCTCGATGAATCCGATGAAGCGGCTGTCGTTGCTGTTGTCGCGGTTGTCGCCGAGGACGAAGTAGTTGCCTTCGGGGACCACCACCGGGCCGAAGGAGCGGACCGCCGGGATGTCGGGAGTGACCATCATCTTGTGCGTGTGTCCCTGCAGGTTCTCGGCGAGGACGTAGGCGCGGCCGTAGTCGGCGAGCTCGGTCGTTGCGATCGGCGACTGCTTGGCGATCTGCCCGTTGATGTAGAGCTGGTTCTCGCGCATCTCCACCTGATCGCCGGGAATGGCCACGACGCGTTTCACGAGCCGGACACCGTCGACGGGCGAGAAGAGCACCACGATGTCGCCGCGTTTCGGATCGTCCCAGCCGAAGATCTTGATGGTGGTGAACGGAACCTTCAGGTCGTAGGCGAGCTTGTTGACGACCACGCGGTCGCCTTCCTGAATGGTCGGCTTCATCGAGCCGGTCGGGACGTCGTTCCAGTCCGCCAGAGCCGAGCGCAACGAGCTGACGATCAGGATCATCAGGGCGAAGATTCGGATCTCGTTCAGGATCTTTTTCTTGTCGATAGCCATGGCCTCTCCGATTACGAGTCAGCCGGTGGAACGTTTCGCAGGCAAGATGTAGTCCAGCGAAGATTTTGTAACAGCCTGCGGTAGATTGCCACGAGATGTCCCAGCGCCAGTCCGTCCACGATCTGAAAGGGCTCGTCCGTTCCTTCCACTCCCTGATCGTCATCGAGACGGTGGAGGAGGAGCGGGTCCGCGAGATGGTGCGGGAGGTCGCCACAGAGCTGAACCTCTCGATGTTCGAGTGGTCGGTCACGACCGGCTTCCGCCGCGGACACGGCCTCACGGTCGGCAATACCTTCGACGCGCTGGACGTGCTGCGGCACATCGACGATCTGAAGACGGACGCGATTTACCTGCTCAAAGATCTGGCCCCGCATCTGACGAAGCCGGAGACCTGCCGCGCCCTGCGTGAGCTGGTCGCGAAGATGATGCACACCCATTCGGCGATCATCCTCACCGGCGATCCGATCGAGCTTCCGCGCGATCTCGACGCGCTGGCGGCGCGCTTCGAACTGAAGCTGCCCGACGAGGCGGAGCGGCGCCAGGCCATCCGCGGCGTGGTCGATGCGATGAAGGCGCGGCAGCCGGTGCGCGTCGATCTCTCGCGCGAGGACGTCGTGCGGCTCGTGCAGGCGCTGGCGGGATTGACCGTGCATCAGACCCGCCGCGTGATTGCGCAGGCGATCCTCGCGGACGGGCAGCTCTCGCCGCTGGACATCGACAGGGTCACGCGATGGAAAGGCGAAATCATCGAGCGCGGCGGCATCCTGGAGTTCTATCCCGCCGACGATCATGCGTACGAGCTGGGCGGGTT
>CAMPKJ010000268.1 GCA_946887105.1 uncultured Acidobacteriota bacterium | reverse complement strand
CTCCGAGGAACTCCGAGGAACCGAGGAACTCCGAGGAACTCAATGAACGTGATTCTCTTCGGCGCAACGGGGATGATCGGGCAGGGCGTGCTTCGCGAATGCCTGCTCGACGCCGGCGTGCGGCGCGTCGTCATCGTCGGCCGCACCGCCACCGGTCAGCAGCACGCCAGGATCGAAGAGATCGTGCACGGCGATCTCTACGATCTCTCGCCCATCGAGTCGAAGCTGACCGGCCTCGACGCCTGTTTCTTCTGCCTCGGCATCACGTCCGCCGGGATAAGCGAGGAGGAGTACACGCGCGTGACGTACGACCTGACCATGGCCGCGGCGGAGCCGCTGGCGCGGCTCAATCCGGACATGACCTTCATCTTCGTTTCGGGCGCAGGCACCGACAGCACGGAGCGCGGCCGCACGATGTGGGCGCGCGTGAAAGGGCGGGCCGAAAACGCGCTGCTGCGCATGCCCTTCAAAGCCGCGTACATGTTCCGCCCCGGCATCATCCAGCCGCTGCACGGCATTCGCTCGAAGACGAAGGCGTACCAGATCTTCTACACGATCGGCGGTCCGCTCCTGCCGCTGCTCAAACGCCTCTTCCCGCGCGCCATCACCACGACCGAACAGATCGGACGCGCGATGCTGAACGTGGCCAGACACGGCGCGCCATCGACGATTCTCGATTCGGCGGCGATCAACCGCAGTTAGGCGGCGTTTGTCGGCGCGCCGTTGAGCCGCTTGCAGCCATGCTTTGAAAGCGGTGGCTGCGGCCACCGCACTCCAAATAGAATTCCGCGCCGTGCCGTGGCTCATCCGGGCGTCGCTAGCGTTGTGGGGGCTTGCCTTCGCCATCGGGATGATGCCGCGCCTGCAGCGCGCGGCGGGGCCGGGCGATCTGCCGGGAGCGATGCGCAGTCTGGGATTGAGCGCGTCGGGGCCGACGGCGCAGTTTGCACTGATCCTCATCCTGCCGTTTGTGGCGGCACTGTTGGCGCGGCCGAGGATGGTGGCGAAGGTCATGGAGCAGCGGTGGGTGGCGTGGTCGTTCTGCATCGCGCTCGCGACGGCGCCGATCACGATCATGCACTTCGGCACGACGCGGCACGTCGTGCTGCACGGCCTCTCCGCGGCGGCGATCGCGTTCGCGCGACGGCTGCAGCCGCGGTTCACGCGCGCGGACATCGTGCTGCTGCCCGCGTTGCTGACTCTCTTCTTCGCATTCCTCGACGCCGGCTTCGGCAAGACGCCTGCCGCGACGCTGCTGCGCGCGGCGATGGTCGTGTTCGCGCTGCGCCTGATCGTCGGCGCACTCTCGCAACGCGCGCGGCCGGGACTCGCGTTCGCCGCGGCGCCGGTCGCATTCGTGTTTCAGATGCAGTGGCTCGAGGCGCGCGCCGCGGCGTTTCTGGCCATCGCCTGGCTGGTCGTCACGCCGTTTCCGCTGATGCGATTCCGCGAGGACAAGCTGCGGCGATTCGCGGCATACGTCGCGTATCCGATCGGCGTGGCGGCGTATCCGTTCGCGCTCCTCGGCCTCCTGGCGACGCCGCAGCTCGACCTCTTCGAAGACAGCCACTCGCTTCTTCCCGCCTCGGAAATGGCGCGCGGCGAGCGGCCCTACCGCGATGTCGTGCCGATGCACGGGTTCCTCTCCGACGGCCTGATCGATTTCGTGGCGATGAAGACCGTCGCCCCGAACCTCGGCGCGATCCTGACCACGCGGCGCTGCGTGTCCGCATTGACCATGGTCGCGATCTACTTCGCCGCGCTCGGCGCGACCACCAGCGCCGATCTCGCGCTCCTGGCGGTCTTCCTCTCGCTCGCCGTCTATCCCGCCGCGTCGCTGTGGATGCGCGCCATGCCCGCGTTGCTGGTCGTCGCATGCGTTGCCGCGGCGACGCGTCTGCGCGCGCCGCGCTGGTTCATCGCCGCCGGAGTGTTCGTCATCGGCGCGGCACTGATGAGTCTCGACCTCGGCATCTTCGCCGCCGTCGTCGCGCTCGTGGCCGCGATCCGTTCGCGCGCGCTGCGGCCGTTGCTGACCGGCATCGCTGCCGCCGCGATTCCGCTGCTGATCCTCTGCGCCGCGTTCGGCTTCGCGGGCGCATTCCTCCGCACCAGCCTGGTCGAGGTGATCGGCTCCGGAAGCGTGTACGTGGCCGGTCCGCTCGAAGCGCCGCAGGGACTGCACACGCTCGCGCATCTGATCGCGCGGCTCGAGGAACACGAGACGCTCGCGGCGATCGTATGGGTCCTCGCGCTGATCGCCGCTGCGGCTGCACTCACGAGCTCGCCGTTTCGCGCGCGCAGGAGCGATGCGGTGTGGATGATCGCGCTCTGGATCGCGCTCGCCGGCGCGTCGTACGTGGTGCGGCGGCACTTCTATTTCGCGTTTGCGCTCGGCCCGTTTCTGATCGGCACGATGCTCGCGGTGCGGCGGCATGCGCGGCCTGCCGCGATCGCGCTGGCGATCGTGCTCGCATTTTTCGCGAGACCGTTCTCCCACGTCTTCGATGTGGCGCTGCCGCTGCGGCGCAGCGGTGGCGTCACGCCGCCGCAGGGCTGGACGGAGATCACCGCCATCCCGCGTGCGCGCGGCGCGGTGATGGATGCGCGCACGCGGAGCGGCGTCGAGACAGTGCAGCGATTCCTCGCGTCGTCGCTGCAGCCGGACGAGACGTTCTACGACTTCGCCAGCGTGGGCGTGTTGTATTTCCTCTTCGACCGCGCCAACCCGGCGCGGCATCCGACCGTTCCGGCGTATGAGCCGGAGGCGTTGCAGCGCGAGCTGATCGCGACGCTCGAGAACGATCCGAAGGTGCGCGCGGTGCTGATCGCGTTTCCGACCGCGTATCCGGACGTCGACGGCGTGCACAATCGCGAGCGCGCGCCGCTGATCTGGCGCTACCTGCAGGACCATTTCCAGCCGGCGTTCGATGAGAACGGCGTGGTGTTCTGGATGAGGCGAGGAGCACGATGAATCGTCCGTGGAATGCGCACTTCGACTACTGGGTCCGTCCGAGTCTCAACTACCCGCGGCGTCCCCTGACCGACATCCTGCGCATCGCGGCATCCGACGTGCCGGACCAGCCGGCCACTGCCTTCCTCGGCACTGAGCTCACGTACGCGCGGATCAAAGACCGCAGCGATCGCTTCGCGACGGTGCTCTCGCGGATGGGCATCGTCAAAGGCGACCGCGTCGGCGTGATGCTGCCGAATTGTCCGCAGTATCTGATCGCCGTGTTCGGCATTCTGCGGATCGGCGCGATCGTCGTGAACGTCAATCCGCTCTACACGCCGCGCGAGATCGGCGTGGTCGCCGACGATTCGCGGATGCGCCTCCTGGTCGTGCTGGACCTGCTCGCGCCGGCGGCACAGGCGGCGGGCGTCGAGCAGCTGCTGGTCACGGCGTTCTCGGGCAGCGGTTCGTTCGAAGAGGCGATCGCGAGCATCGGAGTGCCGCAGCTGCCGCGCGTGCAGATCGATCCGGTCGAAGACGTCGCGGTGCTGCAATACACCGGCGGCACTACCGGTACGCCGAAAGGCGCGATGCTGACGCACTACAACATCTTCGCGAACGTGGTGCAGACCACCACGCTGCACATCCCGTCGCTGCGCCGCGGCGAAGAGCGCTACCTGCTGGTGATCCCGTTCTTTCACATCTACGGATTCACGGTCGGGCTGATGGCGGGCACGTGGCTCGGCGCGAAGCAGATCCTCATCCCGAAGTACGACGTCGACGCGTTGCTCAACGCGGTACGCGATCACAGTCCGACGTATTTCCCGGCCGTTCCGACGATCTATATTTCGCTGCTCAATCATCCGAAGGCGCAGGAGTCGGGACTGGATCGCATCCGCGCATTCAACAGCGGCTCGGCGCCGCTGCCGCTGGAGGTGCTGGAGCAGTTCGAGCAACTGACCGGCGGGATGCTCAGTGAAGGCTATGGATTATCCGAGGCCTCGCCGGTGACGCATACCAGCCCGACGCTGGCGGTGCGGAAGCCGGGGAGCATCGGCATTCCGCTGCCGGACACGGACATGAAGATCGTCGATCTGCACGAAGGGACGCAGAACGTTCCGCCCGGCACGGAAGGGGAGTTGTGCATCGCCGGACCGCAGGTGATGAAGGGCTACTGGAACCGGCCCGACGAAACCGCGCAGACGATTCGCACCGATGCGAACGGCGTGCGCTGGCTGTACACCGGCGACATCGCCACGATGGACGCGGACGGATTCACATACATCGTGCAGCGCAAGAAGGACATGATCATCGTCTCCGGGTTCAACGTCTATCCGGGCGAGATCGAGTCGGTGCTGTTCACGCATCCGGCGGTGATGGAGGCGTGCGTGATCGGCGTTCCGGACGCGTATCGCGGCGAGGCGGTGAAGGCTTTCGTGGTGCTGAAGCCGGGCGCGGAAGCGACGCTCGAAGAGCTGCACGCGCATTGCGCGAACGATCTCGCCGAGTTCAAGCGGCCGTCGCGCATCGAGATTCGCGAGAGCCTGCCGAAGAGCGCCGTCGGAAAGATCCTGAGGCGGATGCTGCGCGAGGAGTGACGTTCGGAGTTCCTCGGAGTTCCTCGGTTCCTCGGAGTTCCTCGGGGGGAGGAGCCGCGCCTCTCTCCTTCCGCTCCGAGGAACGCCGAGGACCTCCGAGGAACCCGAGGAACTCCCCCGCGTCGCCTAGGCGCTCGCCTTCCGGTATGCCTCGGCGTATCGCTTCGATGCGTCGGGGTTCTCGGTGATCTTGCGGATCTGTGCCTCGAACGATTCCTTGGTCAGCCCGTGCTGGGTCAGGAGCGCGTCCGCGCGATCCGGGGTCTTGCCGATCTGCGCGCCGAGCTCGCCGAGCTGCTCCGGCGTCATGTCGTGCGCGGCCTGTTGCGTCGCGGCGGCTTCCGGCTGCGGGCTTGTCGCGGCCGCGTTGTCATCTGCCTGCTGATTGCAGCCGCCCGCGAGCGCGAGCAGCACGATCATGGTGAGTGTCAGTGTCTGTCGCATGATCATCCTTTCCCTTTCCCTTTGCCTTTTCCTTTGCCTTTGTTGCTGGTGTTGCCTTTTGCTTTTCCGGCCGAGCCGCTGTTGCCGCGCGGCTGTTGCTGGCGGACGCGCGCATCGCCGCGATTGCCGCGACCGCTGTTTCCGCTGCGGACGCTGCCTTCGCCGCGATTGCGTTCCGGACGGACCACGCGCGACTTCCCGCGCGGCCGGTCATCGTCGCGACGGACCGCGCGCGGAGGGCTGCGGCGCTCCTGCGTCACGCGCCGTTCGCTGCGCCCCCGTCCACGACCGTCATCGTCATCGCGCACCACGGTCCGCGTCTGCGGGATTCGGCGCGTGCGCGTGCCGTGCACGACTTCCGCGCCGGTCTGCAGTCCGAGATCTTTCTTGATCTGTCCCGGAGGACCGCCATGCGGATGGGCTCGCGCGACGCGATCGACCACCACGGCCGGCAGGATCTCGTTGCGCTCGACGATCAGCCGCGGCTGCGGCTCGAAGACGTCGATATCGACCGGATCGAACGTCTCGATCCGCCGCGCGATCGAAAATGCCAGCGGGCGTCCGATCACACCGCGATCCACTTCCGTGCTCACGAACTGCAGGAACTGCGGCGATGCGGTGCGGTCGACGAACACCACCGGCGAGTAGCGCACCACTTCCACGAACTGCGGCGCCGGAACCAGGGCCTGATTCAGCGACGCCACGAGCTGCATCAGATCCGACGTGGGCACGTCCGCGATGTCGGCCACCGCGGCGACGGCCAGCGGCATGGCGATCAGCGCGAGCGGATCGAACGCGGCCGGCTGGAAACGCGTCACCACCACCGGCGGCAGGATCTGCCGCTGCTCCACCACCGTGAGCACGGGCGGATCGACGATGTGTACTTCTTCGATGCCGTACGTGTTGTCGTAACGGTCGGCGATCGCCAGCGCGAGCGGCTCGCCGACGATGCCGCGCTGGTACTCCTGCGTCACGTACGTCACGAACCGCGGCTCGGCGGGCTCCACCAGAGCCACCGGCACATAGCGAACGATCTCCACGAATTGCGGTGCGGGCACCGCGGCCTGATTCAGTGTCGTCACGACCGTGATCACGTCATCCCGCGGAACATCGGGAAGCGCGACCACGTCGGCCACCGCGAGCGGCATCGCCGTAACGGCGACCAGCTCATCGATTTCCAGCGCGCCCGCACCGCCCGCAACCATCAGCAGGCACAGCGCAAACAGCGCTGGCAGGTTGATCTTCATCGGTCACCTCCGGACCGAAAAGAGTGCAATCAGCAAACCGCTTTGGCGTGAAAAGCGGACCCGGCAGGTTGCGGCGCGTTGCGCCGAGGTAGTCCGTTCATCGGACGATTGATTGCAGAAAAGCAAGAATTTCTGCGATCAGTGAGCGAGAGCGGCGCTCGCGAACTCAGGGATGAGGAAAAGGTTCTTGAGCGTGAGACCTGCAATGGCCACGTGTCGTCCGAACTCGGTCAGGTAGTACTTGTAGGTCTTGACTACGCGGTCGAGACACGAGAGCACGCCTCGGATGTCGTTCCGATGGCGTTCGATCAGGTTCGCCATTGCCTGACGATACCGCCGATCGCGTCCGCGCACTTACCCCTTTGGTTCGAGGCTATGCCTGGGTAGTCCCTACGCCGCGAAGTTGATTGCAGAAAAGCAAGGATTTCTCAATGCGC
>CAMPKJ010000267.1 GCA_946887105.1 uncultured Acidobacteriota bacterium | reverse complement strand
ACGCGGCCGGGAAGCCGCGGCCCGCGCCATCTACGAATTGCCGATCATGGTCTGGCACGACGTGAAGGGCTCGAAGGTGCGCTCGACCGATTTCTTCCGCGCGCTGAAAGATCTCGCGCGCATCCATCGCGCGTACCGGTCGAAGTAGTGCCGGAGTCGCAAAGTCTCAAAGTCGCAAGGTCTCAAAAGAGGGTGCGCGCCGCTCCCTTTGCGACTTTGAGACTTTGCGACTTTGCGACTTTACAATGCGCTCCATGATCGACGTCCTCACGCAGGTCTCCGACGCTTCCCTCTCCCGCCTCGCGCGAGGACTGACCGGTTCCGAGGTTCTGAAAATCGCCAGCGAGGTGCGGGCGCTGACGGCCAGCGGCCGATCGGTCGCGAATCTCACCGTTGGCGATTTCTCGCCGACCGAGTTCCGGATCCCGCCACGCCTCGAGCAGCTGATCGCCCAGGCGCTCGCGAACGGCCAGACCAACTATCCGCCCTCGGATGGGACGCTGGAGCTGCGACGCAGCGTCCTCGATCTCTTCCGCGATGAGTTCGGCCTCACCTATCCGATCGAGTCGACGCTGATCGCGGGCGGCGCGCGGCCGATCATCTACGCCGCGTATGCCGCGATCGTCGATCCGGGCGACAAGGTCATCTATCCGACGCCGTCGTGGAACAACAACCATTACACGTACATGACCGGCGCCGTACCGGTGGAACTGGTCGTCGGCGCGGACACGAACTTCATGCCCACGGCGGAGATGATCCGCCCGCACGTGCGCGATGCGCGTCTGATCGCCGTCTGCACGCCGCTCAATCCGACCGGTACGGTGATGGCGAAGAGCGAAGTCGAGGCCATCGCACAGCTCGTGGTTGAAGAGAACGAGCGCCGCGCCGCCGCGGGTGAGCGCGCGCTGTTCCTGTTGTGGGATCAGGTCTACTGGATGCTGACGTTCGGCGAAAACCGCCACTGGGCGCCGCCGCAGGTCGTGCCGGAGTCGTCGGCGTACACGATCTTCGTCGACGGCATTTCGAAAGCGCTCGCCGCGACCGGTCTGCGCGTCGGCTGGACCGTCGCCCCGCCCGCCGTGACCGCGCGCATGCGCGACCTCATCGGCCACATCGGTGCATGGGCTCCGAAAGCCGAGCAGCTCGCCGTAGCCGCGTTCCTGCGCGAGAAGAACGAGATCGCCGCGTTTCACGAGCAGATGGTGCGCGAGCTGCGGCTCCGCCTCGACGCGCTCTACGACGGCCTGATCGCCATGCGCCGCGAAGGACTACCGGTGGACGCCATCGCTCCACAGGGCGCGATCTATCTCTCCGTGCAATTCAATCTCATCGACAAACTCGGCACGAACGAAGCGATTCGCAAGTTCCTCCTCGAGCAGGCCGGCTTCGCCGTGGTCCCCTTCCAGGCCTTCGGTCTCAAACGCGAAGACGGCTGGTTCCGCCTCAGCGCCGGCGCCGTGAGCGTGCAGGATTGCGTGGATGGGTTGAAGCGCGTACGCGAAGCGCTGATGCGCCTCTGACATCACACGAAAATCCGCGCTTCCTTCAACTCCCGCAGTTTGTCGCGGATCTCCGCGGCGCGTTCGAAGTCGAGATTTTTCGCGGCGTCCTTCATCTCCTTCGACAGGCGGCTGATGGCTTTGTCGATGTCCTCGTCGCCGGCGATGTCGAGCTTCGACTTCTGGCCGGGCAGCGGGACGTCGAGGTAGTCGAGGTTGGCCATCTTCACGAGATCCGAATCGATCGACTTAATGATCGTGGCCGGCTCGATGCCGTGCTCCTCGTTGTACTTCTGCTGCACGGCGCGGCGGCGGGTGGTCTCGTCGATGGCGAAGCGCAGCGAGTCGGTGATCTTGTCGGCGTAGAGCACGGCTACACCGCTGAGGTGACGCGCGGCGCGGCCGATGGTCTGCACGAGCGAGGTCTGCGAGCGTAGGAAGCCTTCCTTGTCCGCATCCAGAATGGCCACGCACGAACACTCCGGGATGTCCAATCCTTCGCGCAGGAGATTGATGCCGATCAGCACGTCGTACACGCCCAGGCGGAAATCGCGCAGGATGGCGATGCGCTCCATGGTCTCGACGTCCGAGTGCAGGTAGTTGACCTTGATGCCGAGCTCCATCAGATAACGCGTCAGATCCTCGGCCATCCGCTTGGTCAGCGTCGTCACCATCACGCGCTCGTTGCGCGCGGTGCGCTCCTTGATGACCCCGATCAAATCGTCCACCTGCCCCTTCACCGGCTTGATGACCAGCTGCGGATCGAGCAGCCCGGTGGGACGGATGATCTGCTCCGTGTAGACACCGCCCGTCTTCTCCAGTTCGTACGATCCGGGCGTCGCCGAGACGTACAACGTCTGGTGGATCTTCCCTTCGAACTCGGCGAATGACAGCGGACGGTTGTCGATCGCGCTCGGCAGACGGAAGCCGTACTCGACCAGCGTCTCCTTGCGCGCGCGGTCGCCGCCCCACATCGCGCGCACCTGCGGAATGGTCTGGTGCGACTCGTCGACCACGAGCAGGAAGTCGTTCGGGAAGTAGTCGATCAATGTCGGCGGCGGTTGTCCGGGCGAGCGTCCGCTGAGATGGCGCGAGTAGTTCTCGATGCCGTTGCAGTAGCCGAGCTCCGCGATCATCTCCAGGTCGAACATGGTGCGCTGCGAGAGCCGCTGTGCTTCGAGCAGGCGATCGTTCGCACGCAGCTCGGTCACGCGCTGATCGAGCTCGACGCGGATGTTCTCCATGGCCACCATCAATCGCTCGCGCGGCGTGACGTAGTGCGTGCGCGGATAGACGGCCAGGCGGTCGTACTCGCGTCCGGACGATTTCCCGGTGATGGGATCGATGCGCGTCATCTTGTCGATCTCGTCGCCGAAGAACTCGATGCGCACCGCGTCGTCCTCATACGCCGGCCACACTTCGAGCACGTCGCCGCGCACGCGGAAGTTGCCGCGCGCGAGGTCGTACGGCGTACGCTCGTACTGCATCTCCGTCAGCTTGCGGAGGTACTCGGTCATCGGCTTTTCCGTGCCGCGCTCGAAGAAGAGCAGCATGCCGTAGTAGAGCTCCGGCTCGCCGATGCCGTAGATGCACGACACCGAGGCGACGATGATCACGTCGCGGCGCTCGAAGAGCGCTTTCGTCGACGCCAGCCGCAACTTGTCGATCTCGTCGTTCTTGGTCATCTCCTTTTCGATGTAGAGATCGTTCTGGGGGATGTAGGCCTCGGGCTGGTAGTAGTCGTAATACGAAACGAAGTACTCCACCTTGTTGTCGGGAAAGAAGTTCTTGAACTCCTGGTAGAGCTGCGCGGCCAGGATCTTGTTGTGGCTCAGGACCAGCGTGGGCCGGTCCACGGCCTCGATCACTTTCGCGACCGTGAAGGTCTTGCCGGATCCGGTGACGCCGAGGAGGACCTGGTGCGGGTCGCCGGCATTGAGGCCGTCGGTGAGCTGGCGGATCGCTGCCGGCTGGTCACCCTGCGGCTGAAAGGGGGAGACGAGTTTGAAGCGGGACATGGAACGACTCTAACGCGTCGCGCCCGAATTGATCTTCCGCGCTACAGCATGGAGACTGGTTGCCTCCGCCGCCGTGACCTTCCTGTCCGCGCTCACATCGCGCAGCCGTTGCAGGAACGGCTGGATGGCCTGCATCGAGATCTTCTGCTCGCGCAGATTTTTCCGCATACGCTCGATTTCCTCATCGAGCGCCTTTTTCTGCCCGGCGGAGACTTCGGCGGCGTACTGCCCCTTCATCTCCGACACGGACATCCCGACCGCGAGGTCCATGAAATCGGTGAAGTACTCGGACGACAACAGCGCGCCGCCGGCGAAAACGAGGATCAGCACCACCACCGCGGCGGCGCCGCAACCGAACGGCGCCCACCGCGGCAGGATCGGCTTCGGCGCCCCGGACGAGTAGTAATCGGCGGGCCACCGCGACGTCCGTTGTGCAGGGTTTTCCACTACCGTCATCGGGTGTGGAGGTTATCATGTGCGCCGATATGGCAGCTTTAGCAAACGTGACCGTCCTGATCCTCGATGACAACCCCCTGGTCCTTAAGCTCGGGCGGGCTCTGCTGGAGCGCGAAGGCTGCGCGGTTCTGACCGCGTCGAGTTGGATCGAGTTCAATCACGTCCTGGCCAGCAACACGCCGGACATCATCTTTCTCGACGTCAACCTGCCCAGCATCAAAGGCAATCGCCTGAGCGAAGTGCTCAAGTCGCAGTCGAACAAGAAAGACATCCCCATCGTGCTGATCTCCGATCTTCCGGAGCGTTCTCTGGAGGAGATGTTCCCGAGCTCGGGCGCCAATGCCTGGATGCGCAAGCCGCTCACGCGCGACAAGATCGTGGACATGATCACGCGCTACGTGCCGGCCGCGCGCTAGCCGCATGGTCCGCTGAGCCATGAGCGAGCGGCGTCGCGCGGCGCGAGTTTTCCTGCGACACGCCGCCGTCTTCGCCTTCTTTCTTCTTCTCGCGATCGTCCTCACGTGGCCGCTCGCGATCCGTCTCGACACCGCCGTCTCCGACCTCGGCGATCCGCTGCTCGTGACGTGGATCCTCGACTGGACCAGTCACGCGCTGCTGCATCAGCCGCTGTCGCTGTTCGACGCGCCGATGTATCACCCGGCACCGCTGACGCTCGCGTACAGCGAGCACCTCACCGGCATCGCGATCTTCGTGCTGCCGTTTCACATCGCGGGCGCCGCTCCGATCGCGATCTACAACATCGCCATGCTGCTGAGCTTCGCGCTGTCCGGCTACGGCGCGTATGTGCTGGCGCGCATGCTGACGCCGTCCGTGGCGGCGTCGCTGATCGCGGGGATCTTCTTCGCGTTCGTATCGTTCAAGTTCGATCACCTCGCGCATCTGCAGAACATCGCCTCGGGATGGCTGCCGCTGATCCTCGCGGCGATGATCGCCTACTGGCGCGAGCCGTCGCGGCGCAACGCGGGATGGTTCGCCGCGGCGTTCGTGATGAACGGACTGACGAACGTCTACTACCTGCTGTTCGTCTCCGCCGCCATCGCGTTCACGGTGCTCTTTCTTCTGACCGCGGCGCCGAAGCGCGATCGCCAGTTCTGGCTGCGCGCCCTCGGTGCGCTCGCGATCGCCGGACTGGTGCTGCTGCCGTTCCTGCTCCCCTATCGCGCGGTGTCGAAGATGTACAACTTCAAGCGCTACGCGGAGGACGTCTACACGACCGGCTGGCGGGCGTGGCTCGTAACCACGAATCGCAGTTGGGTCTACGGCCGCCTCGGCGCAGCGACAGAGTGGCAGAACTCGGAGAATCAGCTTTTTCCGGGGCTGTTCGCATTGTTCCTGACAGGCGCGGCGATCGTGCTGACGCCACGGCCGCCCCGCGCGGCTGTCGAGGGAAATGGCGCGAAGAATGTGTCCCCCCGTCTTCTCCGCACACTCGACGTTCTCTTCGTCGCGCTCGCCCTTCTCTCGGTCCTTTCGCTGATGACGCCGCGGTTTGCGATCTCGATATTCGGGCGGCCGCTTCTCGCGATCCGTGGTCCGGACGTTCCGGTGATGCTGCTGATCATCGTCACGCTGATGCGACTTTCCGTGCGCATGCCCCGGACGATGGGTGGCGACGACGGGTCGACGCTGCGCGATGTGATTGCGCGATCGCGCTTTCCCGTCGAAGCATGGATGGCCGCGATCTGGTTCCTGGCCGGCTTCCTCGGATCGTTCGGCTTCCGCAGCTTTCTCTTCGCGTTTCTCTTCAAGCGCGTGAGCGTCTTCCAGAGCATTCGCGCGGCACCGCGATTTGCGGTGATCGCGTACGTCGGGCTGACTGTGTTCGTGGCGATCGGCGCGTGGATGCTCATCCAGCGCAGACGATTCGTCGCGCCGCTCCTGATCACGCTGATGATCATCGACGTGATACCGACCATTCAGTGGGAGCACGCGCTGTCGCAGAAGACGCCGCTGGCGCGCTGGCTCGCGGAGACAAAAACCGGACCGGTCGTCGAGCTACCCGTCGAGCCGTGGTACACGTTCCGCTACCTGCTCGCGCAGACGCACCATCGCGTGCCGCTGCTGAACGGCACGTCCGGCTTCGAGCCGCCCGCGCACCGCGACCTGCGCGTGGCGTGGGAGAAGCGCCAGTACGAGCCGATGCTCGCCATCGCCGAACGGGACGGCGCGAAGTTGGTCGTCACGCACGCGCACTGGCTCTCCGCCGAGCATCAGCAGCCGCTGCGCGACTTTCTTCGCGGCGCGGTCGACGCCGGACGGCTTCGTTTCCTGCAGCGCTTCGATCACGGAGTCGAAGGCGACTTCGTCTTCGCCATCACGCGCAACTTCCCGAGCGCGCCCGCGCCGCCCGAGCACCCCGATCCGCAGGGGCTCATGCCGCGCGCGATGCTGGAGCGATTCTTCCGCGGCGACAGCACGCACACCAACACCACGTTCGGCGTGCTCGAGCAACCGGGCTGGGACGCCGTCGTGAAAGGTCCGCTGACCGTCACGGGCTGGATGCTGTCCCCACACGGCACCCGCCACGTCTGGCTGCTCCTCGACGACGGACGTCACCGCTTCGAGGCCACACGCGTTCCGCGCGCCGACGTGCAGTCGCGCTACGGCTGGTACTACGACGCCAAGCCCGGCTTCACCATCACCATCCCGCACCCCCCCGACGGCGTTCCGCGCAGGACCGACATTCAGGTCGAAGCCGAAGACGGCGTGGGACGAAAAACGAGACTGGACGACGTGCTGTTC
>CAMPKJ010000266.1 GCA_946887105.1 uncultured Acidobacteriota bacterium | reverse complement strand
CACCGTGCGGGGCTGGCTAACCCCCCCGACGGGTCCGGGCCCGCGGCCCGGCCGCCGGAGGCCTCCGGTCGTCCCCTTCCCGGTTAAACTTCACATAACCAATGCGGGTCGACTATGAGAAGCGGGAGATCGTGTGCGGCGTGGGCGACCTGGTGCAGGAGTCGACCTACCGCCGCATCGGCGTCGAGCGTGGTGATGGATTCCGCAGGATGTGGATCGGGCAGGACATCCACACGCGCCGCGCGGAACAGCGTGCGAACGAGGATCCGCACTATCGCGCCGAGGTCCATGTCGTTCATCGCACGACACTGGGCGGATGGTCGGTCACCGTCACCGGCCGCATCGACGGCCTGTCGATCGATCGAGAAGCGAAGCGCGTTTCGATCGAGGAAGTGAAGTCGATCCACTTCGATCTGGAGCTGGAAGCACTCTACAGGTCGGAGAAACTGCAGCGGCATCTCTACCAGCTGTTGCTCTATTCCTACTTCCTGTCGAGTCAGCCGGAGCTGGAAGGGTTTGCGTTCGCGCCGCAGCTCGCGCTGATCGATCTGGTCTCCGGCGAGGCGAAGGTCATCGACACGGAGTTCGATCGCGAGAAGGTGGAGTCGGCGCTGCACGCCAGCCTGGCCAAGCTGGTCGAGGACCTCGAAGTCTCGGCCGCCCTGCGTCACGCCAAACGCGCGTTCGCCGACACGCTGCAGTTTCCGTTCGACGGCATGCGCAACGGGCAGGAGGAGATCGTGTCCGCGGTGGCGCGCGGCATCTGGCAACGCGACGCGCTGCTGATCTCCGCGCCCACCGGCATCGGCAAGACCATGGCGGTGCTTTATCCGGCGGTGAAGCAGTCGCTGAAGCTCGGCAAGAAACTGTTTTTCCTGACCTCGAAAACGCTCCAGCAGGATGCGGCCGTGAAGGCGCTGGAGATGCTCAACGACGGGTCGTTCCGCGTGCTGCGCATTCGCGCGAAGCAGAAGATGTGCGCGCACACGGAGATGATCTGCCACGAGGACTTCTGCCCGTACGCGGCGAAGTACTCGGAGAAGATGTCGAAGAGCGGCCTGCTGACGAACATCGTCACGTCGATGAGCTACTACGATCCCGATGTGACGTTCGAGCTCGCGAAGTCGACCGAGGTTTGCCCGTTCGAGGTTTCGCTGGAGCTGATCGATCAGGCGGACGTGATCGTGTGCGACTACAACTACATCTTCGATCCGTACGTCGGCCTGAAGACCTACTCGCAGGAGAAGGATTACAGCGACTGCGTGCTGATCGTCGACGAAGCGCACAACCTCGTCGATCGCGGCCGCTCCTGGTACTCGCCGGAGCTGCACGAGAAGTCGTTCGAGGAAGTGCGCCAGCAGTTCATGAGCCGCAACTGCTGGGTGGAAGGATGGGAAGAGCTGCTGGCCATGCTGCGCGACGAGTTCCATCAGCGCGCGGAGGTGCTCGAAGACGACATCCGCCAGGCGCTCTGCACTCCCGACCGCGAGCTGTTCCTCGAACAGCGCATCGAGTGGGAACGGATCGTCCTCGAGTACATCGGCTGGAAGATCGACAACCGCATCGCCGATGAAGAAGACCCGATCATCGACTTCTACTTCAAGCTGGTGAAGTTCACGAACATGCTCGGCGAGAAAAGCGACGCGCTCGCGCACGTCGTGGAGCGCACCAGCGACGGCATCCGCCTGAAGGTGTTCTGCAAGGATCCGTCGAAGTTCCTCGGCGAGATTTTCGATTCCGCGCACGCCACGGTGGCGCTGTCCGCGACGCTCGAGCCGTTCGAGTTCTATCGCAAGACGCTCGGATTTCCCGGCGATCGCACCGCCGAGCTCTCGCTGCCGTCGCCGTTCCCGCGGAGCAACCGCAAGATCGTGGTCGTGCCGGAAGTGGACACCACGTACAAGCGCCGCGCCGATCATTACGTGCGCATCGCGGAGAACGTCGCCGAGATCGCGGACGCGGGGGACGGCAACTTCCTGGCGCTCTTCCCGAGCTACGCCTTCCTGCGCGAGATCGCGGAGCGCATGCCGCCGATCCAGAAACGCGTGATGGTGCAACGCAACGACATGACCGACTACGAGCGCAACGCCATCCTGGACATCCTGCGCGACCGTCCGAAGCGCGGAAACCTGATTCTCGCGGTCTCCGGCGGCATGTACGCGGAGGGAGTGGACTACCAGGGCGATATGCTGTCGGGCGTGATGGTGATCGGTCCCGCGCTGCCGCAGGTGAGCTTCGAGCAGGAACTGCTCAAGGAGTATTACGACGAGCAGTACGGCGCGGGCTTCGAGTTCGCGTACCTGATTCCGGGCATGACCCGGGTGGTGCAGTCCGCCGGCCGCGTGATCCGCAGCGAGCACGACGTCGGCATCATCGCCCTGCTCTGCAAGCGCTTCACGCAGGAGACGTACACGCGCTACTTCCCCGCCGACTGGTACGAGGAGTCGCCGCGCGAACTGGTGTCGCGCAAACCGGCCAGCGAGATCCGGTCGTTCTTCGAAGCGAAGGCGACGCCGCAGTTGAGGATCGTGTTTTGAGCCGGCGCATCGTTCTCTGTGCGCTGCTCCTGACTGCCTGCGCGTCCAATCAACCTCCCGTCGCTGCGCCGCAGTGGGACGTGCTCCCCGCCCGCGTCGTCGAGGCGCTCTGCGCGCGCTTGAAGATGGACGCCCTCGCCACCGGGCGCACCACGATCGTGAAGGTGACCCAGCCGCTGGTCACCGCGAAGAACCTGGCCGCACTGGCCGGATCGACCACGCCGCGCGGAGCCAAACGGCGCGCGGCCGCGGCCGTGACGAACCGCGCCATCCCGATCGAGCTGGGGCGCGGCTCGTGCGCGTGGGTCCCGATCGACGTCCGCGACATCGACCAGCACTCCGACGCCATGCTGGTCGAGCTCTCCGCGCCGCTGCTGCATCCGTACAACGCGAAAGAAGCGGGCGTGCTCGCGCGCGTCTCGCTCGGCAACGAGCACCAGTCGCTGTACTGGATTTCGATGGTGCCGCGCGGCGATCAATGGGGCGTGCGCTGGGTGTCGGTGCTGTTCGAATAGCGCCTCAGTGATAGACCTGCTTCCGCAGATACGGGAAGTACTGCGCCTTCGTGCCGAGGAGGTCCATGAACTGGTCTTTGGTGACCAGAAAAATGTGCTTCCCGGCATCGTTCACGCGGCTGTACGGCAGCAGATCCTCCACCACGGCGATGCTTTCCCGGCGCGCGGAGATGATCGGAATGAACGTCACGCGAATGGCATCGCCGAGCCGGGCCCGGAGATACGTCACGGCCTGGCGCGCGGTCGCGCCGGTGCCCATGTGATCGTCGATGAGCAGTAACTCCTGCGTACCGTCCGCCCCGCGGCGTCCCACCTTCGCGATCCCTTCGACCATCGCGTCATTGAATGGGTTGTCGAAGAAGTGCGTCACCTCGGTGCGCTTCGCCCAAAGCGTCAGCACCGGGACGTCGCTCGTGGCAAACACGCTCCTGGCGATCAGATCCGCCGCGGCCGCGCCACCATTGCTGATGCCGATGATCGCCGCCGGATGGTAGCGGTGGTCGTGCGAGGCGTCCGACAGGTATCGCCCATGGTCCTCGATGTGGGTCATGTATTCGCCCCAGGACATGGTCTCGTCGCTCGGCTGGGCCTCCACTCCGAAGCTGTTCACGATGCCCGGAATGGCCACGCTCATCGAAGAAAACACGTCGAAGACGATGCTGTCGGAGCGGACTTTGTCCGAGATCCCTTCGCAGATCATCTCCGCGATGCGGTCGCGCGCGGTGCGCGGATCGAAGCGTTCGTATTCGATGTAGCGATAGACCTTGATGTCGAACGGCACCTGCGTTCCAGCCTGCGCCAGGAGGATGGTGACCTTGCTGCGCAATGCGTAGCGAATCCCCAGTTCCAGAAACACGTTGGCGTTGCGTCCGGTGATGTCGGCAATCACGACGTCCGCACCGGCCAGGCTGCGCAGGAGTGACGACGTGATCGAGCCGGCATGCGGGTGATCGACTTCGCGATGGATCCGGTATTTGACGGGCTCGGCATCTCCATCGGCGGCGTTCTGCGTCTCGATCTGGCGGGCGGCCTGCACGACCGCCGGGGCGATGATCTCGGTGAAGACGAAGTTCGATTCCTTCACCCCGTCGGTGTATTCGCCGTTCGACCCGTACGGCATGAGCACGAAGGCATCGAGCTGCTGGATCATCTGTGCCTCCTTACGGAAGGAAGACACTAGATTACGCCTGATCGCGGCGATCCACCCATCGCTCCAGCCAATACTCCAGCATGACCACGGTCCAAAGAGCCTTGGCGTGATTGGCACGGCCGGCGCGATGCTCCGCGAGCAACGCCGTCACGCGCGGTTCGTCGACCAGTCCGCGGCCGCGCAGACGTGCGGGATCGAGCAAGCGATCGACCTCCGTGCGCAGGCCGCGGTTGATCCATCCCGCGATGGGCACGCTCAGGCCGCGCTTCCGCCGGTAGATCACATCGTGCGGCAACCATTTCTCCGCGGCTTTCTTCAGCACCCACTTCGTCGTCAATGCGTGCACGCGCAGCTCCGACGGCAGCGAGAGCGCGAACGCGGTGACGTCGCGATCGAGAAACGGAGCGCGCGCTTCGACCGACGAGAGCATCGTGGCGCGATCCACTTTCACGAGCAGGTTGTCGCGCAGGTAGCTCCTGTAGTCGAGCAGCATCGCGCCGGCCAGCGGATCGGTGCCCGGCGCATCGAGATCCGGCACGCGCTCGGTCAGTCCCGAGCCGAACCAGCGCAGGTGACGCTCGCTCCACGGCCGTGCGGCATCGCGCACGAAACGCTTGAGCAGATATTCGAACGTGACCTTCTTCCGCGAGGCCGGCAGCGCAAAGGCGAGCTTGCCTACGCCTTTCCGCAGGAACAGCGGCAGCGCCTCGTACTTCGGCGCGAGCTTGTGACCGACATAGGTCGGATAGCCGCCGAACAACTCGTCCGCGCCTTCGCCGCTGAGGATCACTTTCACGTGCTCGCGAGCCGCACGCGCGAGCAGGAAGGTCGGCAGAATGGCCGGATCGGCGAGCGGTTCGGCCACGCGCTCGGTGACATTGCGCAGCGCGTCGCGCAGCGTTTCCTCGTCCGTGCGCACCGGCACGTGCTTCGTGCGCATCCGCCGCGCCAGCACCGCCGCGTCCCCACTCTCGTCATACGAGGCCTCGGCGAACTGCGCGGAGAACGTATGCACCTTGTCCACGCCGATCGCGTCGGACGCCAGCGTCGCCAGGATCGATGAGTCGAGTCCGCCGCTGACGAACACGCCCACCGGCACGTCCGACATCACCTGCTTCGTGACCGCGGCTTCGATCAGCCGCTGCGTTTCGGCGATTGCTTCGCGCGCATCGATCGCATGCGGCGTGAAGCGCGTGGGATCCCAGTAGCGGATGGTCTCCTCGCGATCGCCGCGGAACAGCATGTACGCGCCCGCCGGCACGCGCCGGATGGCGTGGAACGCCGTGCGTGGCTCCGGAATGTAGCCGAGGGCCAGATAGTCGGCGATGGCCTCGCGGTCGAGCTCGTGGGAGACATCGGGATGGCGCAGCAGGCATTGCAGCTCGGACGCGAACAGCACTTCGCCGTGCACGTTCGCGTAGAACAGCGGCTTCTCGCCGGCGCGATCGCGCGCGAGCAGCAAGGTCTTCGTGCGGTGATCCCAGATCGCCAGACCGAACATGCCGTCGAGCTGCGCGACCGCCGCCGCGCCCTCCGCGAGGTACAGCGGCAGGATGGTCTCGACGTCAGAGTGCGAGCGATACGGATAGTCAGGAAAGCGCGCGCGGATCGAAGCGGCGTTGTAGATCTCGCCGTTCGCCTCCAGCCACACCAGATCGTCGGGCGAGGCAAAGGGCTGATCGGCGCGCTCGTGCAGATCGATGATGCGCAGCCGCTCGGTGCCGATGCGCGCCGCGGTGCCCGTGAAGGTGGCATGCCCATCCGGCCCGCGATGCTGCAGCGCCTCCCCCATCATCTCCAGGACCGAGGGATATCGCAGCGCTCCCGCGCCGACCATGCCGTAGATGCCGCACACGCGGGCGGCATTGTAGGGGATACGACCGGAGGCCTCTCGTCGTTCCCTACCGCGCGTACGCGATGTGATGCACGCCTTCGGCGATCGGCTTCCAGCCTTGCGCCTCCAGCGGCTGACGCCAGCGTGCGTCCTTCAGCCTCACGATGTACACGCGCGGGTTCGTCGCGGCCAGCGAACGCTCGAAGTACGACAGCGGCTTCAGCGGCGAGGCGGGATGGTTCGCGAAGCGTTCGTAGCGGCGCATCAGATAGTTGCTGGTCAGCTCGCTCGCATCTTCGGTGACCACGGTCATCGGCCGCCGCAGATAGAACAGCATCGAGCCGGTGAAGGCTTCGACGCCGATGATCTGCGTTTGCGGCGTGAGGTGCGGCTGCAGTTCGGCGATGAACGACTTGGTGGAGCGGCGTTCCGCGATCGCGTGCAGCATCGGAGTCGCGAGCAGCGGCAGCGCAAACGCCGGCAACGTCAACGCGATCAGCACCACTTCGCGGCGTTTCGCGAAGATTGCGATGAGGCCCGCGATCGTGAACACGGCGCCGAATGCGAGCGCCGACTCGTCCGCGATGGCCATCATCTCCGGCTTGAGCGTGGTGCGATGCGCGAAGAACGACCCGACCAGAAACACTGCGCCGAGAAACACCAGCACGATCGCGGCGGCGCGGGTGCGCGCTTCGTCCCACACTCTCCCGATCAGCAGCGCCAGGG
>CAMPKJ010000265.1 GCA_946887105.1 uncultured Acidobacteriota bacterium | reverse complement strand
AAGTGCTACGGCGGCGACATCAGCCGCAAGCGCAAGCTCCTCGAGAAGCAGAAAGAAGGGAAGAAACGGATGAAGCGGGTTGGGAAGGTGGAGATCCCGCAGGAGGCGTTTCTGGCGGTGCTGAAGATCGACTGAGCGCGCTCTTTCGCGCTCGTGGCGACTTCCGTGTGACGCAAATCACGTACATCAAATAACTGGCACGTTTCCGGCTCAGTGAGGAAATCGGCGACACGACGCCAACCGGCGCCGAGGTCGCAGCAGAGACCTCATTGAAAGGACCGGGAGCGACCGTGAAACCGTCGAAACTCTTCTACTCACTCCTCGCAGCCATCGTTCTTCTCCATGCCGCGGCGGCGATTGCCGACACCATCGACATGGACGATCCGCGCCGTACCGTCGGGCGCGAAGGCGATGTTCGGATCGATGCCCAGCTCGTCCAGGACACCGTCTCGCCCGGAACCCCGATCGGCGTTGCCTGGCAGATTCAGAACTTCAGCAAGTCTCCCGTGGCCGTGGCCGACAAAGTCGCGGACGCGACGTACGATCAGGACACGCGCACGATCACGTTGTCGATCGGCTCGGAGGTTCCGCAGGACGGAAAAATGCCGCACGTGGTGACCGTCGCGCCCGGCGAGAAGAAAGTCTTCCGGACCGGCGCGACGCCGATGCTCGGCGCGACGGCCACACGCTCGCCGCAGGCCGGGCCGCGCTATGTACAGGTCAAGGTTTCGATCCTGCGCGACCTCGCGCCGTTCGCGAAGATCAGCGCCTCGCAGATCCTTCCCGACGAGCTGTTCGATAAGTGGTTCGAAGCGAATGACACGATCTTTCTCAACGCCGTGCCCGTGCGCTTCTCCACGCGCCGCAGCTCGAACGGATTCGTGGCTGCCGACCAGCGCGGATCGATGTGAATATTCGCCGATGCCGGTGACGTTCCTTTTCCAAACGAGGAGGAACGTCCCGTGAAACGCGGCAACTCCAGCAGTGCCCTTCTGCTTCTCCTCCTGGCCGGTTGCGCCTCGACCGGCACCGTCGACATGGCCGAGCCGCGACGCATCGTCGGCACCGAGAACCTGGTGCGCGTCGATGCGCAGGTCTCCGCCGAGCACGTCGCGCCCGGCGCGCAGATCCCGATCACGTACGAGATCACCAATCAGCGCGAGACGCCGATCGCGGTCGCCGAGCTGATCCCGGAGACGAGCTACGACGCCGACACGCGCATGTTCACGGTCAGTATCGGTTCGGAAGTGCCGGGGAACACGCTGCTGCCGCGGCTGATCCTGATTGGGCCGGGGGAGAAGAAATCGTTCAGCGCAATGGCGCGGCTGCTGTATGTCGCTCCGCCGCGGACGGTCGATCCGAACGCGCAAAACGCCCCGGCCGGCTTCCGTCTGAAGCTGAACTTCCTCGGCGATCCGGAACCGTTCCGCGAGCTGATCGGGATCAAGGAAGTGGCCGTGGCGGACTCGAAGCGCGCGGACGAGCTCTTCCCGCTGTGGCTGGAGCGGAACGAGGTCGTCTACACGAACGCCGTACCGATGCGCTGGACCGGGCGCACGCGCGGCATGTTCGGCGATGGGCCGGATCAGCGGACGCCGGCCCGCCGTCGCGGCCGAGGATAGGAATCAAAAGAGATATGCCTTCTCCCCTCTGGCGAGGGGAGAAGGTGCCCGAAGGGCGGATGAGGGTGCTCGCCCTAGAACGAAGCGATCGCTTCCTGCTGGTTCTCGTAGACCTCGAACACGGTGATGAGCTGCGTGACGTGCAGCAGCTCGTTGAGCTTGGCGGGCAGGTGCAGCAGCTTGAGCTTGCCGCCGCGGTTGGTGGCGGTGGTGTACGACCCGACCAGCTCGCCGATACCGGATGAGTCGATGGTCGTCACGCCGGACAGGTCGAGCAGGATTTTGTTCTTGCCCGCGTTGACGGCGTTGGTGATCACCTCGCGCAGCTGCGTGTCGCCCGAGCCGATCGTGATCTTTCCCTGCAGGCTGATGATCTCGACTCCGTCGACGGTCTGGGAAGTGGCTTTCATTTCTCGTTTCTCCTTTTGCGAATCAGGCTTTCGTGCTTGCGATGCCGCTGCCTTTGGCCAGGTTTTTCGTCATGACCAGCGACGTTCCGCCGCCGGGCCGGAACGAGTAGCTGACCTGGTCCATGAAGGTCTTCATGTAAAAGATCCCGCGGCCGCTCGTCTTCATCAAATTCTGCGGATTGAGCGGATCGCTCACTTTCTCGGGGTCGAACCCCTGACCCTGGTCCGAGATCGTGATCTCCAGCTCGAATCCCTGAAGCTCGAAGGTGGCGTTCACCTTCTTGTGAACATCGAGTTTATTGCCGTGTTTGATGGCATTGGCAACCGCTTCGCGGACTGCCATGCCGATCCAGTGAGACCCGTCCTCGTCGACACCTGCGTTCTCGCAGAGGTGCTCCGCGATCACCTGAACCAGTTCGATGTTCTCGAAGCGGCTACTGATCGTGATCTCGATTCGCTCGGTGTCGCCGCGCTCCATGGGCTGAATTGCCGCGCATTCTAAGTGAACGGAATGGGTCACGCAAACGGACCGTTGGTCAGCGCATGACCACGGCCCGGGCCGCCCGGCTCCTTCTCATTTTCCTGCTGGTCTCCTGCCGCACGCAGGCGTCGCCGCTGGCGCCGCACATGGACGCGGTGGAGAAGATCCGCGGCAAAGAGTTTCTGCACGACGTGAAGAACGTCTCCATCGACCGCGCCGACCTCTCCAAACACCTCCGCGAGCAGATGGTGAAATCGACTCCCTACTCGCTCGATGACTGGGGCACGCTGCTGCGCGCGCTGCAGCTCGTCGACGTCCCGAACGCGAACGCCGGCAAGGAGCTCGTGCCGAAGCTGCTCGCGCTCTACGAATCGCAGGTGCTGGCGTTCTACGACGCGCAGTCGCACACCTACTACTCGATCAAACAACTGCCGAACCTTCCCGAGCAGGCAGCGAAGCTCGCCGATCCGGAGACACTCGAAGAGATGGTCACCGTGCACGAGCTGATGCACGCGCTGCAGGATCAGCACTTCGCGCTCGGCGCCAAAGAGAAGGCGCTCATGCGCGATACCGACGCCAATCTCGCCTATCACGCCGTCCTCGAAGGCGAGGCCGTGCTGGTGATGGTCGCGCACATCCTCGGCAAGAGCGGTCTCGATTTCAGCGAAGTGGTCGAGGACGACGCCATGCTCGGACTGATCACCTCCGCCGCGCAGGCCGAGCAGATGATCGATCCGTCGACGCCGAAGTACTTCGCCGAGATGCTGAAGTTCCCGTATCTCGAAGGGCTGAAGTTCGTCGTGGCCGCCTATCGCCGCGGCGGATGGGAAGAGCTCGACCGCATCCACGCCAATCCGCCGCGCACCACGCGCGAAGTGCTGCATCCCGACGAATACTTCGCGCGCGCGTTCAAGCCGCAGCCGTTCGATCCCACCACGCCCGCCGGCGCGATCTCGGCCGAGCACATGGGCGAGTTCCACTGGCGTTTTCTCGTCGGCGCCGATGCCGCGCGCGGCTGGGTGAACGATCGCGTAGTCGTCTATCGCGATGGAAAAGTGCAGGCGCAGACCACCTGGGAGTCGCCCGAACGCGCGGCGA
Source organism: uncultured Acidobacteriota bacterium (assembly GCA_946887105.1). The sequence continues at coordinate 3,165 of CAMPKJ010000265.1, read as the reverse complement.
CATTCGCCGCCGCATACGGCGCCTTCCTGAAGAAGCGCGGCATCGACGCGACCGTCAAACACGACGGCGTCAATGCCACGGCCAGCTATGTAGTGCGATGAACGTCGACTACGAGAATCTCGAGCGCGATCTGGAAAGCGGCGCACTGCGCGTGCAGCTCGAAGAAGAACTGATCGCCGGCTTCCGCCAGATCCAGCAGAGCGGCGAGCGCCTCCCCGTCGCATCGCACTACGCCGCACAGATCGCGGAGATCATCAACCGCGGCGCCACGCTCAGCTCCACCATGCAGTTCGAGCTGTACCAGGAAGTGCTGGAGGCCGTCGAGAGTGCGCGCGTTGCGGTGCTTGGTGAGGAGCCGGGCGTGAGCTGAGTCTTACAGTCTCAAAGTCTCAAAGTCGCAAAGGGAGACGCGCGGCGCGAGCCTCTTCTTTGAGACTTTGCGACTTTGAGACGTTGCGACTTACCATCCCCTCCGTGAAGCACAAGCTCCGTCGCCATCCGCCGTTGTCCTCGTTCGCGACCACCGGCGGTTGAGCCTGCAAGCTGGGTCAGGATGACCTGCGCGCGATCCTTTCCCGACTCCCCTCCACTGAAGGGGCCAGGGATCTTCTCGTCGGAACGAGCACGGCCGACGATGCGGCCGTGCTGCGCATTGCCGGCGACACGGCCATCGCGCAGACGGTCGATTTCTTCACCCCCATCGTCGACGATCCGTATCTCTTCGGACAGATCGCGGCCACGAACGCGATCTCCGACATCTACGCCATGGGCGCGACACCGATCCTCGGATTGGCAATCGCCGGTTTTCCGACCGACAAACTGCCGCTGGATGTTCTCGAAATGATCCTGCGCGGCGGCGCCGACAAGGCAGCGGAAGCAGGTTTCAGCGTCGGCGGCGGACACACGATCATCGACGACGTTCCGAAGTACGGACTGGTCGTGACGGGCATCGTGTCGGTCGACAAGCTGGTGCGCAACTCCACCGCGCGCGCCGGCGACGTCCTCTATCTCACCAAGCCGATCGGCAACGGCATCCTCGTCAGCGCGCATCGCGCGAAGAAGTTTTTCCATACGCCGCCGCCGCTCGATGAAGCCATCCGCTGGATGACGACGCTGAATCGCGACGCGGCAACGGCAATGGTCGAAGCCGGCGCCAGCGCGGCGACGGACGTCACCGGCTACGGACTGATCGGGCATCTGCTGGAGATGTGCGACGGAGCGGGTCTCGGCGCGGAAATTCACGCGTCCGCCGTCCCACTGCTCGCGGGCGCGCGCGAAGAGCTCGCACGCGGATTCCGGCCGGAGGGGACGATGCGCAACGTCACCAGCTTCCGTGACCGCGTCCGCTTGTCCGCGCCCGAATCGGAGCTCACATTGATGTGCGATGCACAGACATCGGGAGGCCTGCTGATTGCCATTGCGCCCGGCCGCGCGGCCGCGCTCGAGGAGCATTTCCGCCGAGGCGGTCTGTTCTATGCAAAGGTGGGCAGTATGACGGCCGATCGCGGCCGCATCACTCTCATGACGTGAGGAGTCATCGAATGGCTGAGTCGAGACAGGACATCCCCGGAGACGTAAATACCATCACCGCCGACGACGGCACGACCTGGGTCGAGATTGCCAGCATGGGCACGGAAGACGAGGCGGCGCTCCTGTCCGGCTTTCTCGATGCAGCCGGGATTCCGGCGCAGATCGAGAACGTGAAGTTCAAGATGGAGCCGATCAACTTCGGCGCGATGGGCGAGATCCGGGTCTACGTGCCGAGCGAGCATGAAACGCGCGCGCAGGAACTTCTGCGCGAGCGCGACCGCGAATACGAACGGCTGGACGACGACGACGAAACGCTGATCACGGATGAAGGACCGGCCGTGGTCGACGAGAGCACGCAGGTCGAGACACCTGCCGAGACGGCGGCGGAAACCGATGACGGAACGACCAACCGCTGAATCGGAGCAAGCCGGCGAGCCGGTCTCCGGGCCGGCCATGCCGCGCTGGGTGCCGATCGTAATCGGCGTGGTCCTGGTGACCATGGCCGCGCTGGCGGTCTACACCGGCCTTCGCTTTCGCGATGACGGAACGCTGACCGCTCACGTGAAACCGCGCCGCCTGGAGCGCGCCGCGACGCCTGCGCCGCCCGGCGAACCGGAGCCCGGCGCATCGCTGGTGATGCACGGCAACGGCGACGACGCCACGCCGTCCGCGAACGAGCCGGTCAAAGGCAGCGCGCGTGCGGTCATCAGCGGCGGTCCAGGGGGCGTCGAGACGACCGTGCGCATCTGGGCGCGCCGCGGCATGCTCCTCGAGGTCACGCCGCCCGAGTCGATGGTCTACGTCAATGACACCCTGGTCGGCCAGGCCAGACAGTTCGACACCGAAAACGAGATCTACGACTTCCCGCAACCCGGCAGCTACACCGTCCGCGTCATCGCGCCGAACAACCGGCAGAAGACCTACATCGTGACCGCGGCCGACGACGCGCAGCAGGATGTGGCGCACATCAAAGCGCAGCTGTGAATCGTGTTGTCAGTTGTCGGTTGTCAGTGATCTGTGAGTCGTCGCTCAGGCGACACTGCACAGACAACCGACAACCGACAACAGGCGGCGAACGTCAGTGCGCCGCCGCCTGCGCTTCCTTCGCCTTCTTCGACTCCGCCACGATCTTTTCCTGGAGTTGCTTCGGCACTTCTTCGTAGTGCGAGTACTCCATGTGGAAGCTGCCGCGGCCTTGCGTCAGCGAGCGGAGCGTGGAGCCGTAGGTCAGCATTTCGCTGAGCGGCGCGCGGGCGTGGACGACCTGTGCGTCGTCTTCCGCGTCGACACCTTCCACGCGGCCGCGGCGTGAGTTGAGATCGCCCATGATGTCGCCGATGTATTCGGACGGCGCGGAGATGTCGACGTGCATGATCGGCTCGAGCAGCGTCGGACGCGCCAGCTCCATCCCCTGCTGGAACGCCAGCGAGCCGGCGATCTTGAACGCCATTTCCGAGGAGTCGACGTCGTGGTACTGCCCGTCCTTCAGGCGCACGCGGAAGTCGACCACCGGAAAGCCCGCCAGGAAGCCTTTCACGCGTGCGTCCTGGATGCCCTTCTCCACGGCCGGGATGTACTGCCGCGGGATCGAGCCGCCGAAGATCTCGTCGACGAATTCGAAGTCGCCGCCGCGCG
>CAMPKJ010000264.1 GCA_946887105.1 uncultured Acidobacteriota bacterium | reverse complement strand
ACAGTCCAGCGTCGTGCCGCTCGCGCCGTTGCGCGTGGTGGGCATGCGCCAGGATCTCTATCTCGACGAGCACGGGCACAAGGTCTCCGTGCTCTTCAATCGTCCGGTCGACGGCGGAGTGCCGGCCGCAAACCTGCGCGAGAAGTTCCATGGCGAGATCGACTTCAACAAAGACGGCGTGGAGTGGATGGACCAGCCGCGGCCGATCTCGGGCGCGGCGCTGCAGGAAACCAGGCGCGTCATCGATCTGACGTTCGATCACGTGCTGACCACGAATGCGGACTACACGATCGACGTCGATCCGCTCGTCGATCCGCGCACCACGCTGCCCGTCTCGTTCCCCGGACAGTTCGTGCCGAAGATCGACAACGACCGTCCGGCCGGCATCATTTACGGACGCTTCACCCGCGGCGACCTCACGCCGCTGGCCGATCACGAGGTCATTCTCTTCGCCGGCACGCCCAATCCGTTCACGCGCAACGCGATCTTCGAAGAGTTCGAAAATCCGAGGCGCCGCATCCCGGTGAATCCGTTCGTGGAGCCGCCGCAGATCGTGAATACGCGTGCCGACGGCGCGTACCTCTTCGAGTACGTACGCCGCGATCTGGAATCGGGCTACTCGGGCGAGTACCGCCTCTGGGGCAACGCGGACAATCTGACGAAGTACACGTACGTCGAGGGAGCGGTGCGTCTGCCGCGCCGCGTGCATCCCGTCAGTCTGCAGCTGCTCGGCCGCGGCAGCGCCGAAGGCACGGTGCGCTACGACAACGGTGAGATCGCGAAAAACGTGAGCGTCACCGTCGGCAGCACCGCCTTCGAAGGCGTGCGCTCGGCGACGACGGACGCGAACGGCTTCTATCGCGTCGAAGACCTGCCCGTCGGACCGCTGGCGTTCACCGCCACCGACGGCAGCGGCAACATCGGCTACGCGGCGGGCGAGATCGCCACGCCGGGCGAGATCGAGCAGCAGGACATCTCCATCTATCGCCAGCCCACTCCGAAGAACGGACGCGTGCACGGAACCATCCGCCGCTCCGACAACGGCGATCCGATCTCCGGCGCGTCGGTGGGCATCTTCAACAACGGCTATCCGCTGCAGGTCCTGACCACCGACGTCGAGGGCCGCTACGACGCCGAGAAGGTGCCGGCCGGATTCATCAGCGTCGTGGCCGCGGAATGGTCGGTCTCACGGCAGAGCGCGAACACGGACTTCGATCTCAAGGGCGATGAAGTCCGCCAGGTCGATCTGATCCTGAACGTGCAGCCGGACGAGCAGTTGGCCACGGTCACGGGCGAAGTGCTGCGCGAAAACCCGCTCTTCCCCGGCAACGCGGACAAGTACGAGCGAGTCCCCGGCGCGCTGGTGAAGATCGACAACATGCGCATCGTCACCGCGGACGAGAACGGGCAGTTCGTCATTCCCGACGTACCGCTGACGCCGGGGGGCCGGAACATCGGCGCGCACGATCCTGCCACGCGCCGCACGGAGCGCGTCCCGCTGGGCACACTGACCGTGGCTGGTCCGAATCACGTGGCCATCCTGCTGCGCGGTCTCGGCAAGGCCACGGTCCGCGCGAAGCTCTTCGACGCGCGCGGTCTTCCCGCCACCAGCTGCGAGATGCTGATGAAGGCGGGCGGCGGCTACTACCTGATGCACGAGGTCGGCGGCGGCGTCTATGAGCTCGGCAATGTCGACGTCGGCGGCGAAGTCACGGTCCGCACCGGCACGCCTCATTCCGACTTCGGCGATCAGGAAGCGATCTCGCCTCCGGTGCGCGTCGCGTTCGACGGGCAGATCGTCAGCGTTTCGCTGCGCTTCCCCGGCGAAGGAGAAGTGCGCGCGAACGTCAAAGGCATCTCGATTCCGAGCGATGGCGGCGAGCCGATTCTCACGCCGCTGATCACCGACGTCTCGCTGACCTACAGCGTCTTCAACTCCGCCACGCTCACCACCGAGCCGAAGACGCTCTCCGGCACGACCAACCAGAACGGACTGCCGGGCGAGGCGATCTTCACGAAGATCCCGGCCTTCAAGGACTACGTCGTCACCAGCGAGCATCCGCTCGGACATTCCTCGGCCAATGGCCGGCTGGCATTCGACGCCGACCTCGGAAGTCACACGCTGTTCCTCAGCAACCTCGGACACATCCGAGGAGTGGTGTACGCGATCGACGGCGCCACGCCCGTTCCCGGCGCGACGGTGCGCATGGAGGACGGGCATCAGGATCAGGGACTGGTCGTCACGGGCCTCGACGGCAGGTTCGAGTTCCGGAACGTCGCGCCGAACGTGCGCTTCCGCCTGGTCGCGGAATCGACGCAGGCGGGCATCTACCGCACCGCCGAAGTGTGGGGTTCCATTCCCAGCAACGGCGGATTGGTCAACACCTCACTGAGGCTGCTCGAGCGCGGACAGATCGAAGGAAAGATCGTCTACGCGGCGTACAAGGTCTACGACCCGCTCAATGCATCGAACAACGTGCCGGACGACACGCCGTCCGACCTGAGCGACAACGCGCCGGTGCCGATGGCGCGCTTCTGGATGCGCGAGCTCGACTTCCCGCGCCGCGACATCGGCACGGGCGTGCAGCCGCTGTCCGCCGATCTCGGCGGACGCTTCGCCATCGACAACGTCTTCGTCGGCCGCCTGCGCGCGACCGCCTGGTCGCCCGACAATCCCGATCTGCGCGGCGACTGGACCGCGACGCTCGTTCGCGAAGGCGAGTTGCTCACGCCGTATATCGCCGTCGGTGGCGGCGGCACGGGCGCCATCCTGGCGAAGGTCACCAACCCGAATCAGAACAATGCCCCGGTCGAGGGCGCGGAGGTGCAGCTGTTCCGCGGCGGACTGTTCGACCTCGCGTCGACAGGTCCCGATGGAACGGTTCGCTTCGAACAGCTGCCGGTCGGAACGTACGTCGTTGCCGCGTACTCCAAAGCGCTCGGCAAGTCGGGACGTGCGCCGGACAACATCATCGTCAACATCGACACCGTCAGCGAAGCGCGGGTCATGCTGACGTTCAGCGGCCAGGTCACCGGCCGCCTCACCGATCCGGAATCGACGCCCGCCAATCAGCCCGTGCAGGGATCGCACGTCACGATCACGATGGCCGAAGGATTCGCGACGCGCTTCACGACCAACGAGCTCGGTGAGTACCTCTTCGAAGGCGTACGCGAAGGGCTGTTCACGCTGGACGCGAAGGACACCACCAGCAACCGCCGCGCGAGAGCGAGCGGCCTGCTGAGCGCGGCCGATCCGGAGCCGGTGGTCAACCTCGAGCTCGAGCGCACCGAGACGCTGCACGTCGCGGTTTACCTCCCGGACGACTTCGGCGCGAACTCAGGTGTGCTGGGCGGTCCGGTCGAAGCGACCGTCAAGCAACGCAACAACGAGTTCTTCCGCGCGCTGCAGGGCAACCCGATCGTGATGTCGCAGCTGTTCCTCAATGAGCCGTACAACATTCACATCCAGGAACTGGGCGGCGACCGGCGCACGCTCGATCTCGGCGGCAAGTTCCCGGCCGGCGACGCCGCGCATCCGATCTCGCTCGTGTATCCGGCTTACGGTTCGGGTGAAGTGCTGGTGCGCCGCCTCGGCGCTCCGGTGGCCGACGCCCGTCTGACCATCAACGTCAGCCGCTACGACACGCGCACCTTCTACTCCGACTCGGCCGGCCGCGTCTTCGTGACCGGTCTGCCGCTCGGCCGCAGCTATGGAGTGTCCGCCGTCACGCTCGACGGCTCGTCGGGCAGCGGCAGCCTTGCCATCGAGCGGACGTCCGTGCTCGGTTCGGTGACCATCGAAGTGGGTTCGCGTGCGACGCTGACCGGCAAGGTGCTCGCCGAAACAGGCGGCCCGTCGATTGGCACGCCGGTGGTGATCAAGTTCTCCGGCGGCCAGCTCACCGGCACGACCGACGACCAGGGCTCGTTCACGTTCGCGGGCGTGGCCGCTCCGAGCGGCATCGAGCTGCTGTACTACGGTCCGGACGGCATCACGCTCGGTGCGGTGCAGGGCTTCGCGCTCGGCGCGCAGTGGGCGGGGAGAGATGACTATCCGGTGCCGACCGTCACGCTCGATGCGACGCCGCCGCTTCTCCTCGACATCGCGCCCGCGCAGGGCGCGGGCGCCGTGCCGCCCGATTCGCATCTGAAGTTCGTGTTCAGTGAGAAGCTCAACACCAGCACGATTCATAACAATCACTTCGTGCTGCAGGCCGCCGACGGCACAGCGCGCGTCGACGCATCGTTCAGCTGGGCCGATGGCGCGAATGGAACGTTCGTGGTCACGATGGTGCCGCCGGCACCGCCCGCGGGACAGCAGTTCCCGCTCAAGAGCAACACGCTTTATCGACTCACGGTCTCGCAGAACGTCCGCGATCTGACCGGCCACACGCTCGGCACGAATCGCGGTCTGACGTTCACCACCGCCGACTACATCGAGCCGCGCGTGATCTCGACCGTGCCGAAGGCGGGCACTCCGATTCCCGAGCAGATCACGTACGAGTTCCGCTTCAACGAGCCGCTCGATCCGGCGCCGTTCGCGCCGAATGGCAACGGCGTGTTCCAGCTCGCGCGCATGTCCGGACCGGGAGAGACCGCGGCCGTCGTCGAGACCATCAACGGCAACGCGTACATCGATCCGTTCACCGGCATCTCGCTCTTCTTCGCACCGTCGAAGGTCACGGAGGCGAACTCGTTCTATCGGATCCGCTTCTCCGGCGTGAAGGATCTGCAGGGGAACATCGTCCCCGAACAGACCTACTACATGGCGTCGTACGACACCATCAAACCGTTCGTGATCCTCGAGTCGCCGGTTCCGGACGGCAAGCCGCTCGTCTCCGGTCTGACCTACCGACTCACGCCCGACGTCCGCAACGGCACCGCCGACGGAACTCCCGCGGTCGACGTCGACTACGTCGACTTCTTCCGCGTCGAGAACGGCGTGGAGACGTTCATCAAGTCGTATAAGACAGCGCCGTTCGCATACGAGTTCGTCGCGCCGGATGCTCCGGAAGCCGGCCTGCCGCTCGTATTCCGCGCGAAAGCGTTCGACCTCTCGGTCAACGAGAGCGACAAAGTCGAGCTGGCGCTGACCGTGAAGCCGAACCAGCCGCCGACGGTCTCCGTCGCGCTCGACCGCACCACGGACGTCTACGCCAGCGAGCGTGTGAACGCGACCATCACCGCGACCGACGAAGTCATCGACATCAACCTGCAGCTCGACGTCAGGGGCACGCGCACCACGCCCACCGGCGACGTCGAGTACCGCCAGCAGTACGCGGAGTCGCTGCATCGCAACACGCTTTCCGACACGTGGCCGACCAGGACCATCGCCGTCGATCTGCCGATCGATCTCAAGGGCGGGTCGCCGGTGACGTTCACCGGCATCGCCACCGACATGTCCGGATTGCAGGCCAGCTCCACGACGCCGATCACGCTGAAAGTCGACAGCATTCAGCCCACCATCGTTTCGACCACTCCGGACCATGGCGCCGAGCTGGCGTTCGGCGGCTCGTATCAACTCTCGGCCAACGTGACCGACGTCGGGACCGGCGTCGCGCGCGTGGTCTTCAACGTCGACGGCACGAGCTACACCGTGCTCAGGAACGCCGCGGTCGGCTCGACGTTCACCTCGCCGCCGATCGAGGTCGAGGCGCACAGCGTCAACACCACCGTGCCGGTCGCCGTCACCGCGACCGACAACGCCGGCAACAGCTTCACGCACAACTTCGAGGTCATCTATCTCTCGATCGACGATCCGACCGTGCCGACAGGGGAGTGGCTCTGCCCGATCTCCGGCGCGATGCTGCCGGCGAACACGGCGGACTTCCCGCTGAAGCTGCGCTTCCGCGCCGTCGACGACGTCTCGGTGAATTCGGTGAAGTTCCGCCTGCCGGGCGTCGAGGAACTGGTCGTCGCGACCAGCGACCTCGAGACGCCGGATGAATATGCCGCCAACGTCAGCATCGACACGCCCGCGGCCGACAAGACCGACTACTACATCACCGCGATCGTCACCGACGCGAATCCCGAGCACACGCAGGAGTTCCGCCTGCGCCTGTCGTTCGTGGTGCCCGACCTGACCATCGATTCGACGCAGGCCATCATCGCCAGCAACCTCGCGAACTACGAAGACAAGACCGTGGTCGTCACCGGCGTCGAGGCGCATCTCGTGCCGCACGTGCCGGTGCGCTTCAAGAACCTGATCGTGATGAATGGCGGACGCGTCGAGACCCTCTCGACGACCACCACCACCGAACGGAAGATGGACCTCACCGTCACCGGCACGATGTACATCGACTGCGCATCGTCGATCGACGTCACCGGCCGCGGGTATCTCGCGTCGTACGGTTCGAACGCCGACGGCAGCGGTACGCGCAACGAGAGTGAGTTCGGCCGCACCTTCGGCAACACCAACACGGGCGGCGCGACGGCGGCAGGCGCATCGCACGGCGGCATCGGCGTCCCGTACACGGGCACCACGAACGCGACGTATGGCTCGTACGCCGAGCCGCGCACGCTCGGCGCCGGCGGCGGCTCGAGCAGCGGCTCGAACGGGTCGGGACGGGGCGGCGGCGCGGTCGCAATCGGCGGCTCGGAGAGCTCGCGCTTCATCATCGCCGGCGGCATCCGCGCTGACGGTCTCCACGGCGCGCCGCTGCAGGGCGGCGGTGCGGGCGGCAGCGTGCTGCTGCAGGCCGCCGACGTCCTCCTCTCACGTTCCGCGAGAGTCACGGCCAACGGCGGCAACTCGATTCCCGGCGGCGGCGGACGCATCGCGAT
>CAMPKJ010000263.1 GCA_946887105.1 uncultured Acidobacteriota bacterium | reverse complement strand
GGGCTGCGCCGGGTGTTCGGGGTCAGACCTTTGGAGTTTGCGAGGTGCCGTGATCGTGTCGGGCTCCGATACGCGCCAGAGGTCAGGGGTCGGGCGGCTGGGGTCAGGCCTTTGGAGTTTGGAAGGTGTCGTGTCGGTGTCGGACTCCGCCGGGTGTCGGGGGTCAGGGGTCTGGGGTTTGGGCGGTGTCGTGTTGGGGATGCCGCCGTGCGAGATCAGGGCTGCGGGCTGCGCCGGGTGTTCGGGGTCAGACCTTTGCAGTTTGGGAAGTGTCGTGGTCGTGTCGGGCTGCCCGGATCTGGGCGGTGTCGTAACGGCAATGCCGTCGTGCGAGATCGGGACGGCCGGCTGCACCGGGTCTTTAGGGTCAGGTCTTTGGAGTTTGGGAGGTGTCGTAGTCGTATCGGGCCGCGCGGATCTCGGCGGTGTCGTACCGGCGATGCCGTCGTGCGAGATCGGGACGGCCGGCTGCACCGGGTCTTTGGGGTCAGGTCTTTGGAGTTCGGTAGATGTCGTGGTCGTGTCGGGCTGCCTGGATCTTCGAGGTGTCGTGCTGGCGTTGCCGTCGTGCGAGATCAGGGCTGTCGGCTGCGCCGGGTCTTTGGGGTCAGGTCTTTGGAGTTCGGAAGGCGCCGTGGTCGTATCGGGCTGCGGGGGTGTGGGCGGCGTCGTGGTGATGCTGTTGTGCGAGATCAGGGCGGCCGGCTTCGCATCCTCTATTAACTGCGCGAGGCGCGCTTCGGGATGTTTCGGATCGAGCGGGAGGTACGCGGCGCCGGCCTTGGTGATGGCCAGGACGGCCAGGATCATCTCGATGGACCGTTCGAGGCAGACGCCGACGCGGTCTTCGGGAGCGATGCCGCGCGCGATCAGGTCGCGCGCGAGCTCCTCGGCGCGCGCGTTCAGCTCGCGGTACGTGAGTTGTTCCTCGCCGAAAACCAACGCGGTTGCATCCGGCGTGCGGGCCTCCTGCGCTTCGAACAGCTCCGGCAGCGTCAGGTCCGGCACTTCGTGCGGATTGGACGTGTCGAGGCGTGCGCGGCGTTCGTCACGGGCGAGCAGCTCCGGCGTTTCCCGCGATGCGATCGACTGCAGCAGCGCGATGAAGTGCGACGCCATCTGCTCCATGCGCCATCGGTCGAACAGATCGCGGTTGTAGCCCCAGGCGATGTCGAGCACCCCCTCGCGCTCGGCGGCGTGCACTTCGAGATCGAGACGCACCGGTAGTTCGTCATCCTCGATCACTTGCACTTCGAGTCCGGCCAGTTGCTGTGCGCGACGCGGCGTGTTCTGCAGCGCGAACAGCACCTGGAAAATCGGCGCGTGGCTGGTGGTGCGCTCCGGCGAGAGTTGTTCGACGATGCGCTCGAACGGGATGTCCTGATGCAGGTAGGCGTCGAGCGTGGTGCGGCGCACCGCGGCCAGCAATTCAGGGAATGTCGCCGCGGCCGGGATGCGCACGCGCATGGGCAGCGAGTTCACGAAGATGCCGATCAGCGACTCGAGCTGCCGCTCCTGGCGATTGGCGACCGGCGAGCCGATCACGAGATCGTTCTGGCCGCTGTAGCGTTCGAGCAGCATCGCGAACGCGGTCAGCAACGTCATGTAGAGCGTGCTGCCGTTCGCGCGGCTGAGCGCCTGGAGCGCGGCAAGATCGTTCGCGCCGAGCGTGACGTTGCACGTCGCGCCGCGATAGGTCTTCTTCGCCGGCCGCGGACGATCGCTCGGCAGTTCCAGCCGCTCCGGAATGCCGGCCAGTTGCGTCTTCCAGTAGTCGAGACCGTGCGACATCCGGTCGCCGTCGAGCAGCGCGCGCTGCCACAACGCGAAGTCGGCGTACTGCACCGGCAGCGGGTCGAGCGGCTGTCCTTCATATAGCGCCGCGAACTCGCGATGGAACACGTCCATCGACCACCCATCGGAGGCGATGTGGTGGAACGTACGCAGCAGCACGTGATCGTCCTCGCCGAGCCTCAGCAACCGCACGCGCAACAGCGGCCCGCGTCGCAGATCGAACGGCTCCTCGCGCTCCCGCCGCATGGCAGGGGTCACACCTTCGTTTTTCTTTTCCGTTGGGGTCAGACCTTTGATTTGCGGGGTCAGGTCTTCGACATCCACTGGTATATCCACAATCGAATCAACGACTTGAATCGCGACGCCGTCCACCTGCTCGAAGCGCGTGCGCAGCGATTCGTGTCGCGCCACGATTCCCTGCACCGCCCTCCGCAGCGCCTCCACATCGAGCTTTCCCCGCAGCCGCAGCGCCTCGGGCATGTTGTATTCGGTGCTCCCCGCCTCGAGCTGGTCGATGAACCAGAGGCGTTGCTGGGCGTACGACAGCGGCAGGCGGTCGGGGCGCGGCTTGCGCGTCAGCGGCGGACGGACCGCCTCTCCGCCGTGTCGACATTCCGCGAGCCTCGCCACCGTCGGCGCCTCGAACAGCGTGCGGATGGCCAGTTCGACCGACAGCGCGGCGCGGATGCGCGTCACGAGACGCGTTGCCAGCAGCGAGTCGCCGCCGAGGTGGAAAAAGTGGTCGTCGATGCCGACGCGTGGGAGCGCGAGCACTTCCGCGAAGAGCGTGCAGAGGATCTCCTCCTGCGGCGTGCGCGGCGAACGGAAGGTCTGACCCCGCCAGGACGGCGCGGGCAGCGCGGCGCGATCGAGCTTGCCGTTGGGCGTGAGCGGCAAACGGTCGAGGATCACGAACGCGGACGGGACCATGTAGTCCGGCAGTTGCCGTTCGAGTTGGTTCCGCAGCGCATCGATGTCGACGTGCTCGCGCGCGACGAGATACGCGACGAGTTGCCTGCCGCCGGGACCATCGTCGCGCGCGATCACCGCCGCACCGGCGACTGCTTCGTGCGCGACGAGCGCCGCCTCGATCTCGCCCGGCTCGATGCGGAATCCACGCAGCTTCACCTGCTGATCGGTGCGGCCGAGAAACTCGAGCGCCCCGACGTCATGAGGCGCCTGAGCGACGCCGCGCCATCGCGCGAGATCGCCGGTGCGATACATGCGGCTGCCGGGTTCGAGCGCATGCGGATCGGCGACGAAGCGTTCCGCAGTCAACGATGGCCGTTCGTGATAGCCGCGGGCGACACCGGCACCCGCGATGTACAGCTCGCCCGCGACGCCGGCCGGCACCGGTTCGAGCGCGCGATCGAGCACGTACACGCGCGTGCCGAGGATCGGCCGCCCGATCGGCGGCACGTCGCTGCCGGAGAGCGGCTCGCTCATCGTCGCGCAAACCGTCGTCTCCGTCGGACCGTACGCGTTGATCATCCGCCGGCCACTCGACCAGCGCGCGACGAGCTCGCCGCGGCAACTCTCGCCGGCGACGATCAGTCCTTCGAGCGATGTGAAATCGCGTTCATCGAGCGTGGCCAGCACGACCGGCGGCAGCGTGGCGTGCGTGACGCGCTGGCGGATCAGCACATCGCGTAGCGCATCGCCGGAGCGCTCGTCGTCGCGCAGGAGCACCAGCGCCGCGCCGCACGTGAGCGTCATCGCGATCTCCGAGAACGAGGCGTCGAAGTTCAGCGATGCGAACTGAAGGACGCGCGATTCGCGCGTGATCCCGAGACGCTCGATCTGCGCGGCCGCCAGCGCGGCGATGCCGCTGTGCGGGACGACGACGCCTTTCGGCGTGCCGGTGGAACCGGAGGTGAAGATGACGTAGGCCGCGTTCGCGGAGTGGCGTTGGGCGTTCGGCGTTGGGCGTTGGGAAGCTCCCGCGTTTGCGATGCCGTCTCGCGAGATCACGATGGCCGGCTTCGCTTCTTCGATGAGTTGCGCGAGGCGGGCTTGTGGATATTGCGGGTCGAGCGGCAGATACGCGGCGCCGGCTTTCATCGCCGCGAGTACGGCGACGATCATCTCGATCGAACGTTCGAGACAGACGCCGACGCGGTCCTCCGGACCGATGCCGCGCGCGATGAGCTCGTGCGCGAGGCGATCCGCGCGCTCGTTCAGTTCGCGATAGCTGAGTTGTTCGTCGCCCAACACGACCGCAGTTGCGTCGGGAGTGCGCGCCACCTGCGCCTCGAAGAGCTCGACGAATGACTGCGCCGGTACCGCCTCTTCGCTCGTGCCGCTCTGCAGCAGCGTGCGGCGTTCGTCTGCATCGAGGACGTCGAGCCGGTGCAGCGGGACATCCTGATCGGATACCGCTGCTTCGAGCAGGCGCAGCAAGCGTGCGCCGATCGCATCGGCGGTGGCGGCGTCGATGCGCGACGACTGATGTTCGAGGCGGATGGTCATCGGCTCGCCGGGGATCACGATCAACGTGAGCGGATAGTTCGACGCGTCCTGTCCCGTGACGTGCGCCAGGCGCACTCCATCGGCTTCCGGCCAGTCGACGATCGGGTAGTTCTCGAACACGACCAGTGTGTCGAAGAGATCGCCGGCGCCGGCGGCGCGCTGGATCTCCGTGAGCCCGACATGCGTCGCGCCGAGCATGCGCGACTGGCCCGCCTGCACGTCCGCGAGCAGTTGCGCGAGCGTCATTTCGGGGCGCGTACACACGCGCACCGGGACGGTGTTGATCAGCAGGCCGATCATCTGCTCGATGCCGCGCAGCTCCGCCGGACGCTCCGACACCGTCGCGCCGAACACGACGTCGTCGCGTCCCGTGAGCCGCGAGAGCAGCACGCCCCAGATGCTCTGGAAGAGCGTGTTCACCGTGATGGCGCGATCGCGCGCGACGCGTTGCAGGCGCTGCGTGAGCGCTTCGGGAAGATCGCGCGTCCAGCGTCGCGGCAGGCCCGGTGCGGTCGTCGATGACGGAACGAGATGCGTCGGTCCGTCCACTCCGGCGAGGTATTCACGCCACGCCGTGAGCGCACGATCGCGATCCTGCTTCGCGAGCCAGGCCAGGTAGTCGGCATACGGCCGCACGCGCGGGAGCTCGTTCCTGCCGTAGAGCTCGAGCAGCTCGCGGATGAAGAGCGGCGTCGACCAGCCGTCCATCAGCACGTGATGGTTCGTGATCGCGAGCACGTGACGCTCGGCGGCGGTGCGAATCAGCGTGAAGCGGATCAGCGGCGCGCAGGACAAGGCGAAGCGTTCCGCGCGATCGGCGGCGAGGATCGTCTCGACGTCACGCGATTCGATTTCGCGCCACGGCAACTCGACCTCGCGTGTGATGACCTGCAGGTCATCGACGATGGCGGCGCGCAGGCTGGCGTGACGCTGCAACACCGCACGCGCAACCGCGCGCAGACGCGAAGCATCGAGTGGACCTTCGAGCGCGAGCGCGAGTTGCACGGTGTAGAGATCGGGCGCCTGCTCGTCGTAGCGTGTGTGGAAGACCAAGCCCTGCTGCAACGTCGAGAGCGGCAGGATGTCTTCGAGTCCCGGATATGCGGCTTCGATGCGTTCGACGTCTGCCTGCGACAAACGCACGAGCGGAAAATCGGACGGCGTGTGCCACTCGCCCTCGAGTCGCGGGAGCTCTTCGAGCGCACGCGTCCAGCGCTCCGCGAGCTCGCGCACCTGCGATTCGTCGACGCGCTCCCCTGCCCACGTCCACACCGCCGAAAGCCGCGGACCATCCGCGCCATCCTCGGTCTGCGCATTGATGTCGAGCAGATGGAACAGTGGCAGCGCCGGATCGAAGTCGAGACCGAGCGTCTCGCCGGCGGAGAATCGGCCGAGGTAGTTGAAACCAATCTGCGGCTCCGGATGGTGAGCGAGCCGATCGCGCAGCAGGCCGTAGCCGAGACCTTTGCCGGGAATCGCACGGAGGCTTTCCTTGACGCGCTTCACGGTGCGCACGAGATCGGCGCCGGCGGTCAGCCGAACCGGGAAGAGGCTCGTGAACCAGCCGACGGTGCGCGAGAGGTCGATGCCGTCTTCCATCGGCTCGCGGCCATGACCCTCGAGGTCGACCACCACGTCGCTGCCGATGGCCGCCGCGAGCGCGCCGAGCAGGACATCATTGATACGAGCGTGAAACGCCGCCGGGATCGTCGTCAGCAGCGCCGTCGTCGTCGCGACCGGCAGCTCGACCCGCAGCGACCGCGCCGTCGCAAACGTGTCGCGCCGCTCGAGTGGGGTCAGACCTTCGATCCACGGTTTCGCATTGTCGAGGATTGCCTCCCAAGCCGGCAATTCGGACGTAACATCCTGCTCATTCAGTAACTTAGCCCACATGCGGAATGGCGTCGCCGCTGGGTCGATCGAAGGTCTGACCCCAGCCGCGAGGGCGCGGAAGGCGGATTCGAGGTCGGCGGCGAGGATGCGCCAGGAGACGCCGTCGACAGCGAGGTGGTGGATCGAGAGGCGGAGCTGGTGCGTTTCGGGCAGAAATGTCGCCTCGAGCATCTCGCTCGCCGTGCCGCGCGGCGCGATGCGAAGGCCTGACGCCATCCGCGGGCGGACTCGCGGCGCAAAGCGAAGGTCTGACCCCATCCGTGGGCGGACCCGCGGCGCGCTGCGAAGACCTGACCCCGTCCGTGGGCGGACTCGCCGAGCAATGCGAAGGCCTGACCCCAGCCGTCGGCGGACTCGCGGAGCAAAGCGAAGGTCTGACCCCATCCGCAGGCGAATTCGCGGAGCAAGGCGAAGGTGTGACCCCATCCATCGGATCCGCGGCGCGTTGCGAAGACCTGACCCCGTCCGCGTATTGCGAAGGCCTGACCCCATCCGCAGACGCGGCGCAATGCGAAGGTCTGACCCCATCCGTGGGCGGACTCGCGGCGCAATGCGAAGGTGTGACCCCATCTGCAGGCGGAGGGCGTCGTGGGCGTCGACGAGGGATTGGACGGCGGCCGCGACGCCCTCCGCCTGCAGATGGGGTCACACCTTCGCATTGCGC
>CAMPKJ010000262.1 GCA_946887105.1 uncultured Acidobacteriota bacterium | reverse complement strand
GTACCGATCACGCTGAAGGTGGTCATCGAGCTGACCGGCAGTGGCGCCTTCACTTGCGCAGGGGTGCTTTCCGCCGCGACGATTTTCAACAGGAGCGCCGAGAAGAGAACCAGGATGACGATCTGGACCGCGTCGGCGGTGACCACGGCGCGAAATCCGCCGAGATAGAGATAGCTGTAGATGACGAACGCCGCAAGACAGAGCAGGAAACCGACGATCACGGGCTGCTGGATGAGCTGAAACAGCACCACCCTGCTGACCGCCAGCTCCTCGACGAGCAGCGCGAAATAGATCGCTGAATACAGATAGACGATGGCCCGGAAATCGCGTTCCGGGCAGACCTTCTGAAAATATTCCAGAAGGAGATTGCCGGTCGCGTTGGGGACCTCGTCGTCGAGACGGCGCACGATCTGGCGCACCAGCACCATCAGGACCGCGAAGACGACGATGGTGACGATCTGGATCCAGCCCTGTAGCACCAGCGAATAGACGAACGTCGCGCCGAGAAAGCCGGTGAGCGAAAAGACGGCGCCAACGTTGCTCGCGATGGCGTGGAACTGGTGGCGGCCTTCGAAGAGGTACGCGTCGTACGTCGGAAACGGCTCACCCGCGTTGCGCGCATAGCGTACCGTCGCGTAGGAGATCGCGAGCAGGACCGCGGTCGTCAGCAGGATGAGCAGATCTCGGACCGGCAGGATCATTGGGGTTGTCGAATAATCTCCAGTTATCTGCGCCTGCGACGTTTTCGCGTCGCCTCGCTCGCCAAGGAGCGACCTGCTGAAACAGTTCGTCGTGGAAACATCGAAGAAAATAGGAGTTCGCGCGGCCGAGGCCGGTGAACTTGACCAGATCCCTTCACGGCGGGGCGTAGAATCTGTCCCATGACCGTAGATCAAGTCATCACGTCAGATCGGGAGGTGCAGGGGGGAGCTGTAGTATTCGCGGGCACACGCGTGCCGCTCAAGAATCTCATCGATTATCTCGAGGCTGGTGATTCTCTCGAGGAGTTTCTCGACGATTTCCCATCCGTCACTCGCGAACAGCGATTGCTGCGTTGGAACTCGCACAAGAGGCGCTGGTAACCCTTGCTGGTTCTCATTGACGAATCGTTGCCGAAACGCATTCGGCGAGAGATGCCAGGGTTCCAGTTGCTGACGGTTCCCCAGAAGGGTTGGTCGAAGACCAAGAATGGTGCGCTGCTCCGCCTTGCCGAGAGCGCAGGATTCGCCGCGTTCCTCACCGCCGACCAAAGCCTTCAGTACCAGCAGAACCTTTCAGAGTCGAAGCTGCGAATTGTTGTGTTCGCGGCGCCATCGAACCGAAATGGCGCATATTGGTCCGCTGCTCCCGCAAGCAATCGATGCCCTACGCGAAATGAAGCCCCGTGAATTGCGCATCGTTCGCAGCGGCGGCTAACCAGTCGCTGAAGCTGTCGCGGCCCGGCTTCAGGACGCTATCCTGGCCGAACGACGCGATGCCTACGTGCCCACGATCCCCCGCCGCGGGTGCCGCTCGGTGATGCGTATCTTCAGCGCGGCGTCGGCGACGTGGGTGTAGATCTCGGTGGTGGAGATGCTGCGGTGGCCGAGGAGGCGTTGCACGTAGCGGATGTCGACGCCTTCCTCGAGCAGGTAGGTGGCCACGGAATGCCGGAACATGTGCGGGGTCACGCGGTCGCGGACGTCGCTTCGTTCGCCGTGGAGGCGCACCAGGCGGCGGATCATCTGCGGCGATGCGGCGTCGCCGCGTGAGTTGACGAGGAACGTCTCCGCCGACGCGCAGCGGTCGCGCGCGGTGCGGTAATCGCGGATGAGCGACTTGAGATCGTCGGGGACGAATACGCGCCGCTGGCGGTTGCCTTTGCCGATGATGGTGATCGTGCCGTCCTCGATGTCGACCGCGGCGTCGAGCAGGCCGGCCAGCTCGCCGACGCGCATGCCGGTGGCGAAGAGGAGCTCGGTCGCCACATAGGCGGTGAGGTCGGAGAACGCGTGCGGTGGCGCGTGAAGGAGCAGGCGGCGCAGGTCGGCTCGCGCGATGACGCGCGGCAGACGCTTGGGCATGCGGATGCGGATGCGAGCGCCGCGGAACGGATCGTCGACGCCTCCCTCGTCTTCGAGCCAGCGGAAGAGCGATCGCAGCGTGGCCAGATGGCGTTTGACGCTCGACTCTTTCAGCGATCGCACGTCGAAGAGATGCCGCACGTAGTTGTGGATGATGGCCTTGTCGCACGTGGCGACCGCGGCGCGTTTGCCGAGGAACTGGGAGAAGCGGGCGAGGTCGAGCGCGTAGGCGCGGATGGTGTGAAGGGAGAGCTTCCGGATCGACTGGCAGTGGCGGATGAACGAAGACGCCGCGTCTCGGAACAGCACGTCGTTGGTACCTCCAGAATCGGTGGACCGCGGACGTTATCCGAGATGACCGGCAGTGGCGGCCGGAGATCCGGATAGGTGGACCGTTTCGCGCTACTCCTCCACCGCCCACACATCGCCGCCGTGCGGCTGGAAGCGATCGAACAGAATCCATCGGCCGTCGGGCGACCAGACCGGATAGTCGATGCGGGACTCGGCGTCTTCGAACTCGAACACCTTGCGCGGAGCGTCACCGTCAAGCGGCGAGCACCAGAGCGTGCGGTGATTGAGCACGTCCATGATGCGCGACTGATCGGGCGAGAGCGACATGTGCGCGCCGCCGATGACCTCCGCGGTGCGGTCCGGTTCGCCGCCGTCGATCGAGACGCTCATCGTCGCGCGCGCGGACGGGCAGCGGAAGAAGATCCGTTTGCCGTCCGACGACCAGCGCAGGAAGTGCCCGGATGCGCCGCAGCTCGTGAGCTGCCGGACGTCCGTGCCGTCCTGCTTCATCAAGAACACTTCCAGTCGACCATCGCGATCGGAGTGAAACGCGACCTGCTCGCCCGACGGTGAGTAGAACGGATTGATGTTGATCCCTTCGCCGCGCGTCAGGCGCGTCAGTGCTTCCGTGTCGAAGTCGAAGCGCCAGATGTCGATCGCATTCGCCCGGCCGGAGAAAAACACCAGCGACTTGCCATCGGGCGACCAGTTCGGCTGATAGTCGCCGCCGGCTCCGCTGGTCAGCCGACGCGTCCGGCCGTCGCGCAGCGAGAGCAGCCAGAGGTTCATCTCGCCGCCGCGATCCGATCCGAACGCGATGCGCTCGCCGTCTCCTGCCGCAATCGGCGACCACGCGCCGCGCGAGCTCTCGCGCGCGCCGGCGACGACCTGCTCCGGCGGCCCGGTGGCCTCGCCTGTCCGCGGATCGACGGGCAGCCGCCACAACTCCGCATTCTGTTTGAGGATCGCGAACACGAGCCGATTGGCGCTGCGCGGCACATCGAGATCGACGTCGTGTCCCGCGCCGGCGGTGATCTGTTGCATCGCCCCTGCGGGCGAGCCGTCGAGATCGATCGGAATCATCCAGACGTTGATGCCGCCGGTGCGATACGACGAAAAGAGGATCGAGCCGCCGTCGAACGAAAACACCGGGTGCACGTCCATGACGAAGTCGTCGGTGATCCATTTCGTCGCGCGCGTCTGCACGTCGACGATGCGCACGTCGGATTTCGTCCCCTCGATGTTCTGAAAGACGATCCTGGTCCCATCCGGCGACCACCTCGGCCGCACGTGCGCCGTAGCCTCGGAATCGTCCGTGGTCACCTGCTGCGCGTTGCGGCCGCGCGCGTCGGCGATCCAGATGCGCCGCGGTCCGCTCCACGAGGCATCGAACGCGATGCGCGCGCCGTCCGGCGACCAGGCGGGATTGAACGCGTCGTCGATCAGGCGCGACTCGCGGCCCGCCGTCGAATCGGGCAGGGGATCGAGCAGCCAGATGTTGCCGCCGACGTAGCGTCCGAAGACGTCCGCGGTATCGAAGCGCGTACCGGCATCGAAGGCGCGCACGAACAGCAGCGCGCGTCCGTCCGGCGACCACGCGGGCTGGATGTCGTCATAGTCGCCGCGCGTGAGCTGGCGTTCGCTCGACTCCGCCGGCTGCGCCAGGATCAGCTTGCGCACGCGGCCGATCTCGCGCGAGAAGACCAGCTGGTTTCCGTCCGGCGAAAGCGCGGGGAACTGCTCGATGGCGCGCGCGAACGTGAGCTGCACCAGGCGCGGGAAACGGCGGGTGGTCTCGCGCATGCGCTCGCGGACGTGCTTGAGATCGGCGACGACGTCGCGCATGGTCGCGAAGCGCGCGTTCACGTCTTTGGCGAGACAGCGGCTGATCACGCGCTGCAGCTCCGGCGGAATGCGCTCGTCGAAACTGCGCAGCGGCGGCGGATCGACGGCGGTGATCTGGTGCACGGTCTCGGCGAGCTTTCCGCCCGCGAATGCGCGGCGTCCGGTCAGCGCCTCGTATGCCACGGCGCCGAACGCGAAGATGTCCGAGCGGCCGTCGACTTCCGCGCCCATCACCTGCTCGGGCGACATGTAGTTCGGCGTCCCCACCAGCATTCCCGGCTCGGTGCCGGGCGAGCCCATGACCTGCGTGGTGGCGTCGGAGCCGGGCGCGGAACGGTCGGCGAGCTTGGCCAGTCCGAAGTCGAGGATCTTCGCGTAGCCGTCGGACGTGACCATGATGTTGTCCGGCTTGAGATCGCGATGGACGATGTCCGCTTCGTGCGCCTTCGACAGCCCTTCGCCGATCTGGATCAGCAACTCGATGGTCTCGCTGACTTCGCGCGGCTGCGCGCAGTGCGTGCGCAGCGTCTCGCCGGCGATGTACTCCATGGCGATGTAGCGGACGTCCCCGGTCTCGCCGATGTCGTAGATGGTGAGGATGTGCGGGTGATTGAGCGCGGACGCCGCCTGCGCCTCGAAGCGAAACCGCGCGATGGCCGCGGAGTCGCGCTCCGATCGTTCGGGTAGCAGCTTGAGCGCGACGTCGCGATTGAGCCGCACGTCGCGCGCGCGGTACACCACGCCCATCCCGCCCTGACCGATCGGTGCGACGATCTCATACGCGCCGAAGCGCGTCCCGGGAACGAGATCCATGGAGGCGATCGATTATAGGCGTGCCGTTCCGTCTAGACTTCCTCCATGGCATCCTCCGACCAGGCTCTGCGCGACGACGTGCACCTTCTCGGCGATCTCCTCGGCGACACACTGCGGTCGCAGGAAGGGGAAGAGCTCTTCCAGATGGTCGAGCGGGTGCGGGCGCTGGCGAAGAGCGGGCGGGCGGGGAACGACGCCGATTTCGACGCGCTGGCGGAGTTGCTCGCGGCGCGGCCGACGTCGGATGCGTTGCCGGTGGCGCGGGCGTTCGCGCACTTTCTCAATCTCGCGAACATCGCCGAGCAGCATCATCGCGTGCGGCGGCGACGCGATTACCTGCGCGATGCGGAGGCGGCGCCGCAGTCGGGATCTTTCGACGAGGTCTTCGCGCGGTTGCCGGAGGAACGGCTGTTCGAGAGTGTGCTGGCGTTGCGCATCGAGCTGGTGCTGACGGCGCATCCGACCGAGGTCGTGCGAAGGACGCTCTTGCAGAAATACAGGAGGATCGGCGAGCTGCTCGCGCGCGGCGATCGCGACGATCTGACCATCCCCGAGCGGCGCGCAAACGACGAAGAGTTGCGGCGCGAGATCACCTCGGCGTGGGAGACGGACGAGGTCCGCCACGAACGTCCGGCGCCGCTCGATGAGGTCAAGGGCGGGCTGTTCATCTTCGAGCAGACCATCTGGGACGCGCTGCCGCGGTACCTGCGCGCTCTCGATGACGCGCTGCGCGCACGCACAGGACGCGCGCTGCCGATCGAGGCCGCGCCGATCCGCTTCGGCTCGTGGATCGGCGGCGATCGCGATGGCAATCCGAACGTGACCGCGGCAGTGACCGGCGATGCGTGCCTGCTGGCGCGCTGGGTGGCGGCGGATCTCTACCTGCGCGAAATCGACGCGCTGCGCTCCGAGCTGTCGATGCGATCGGGATCGGACGAGCTGCCGCGCGTGCACGAGCCGTATCGCGCGCTGCTGAAGGACGTACGCGACCGGCTGCTGCTGACGCGCGCATCGATCGAAGAGGCGCTCGAGCAGCCGGACGGTTGGCGGACGTGGTCTTCGTGCGATGCGTACGTCGATCGCGCCGACCTGCTCGAGCCGCTCATGCGCTGCCATCGTTCGCTGCACGCCACCGGCAACGGCCTGGTCGCGGACGGGCATCTGCTGGACGTCATCCGCCGCGTGCACGCGTTCGGCCTGACGCTGGTGCGCCTCGACGTGCGCCAGGATGCGGCGCGCCACACGGCGCTGCTCGATGCCATCACGCGCGCGCTGGACCTCGGCAGCTATGCCGGATGGAGTGAGGAGCAGCGCCAGGAGTTTCTGCTGCGCGAGCTCACCTCGCGGCGCCCACTGATCCCGGACGATCTCGACCTCGATGCCGATGCCCGCGAAGATCTGGCCACGTTCGAAGCCATCGCCGCCATCCCGCGAGACTCCCTCGGCGCGTACGTCATCACCATGGCCCGCAGTCCGTCGGACGTGCTGGCGGTGGCGCTGCTGCAGAAGGAAATGCGCGTGGGCCGTGCGTCGAGCGGGGCGCTGCGCGTGGTGCCGCTGTTCGAAACGCTCGCGGACCTGCGCGGCGCGGGCGCGACCATGGCGCAGTTGCTGTCGCTCGATGTCTATCGCGCCGCCATCCATGGGCGGCAGGAAGTGATGATCGGCTACTCCGACTCGTCGAAAGACGCGGGGCGTTTCGCCGCGGCTTGGGAGCTGTTCCAGGCGCAGGAGCAGATCGTGGCCGCGTGCGCGGAGGCGGGCGTCGAGCTGACGTTGTTCCACGGACGCGGCCACGATCTGCTCCTGCGCCTGGAAC
>CAMPKJ010000261.1 GCA_946887105.1 uncultured Acidobacteriota bacterium | reverse complement strand
TCTAAGACTCTAAGACTCGGCCCCGGGGCTAAACGACGCCCTCTTTCGTCTCTGCAACGATGTAATCGACCACGTCGCGGAGGTCATTCCGTTTGGCGTATGCGGCGAGCTGCCGATCGGCGCCGGTGCCGTTCTTCATGATCGTGCGCGCGTAATGGACGTCCTCGCGCGAGCCGAGCTCATCGACGACGTCGTCGACGAACTCGAGCAGCTCATCGAGGAGATCGCTGTACGGCACTTCCTCCCCGCGTCCGAAATCGATGAGCTTTCCCTCGACCCCGAACCGCGCCGCGCGCGATTTGTTCTCTTCGAGCAACGCGGAGCGATATTGCCGCCAACCCATGTTCTTCGAGTGGATACGGTAGAGCTTCACCGTCAGCGCCTGGAAAAGCGCCGCGAAGCAGAGCGTTTCATCGAGGCGCATCGGCACGTCGCAGACGCGATACTCGAGCGTCGGGAAGAACGGATGCGGACGGACGTCCCACCAGATCTTCTTCGGGTTGTCGATGGTGTTCGTGTTGATCAGCGTCTGGACGTATGCCTCATAGTCGCTGAGGCGGTCGAAGTGATCGGGCAGGCCGGTGCGCGGGAAACGCTCGAAGACCTTCGCGCGGTAGCTCTTCCAGCCGGTGTTGTGCCCGCACCAGAACGGCGAGTTCACGGAGAGCGCGAAGACGTGCGGCAGGAAGTAGCGCGCCGCGTTCATGATCTGGATGCGCGTCTCCGGATCTTCGACCGCGACGTGCACGTGCAGTCCGAAGATCAGGTTCGCGCGCGCCAGCATCTGCAGCTCGTACACGATCTGGTCGTAGCGCGCGTGCGGCGTGATCGGCACGTTGGCCCAGTGGGAGATCGGATGCGTGCCGGCGGAGGCGATGCAGAGGCCGGCCTCTTTCGTGAGCGTGATGATCTCGCGGCGCAGGCGTGTGATCTCGCGCCGCGCGTGCTTGATGTCCTGGCAGATGGGCGTGCCGACCTCGATCACCGCATCGTGCATCTCGCGCTTGATCTCATCCTTGAGCCGCTTCTCGCCTTCGGCGAACAGCTCGTGGATGTGCGACTTCAACTCGCGCGTCTGCGGATCGACGACCTGGAACTCTTCCTCGATGCCGAGCGTGAACGACGGTATTGGCGCCATGGCCGTCAAGAATAAGGGACACGACCCGAAATTGACATTTCGCGACTCCGGTGCCCGAGCCTTGGGCAACCAGCGCTGCCGGCCGCGCCGGCTTTAAGCCACGGGAGTGCTGATGTCCTTCTTCACGTCCATGACCGCGGGCCAGTTGCCGGTGAGCTCGAACTTCTTCTCGCCGCGCGCCATCTCGATGAGCACGTCGGCCATGTTCGAGACCATCCAGTCGAAGTTCTCCTGGCCGACCGAGTGCACGTCGGCGTCCGGCGCGCAGTTCATGAAGTCGATCGCGTACGGGATGCCGTCGCGCACCGCGAACTCGACGGTGTTCATGTCGTAGCCCAGTCCGTCGCAGAGCGCGAGCGCGTCGCGCACGATGCGTGCTTCGAATGCGGGCTCCATCGGCGGCGGGTTCTTCACGTAGCGTTCGTGGAACGGCACCTTCGGGTCGTAGGCCATGATGCGCACGCGGCTGCGGCCGAGGACGTAGCAGCGGTAGTAGAGCTCGAACTCGATCGCTTCCTGCGCCATCATCACCAGGTCACGGGTCTGGTCGTACGCGGCGAAAAACTCCTGGGGATCGTGGACCTTGTACACGTCCTTCCAGCCGCCGCCGTACGCGGGCTTCATGAAGATCGGCCAGCCGAGGTATGCGAACACTTCGTCCCAGTTCACCATGAGCATGTTGCGGAACGACTTGGCCTCGGTATTGGGCGGATGCTGCTTGTGCGGCAGCAGCACCGTGCGCGGCACGGCCACGCTGGCGGCTTTGGCGACCAGGTTGTCGAAGAACTTGTCGTCGGCCGACCACCAGATCGGATTGTTCACCACGCGCACGCCGGAAGCAGCCGCGCACTTGAGGTACGTGCGATAGAACAGCACCTCGTGGCTGATGCGATCGAGGATCACGTCGTACGGGAAGACGCCGTCGTCCTTGAGGTACGAGATCTCGACCTTCGTCCCTTCGACTTCTTCACCGCCGCGCTCATTGATGGCGTTGATCAGAGCCCAGGGGAACGTGTCTTCCATTCCGAACAGAATCCCGATCCGCTTCTTGCGCATAGTGTTTGCTCTCCGCCCTCTGCCGCCTGGATGTGGCGGCGCATCGTATAGAATCCGCCGCCTGAGGGGCAATTCTCACTGCCATTTATGTACCGCGAACATGTGAAATGGTTCTCTCCATCGCTCGGCCGCGACATGGAGTTTCTCTGGTTCGGCAAGTTCGGCCGGCCGGTGATCCTCTTCCCGACTTCCGCCGGCCGCTACTACGAAAATGAGGATTTCCACCTCGCCTCGTCGGTGTCCGACAAAGTCGACGCCGGCGAGATCCAGCTGATCCTGCCCGATACGGTCAACAACGAGAGCTGGTACAACAAGAACGTCCATCCCGCCGTGCGCGCGGCGCGTCACGCGCAGTACGACTCCTATCTGCGCAATGAGCTGGTGCCGTACATTCACAATCGGGCGCAGCGCGGTGACCTGGTGGTATACGGCGCAAGCTTCGGCGCGTATCACGCGTCGAACTTCGCGGCGCGTTATCCGGACGTCGTCAGCCGCGCCATCTGCTTCTCCGGCGTGTACGACATCCACTCATTCACCGACGGCTACTGGGACGACAACTGCTACTTCCATTGCCCGGTCTCCTACATCCCGAACATGGATGCCGAGCTGGCGGGCAAGCTCGCGCGCGTCGGCTGGGTGATCGCGACGGGCGAGCACGACTCGCTGGTGCAGAAGAACCGCGAGTTCTCGGAGATGTTGTCGTCGAAGGGGATCCCGAATCACTTCGAGTTGTGGCCGGGACAGTTCGGCCATGACTGGCCGTGGTGGCGGGAACACCTGAGAAGGTTCGTGTAAACGAGTTCCTCGGGGTTCCTCGGAGTTCCTCGGGTTCCTCGGGTGGCGAACCACTCCGAGGAACTCCGAGGCACCCGAGGTACCGAGGAACTTTACTTCGCGGCGCGCTTCCTGGCCATCATCTCCCGCAGCTGCGCTGCCGGGATGGAGCCTTCCACGAGCACCGCGTCGTTCTTGCGTGAGACGTCGAAGCGGCGGATCACCGTGACCAGGTCCGGCGACTTTTCGCGCGCGGCCAGGCGCAGCGCGGAGAGGCCGCCGCGGATGGTGTCTTCGAGGAGCTCCAGCGTCTCGGCATCCGAGGAGAGGCCGAAGGCGCCCAGCTCGAGCGCGTCGCCCTTGTCCTTGGCCCAGACGCCGAGCGTCGAGACGGTCTTCAGCGCGGCCTGCAGCGCATCGCCGGACGAGCCTTTGCCGGTGTGGATCGTGCCGCCCTTGGTCAGGCGCGCGGCGCGGGTGACGTCGACCAGCGCCCACGCGGTGGCGTTCGGGTCGAGACGGGCCAGGTCCGGGCCGAGTGCGCCGCGGCTGCGGAAGCCGGTGCCGCCGTTCGCGCGAGCGGCCAATGCGGCGGTGACGGCGCGTTCGGTGCCCGCCATGACCAGCGAGGACGAGAACGAAATCGCCGGCTTGTCACCCTCCTCTTCAGGCAACACGAGATAGGCGCCCTTGCGGATGGCGCCGCGCTCGATCAATGCCGCGGTGAGCTTCTCGGCGTTGAAGCGGCCTTCGGCCAGCACGAGCACATCCGCCTCGGTACCGAGGCTCGTGCGCGGCGCGGTGGCGATCACCAGCACGTCGACGTCTTTCGTCGGCGACAGGCCGGTGTCATCGAGGAACTTCGCCGCCTCGCCGTCCGTGCTCATCTTGTCGGTGTGCTCGAAGAGAAGAGACGAGAGAGGGCTGGTGCGCATGTCGGCCAGCTTGACCATGCCGACGGTGACGGCGTTCGCCGGAACGAGCGACAGCGCGTCGTCCTTCGCCATCGCCGGCAACGCCAGCGCGGCCACCGCCACGAGTGCTACGACAGTACGAAAAAGGGGTAACCGGTTCATTGTCAGAACTCCTTTCGAGTGAACAGCACGGACGCGAGAATCAGACAACCAACGCCGAATGCGGCGGTGGTCAGGAAAGGCGCGGGAGCGAGCGATTGCACGATGCGTTCGGGAAGCTGATCGCCGCCGACGAACGCGACCACGGCCGTCAGCAGCTCCGCCGTCTTCGGGAAAACCCAGTACAGCGTTTCGATGAGATTGGCCTGCCACTGCTTCGACACCGCCGCGGCGAACTTGTCGTGCGCCGCCAGCATCAGACCGAAGAAGAAGATGCCGTACGTGGCCATGATCGAGACCGCGGTCGATGACGTGAACACGCCCACCAGAAACGCGAATGCCAGCAGCACCGCGATCACCAGAAAGATGATCGAGCCTGCGAGCAGGAAGCGGGCGTTCCAGATGCCGGTCTTCCAGGCCACGATCATCCAGATCGAGCCCATCAGATAGACGACATTGCTGCCCGCGAGAATCAGTCCGGCCAGATAGCGCGACATGAGCAACCGCACGCGCGACACCGGCCGCGCGAGATAGAGATCGATGGTTCCCTTCTCCTGCATACGCGGGACGAGGTGTGCAGTTGCGAAGACCGCCAGAAACGTGCAGAAAACGTAGAGGAAGCCGGAGAAGCCGGTCTCGAATCCGAGCACGAGCTTCTCGATCGACACCTCGCTGCCGCCCATCTCCACTTCCTTGCCGAACAGCTTCGCGCCCGCGAGCGCGCCGTCGACGATGTCCAGGTTGATGGCCGCGGCGAAGATGATCAGAAAGACGGTCGAGAGGAAGAAGTAGGCGAGGAGCGTCCAGCGCGCCGCCGCTTCGCGCATCACGTCTTCGATGTTCGCTGCCAGGACTTTCATTCGTGAGCTCCTACGGACGTGTGCGCATCGGTGCGGATGAGATCGACGAAGACGTCCTCGAGGGTCGAGCGCACGGGCGTCAGCTCGCTGAGCACGCCGCCGCGCGAGCGCAGCTGATCGACGAGCGCGTTCAGGTGCTGCAGGTCGGTGACGGAGAGGACCATGTGCCCGTTCACGCGCTCGACGCCGGCGCCGCTCTCCCGGAACGACGACACCAGGCTTTCGTCGACCGGCGTGGCCACCATCTTGTACGTGGCGGTCTTGCGCGTGAGCTCCTCCACGCTGCCGAGCGCCGCCACCTTGCCGTTGCGGAGCACGGCCACGCGGTCGCAGGTCAGCTCGATCTCGGACAGGAGGTGCGAGTTGAGCAGCACGGTCGTGCCGTTGTTCGCTTCCTCGCGCAGCAGATCGCGGATCTCGCGGCGGCCGACCGGATCGACGCCGTCGGTCGGCTCGTCGAGCAGCAGCACCTGCGGCGCGTGGATCATCGCGCACGCCAATCCGAGGCGCTGGGTCATGCCTTTCGAGAACTTCTTGATGCGCACGTCGACCCAATCGCCCATGCGCACCTTGTCGAGCAGCAACGGGATGCGCTTCTCGATCGTCGCGGAGTCCATGCCCGACATGCGGCCGAAGATCGACAGTGCCTGCCGCGCGGTGAGGTAGTTCGGGATCTTGTGTCCTTCCGGGAGATAGCCGACGCGGCGGCGCGACTCGGGATCGCTGACCGGCAGGCCGCACACCGAGGCGGTGCCCGCGGTGGCGTGGGTGAGCCCGAGAAGGATCTTGACGGTGGTGGTCTTGCCGGCGCCGTTCGGGCCGAGCAGTCCGAACAGTTCCCCTTCACCGACCTGGAAGTCGATCCCGTCGAGCGCCGTGATCTTCGGCTTGCCGAAAGACGACGTGTACTGCTTGCGGAGGCCCGAGACCTCGATCAGCGTTGCCATGCGGTGAGTGTACGGGGCCGGATCGGTAAAGGTTGCATCCGACCGCAATGTACTTTATCACGACAAGTACCAGTTCGCTGATGGAGCTACCTCGCTGTCGCGGCCGGAGCGTTCACGTTCATCCGCGACTCCACCGCATCCCAGTCGATGTTCCCGAGGAACGCCTCGATGTACTTCGGCCGGTCGGAGGGCTTGTAGTCGAGCAGGAACGCATGCTCCCAGACGTCCATCACCAGCAGCGGGACGAAGCCGGCCACGTTGCCGGTCTCGTGCAGGGTGATCCAGTGATTGGAGATGCTGCCGGTGGCGGGATCGAGATAGCACATGGCCCAGCCGACGCCGCGCATCTTGCCGACGCTGACGAAGTCGGTCTTCCAGATGTCGTAGCTCGGGAAGCTGCGCTCGACGGCCGAGCGGAACTGCGAGCCGCGCGGCGCTTCATCGCCGCCGCGGGGCTTCATGTTCCCGAAGTAGTACTCGTGCAGGACCATGCCGTTGTACTCGAAGCCGAGGCGGCGGGTGAGCTCGGAGTAGGCGGGCATCTCTTCCTGATCGACTCTCCCGTCCGCGAGGAGCTCGGAGATCTTTTCGGTGAGCACGTTCGTGTTCGAGACGTAGCCCTCGTAGAGCTTGAAATGCATCTCGAGCGTCTTGTCGGAGATGCCGGTGAGGCCGGAGAGATGGAAGGTCTTGGGCTTGTAAGTCTTGATTTGCATGACGCGAAATCGTGCTTGCACGTCGCGCACCGATTGCGCTCACGTCACGCAACGACTACGCAACGCAACGAAACGTCGCGAAGACATACGGGTAATTCGGCCGGAACCAATTGCGGAAGCTGCGGCGGACGAGCTCGCGCGGCGTCACCGGCGACGCTCCTTTGAGCACGTAATGCGCTTCGTCGAAGAAGTCGGCCGAATACTCCGGATACGACGGCATCGGCACGAATCCATCGAAGCCGCGAAAGAGGGACGAGGTCCACTCCCA
>CAMPKJ010000260.1 GCA_946887105.1 uncultured Acidobacteriota bacterium | reverse complement strand
TGCACGGTGTACTCAAACCTACAGCCCAGCTGCGAGCCATCGCCAGACGGTCTGCCGCACGAACGTTCTCCCCGTCGCGCAGCGCCTCCTCCCATTCACACGTGAAGCGACGCTCTCCGAATGTCCGCGCGTCCTGAGGGAACGCGCGGACGATCTCTTCGATCGTTCGCGTGTCGCCGATCTTCGTCGCGTGATCCAGCCGCGCCATGGCCTCCTTCCACGACTCGCTCGCCGTCCGCGTCTCGAGTGCACGTTTCCGTTCGCGGGCTTCGGAAGCCCACAGCGAGTCACCGTCGCGCGTGAGGTAACGGCGCCACGCCACCGCGGCCGGCTGCGCCAGCAGCAGCAACTCGAGCGCGACTGCACGGTTGAACAATGCTTCGGGGCGCGTCGGCGCGATCAACAGTGCGCGATCCGCGGCCGCAAGAGCTCGCGCAAACTCGCGCGGTTCTGCATCGTGGCGGCCGCTCTCGATGTAGGCCGCCGCGAGATCGCTCCAACATCGGTCGTTCTCGGGTTCACTGCGCGTGCAGCGCTCGAGCTCTCGCACTGCGAGCGCTCCGCGAGCATCTCGCGGTTCACGACCGGATCGGCCGATCGATTTCGCCGCGCTCGCTCGCGCCTTCGGCGCTTCGAAGAAATTGCCTCGCGCGGGCGGAGGGGGCGGTCCGTACGCGAGACCGGCCACACGCCCTTCCACCGCACGCGACGGAATCGGAGCGGTACGAACCGATATGCGATACACGACCGCTACCGCGGCTACGATCAGCGCTGCGAACACGGTGTGGGGCACGACCGGCCGGCGTATTCGCATGTCCGGACCTCACCCACCCGCCTCGAGCCGGCTCGAGACCGCGGCGATCTCGATCTCGAGATCCGGGAGCAGTCCCGCCGCCGCGACCAGCTCTCCGGCCTTGGCCGCATTTTCGAGATCGCGGGCGAGCGTGACCGCGCGGCCTCCGAAGTAGCTGAGCGATCCCTTCAGCTTGTGCGTGTTGCGTTGGAGCGATTCGAAATCGGAGCGCGCCAGGTCTTCGAGGATCGCCGCGAGCAGCTCGGGCGTCTGGCGCGCAAACGCATCGCGCACGCGTGCCAGCAGGGCCGGGCTGCCGCCCGTGATCTCGTCGACGGCGTCGCGGCTGGCAATCGTCGACAGCGTGTCTTCGAGCTGGTGCGCGAACACCGGCTTCGCCAGCACGGCGTTCATGCCCGCGGCGATGCAGCGGTCGCGATCGAGGCGCGACGTGTGGGCGGTGATGCCGATGACCGGCGTCGTGTTGCCGGTGGCGCGGAAGCGGCGCGTGAGCTCGAGGCCATCGATGCCGGGGAGTTGCACGTCCATGAACACGGCGTCGTACGCTCCGCTCTCGAGCCGCGTCTGGCCCTGCTCGCCGTCCACCGCGGACGCGACGTCGTGCCCGAGGCGGCGGAGCATCTCGGTGAGCACCTCGCGGTTCACCTCGTTGTCGTCGACGAGCAGCACGTGCAGCCGGCGATCCGGCCGCGCCGCCGGCTCGAGCGTGTATTGCGGCGGCACGGACGACAGCCGCATCGCGATGCCGACCGCATCGAGCAGCTCGCGCTCTCCCACCGGACGCGTGATCTGCAACGGATGATCGACGTGCTCGGCCGGCGAGGTGATCAGGATCTGCGGTTGCACGTGCACCGCGGGATCGGCCGTCACCGCGCAGGCGAAGCGTCCCATCGGCACGTCGGCCGCGCGCGCGAACCCGCTCGCGAACACGCCGCGCGCGCGCAGGATCTCGGCGAGCGTCGCGCGCGCCATCGCAGCCGGCTCCACGATCACGATCGAACGTCCGGCCAGCGCGTTCTCCCAGGCCGGACGCTCCGGCGCCGCGCCGACCGCATCCGCGGGCAGCGGGACCGTGAACGAGAACACGCTGCCCGAGCCGGGATGACTCGACACTTCCACCGTCCCGCCCATCGCCTCGAGCAGGCGCACCACGATCGACAGTCCCAATCCCGCACCGCCGTAGCGCCGCGACAGCGATGAATCGGCTTGCGTGAACGGCTCGAAGATCCGCTGGCGGACCGACGGCGCGATCCCGACGCCGGTGTCGCGGACGTCGAAGCGCACCTTCTCGCCGACGCGGACCGCGTGCACGGCGATCTCTCCCTCGTGCGTGAACTTGATGGCGTTGCCGACGAGATTCACGAGGATCTGCCGGAGCCGGATGGGATCGCCCCAGACGCTTTCCGGACACTCGGGGCGTACGTAATACGACAGCGTGAGCCGCTTCGCCGCGGCCAGTCCGCCGACCGACTTCATCGTCTCCGACATCAGCTTGCGCAGCGAGAAGTACACCGGCTCGAGGTCGAGGCGGCGCGCCTCGATGCGTGAGAAGTCGAGCACGTCGTCGATCATTGCCATCAGCGTCTCGGCCGAGCTGCGCGCGGTCTCCAGCCGCCGCACCGTCGCCTCGGCCGGCTCATCGTCGATGGCCAGCTGCAGCATGCCGATCACGCCCTGCAGCGGCGTGCGCATCTCGTGCGACATGTTCGCCACGAACTCGCTCTTCGCCGCGCTGGCCTCCTCGGCACGCGCGTGCGCGTCTTCCAGCTTGCGGATCAACTCGCGCGAAATGCGCACCGACTCGGTGAGGCGCGCGCGCCGCCGCTCGGCCGTCCGCGCCGTGAGCGAAATGTAGATGCCCGCAAACAGGATGAAGATCAGCTTCGCCAGCGCCGCCGGCAAAACGATCGGCCGCTGATCCATCGCCACCACCCACAGCAGCATGCTCGCGTAACAGCCGGCCGCGAGCAGCGCGAACATCAGCGCGCGGCGGAACGTGGTCTGCACCTGATCGGCCACGCGCAGCAGGAGGATGAAAAACAGCCAGCTCCCCTCCGCGCCGGAGTGATAGATCGCGAACGTCCACACCGGCAGGTCGCCGATCAGCACCGGCAGCGTCAGATCTCTGGCCGGCTTGCGCTTCAGAAAATAGACGATGGCCAGCCAGGAGACCAGTGCGTACAGCGCCACCACCGCGCTGACGGCGAGCCATGCGCTCGACTGGACCGGAATCAGGTAGCGGTTGTGGACGTAAACCGCGAGCGCGAGCAGCACCGATCCGGCCACGCGCACGAGCGGCAACTCCACCGCCGCCAGCCGCCAGGTGCGCTGACGATGCGGCTGGGGATCGGGGGCGGTGACGGAGGTGGGCATCGGGCACAGATCAGGACGACTGCGAAGCCGAGCCGCGCTGATTCCGCTGAAGAATGCCATGAATCTTCGGCAGCAGCACCTCTTTGCGGATCGGCTTGCGCAGGAACCCTGCCGCGCCCATCTCCAGGCTCTGCATCTCGACGTCCGTCCCGTTCATGCCGGTGATGAAGAGCGCCGGGATGTCGATGCCCTTCTGCAGCATGATCTCGAAGACCTTGAGACCGCTCAGCGTGGGGATGTTGATGTCCAGGATGAGCAGATCGAAGTGCCGGCGCCCGAGCTCCATCAGCGCATCGCCGCCATCCGCAACGGCCACCACTGCATAGCCGGCGCCGGCCAGATAGGCCTCGATCAGCGCCGACGAAACGAGATCGTCTTCGACCACGAGCACGAGCACAGGACCATCAGGACGCGCACGCGTGACTTCGCGCGGTGCCGGGGTCTGCTCGAGCGCACGCAGAATCTCGCGATGCAGGCGCTGCGTCTCGGCGGACGGGTCGCGGTTGTAATCGCGGCGCAGGATGTCGGCACATTCCTGATAGCGGCGCAGCGCGGAGTCGGCCCGTCCCTGCTCGAGTTGCAGACGGATCAGCGTGCGATGGACGACTTCCTGCGACGGATCGAGCGAGAGCAGCCGCCCCGCCGTCTCCACCGCCTCCTCCCACCATCCCGCACGGATCTGCGTGGTGAGCAGGTTGCCGAAGATCGCCAGCGCGGCGCGCCAGTACGACAGGCGCCGCTCCGACAGCCATTCATCGAATGGCCCGATGCCGCTCGAGAAGTTCTCCAGCAGATTGCCGCGATAGACGTCGACCGCCTTGCGGATCGAGTTCATCGACGGCGCGCCGATGAGCTGTTCGAACGCCCGCGCGTCGACTTCGACGGTCTCCGGATTGAAGCGGACCGTCGTGCCGTCGTCGATCAGGATGTCGTGCGGCAGGAAGCGCAGCGCGTAATGCAGGTCGCGAATGACCTCGCGCGTCTCCGCCTCCGCCGCGGCGTCGCCGAAGAGCAGCCACGACATTTCCGCCATCGCAGTCTTGCCGTCGATCTTCAGCGCCAGGTAGATGATCAGCGCCTGCGTACGGCGGTTCCCCACCGACAGCGCGTCGCCGCGATAGTCGACGGCCGACAGCTCTCCCAGAAGGCGAACAGAAAGGAGGACCATTTCGGACGGAACGAAAGGTAGCACGTCCGGCATGGGAGGGCTGGTGATTTTCGTGTAAGGGATTTCTCGGATCCCGCTTACACGGCGACGGCGAGCGGATCCTCCGCGATCAGCTCATCGCGGATCACGCGGAACGCTCTCGCATCCGCTTCGGCGGTCTCGGGGTCGAGGAAGTAGGCCACGTCGGAGCGGACGCTCACTCCCTCCGGGTTCTCCCCGTTCCACTCCAATACCGCCCACTGCACGACCGGACTGAAGATGTTGTGATCCCACGCGAAGGCAGCGTGGCGGTTGCTGTAAACCTCGGCCGTGCCGAGCTGCGGGTTGCCGCGCTCATCATTGCGGCTCTTGTAGGCGGCGAATGCCTTGGCATCGCGCTCGGCCGTTTCAGGGTTGACGAAATACGCAACATCGCGCCGCGGCGGCAGCGCCTGCGGCCCGCCGAACTTCTGTCCGACGCTCTGACACTTCACGACGATCCAATTGATCATTGGACGCCCGATCTTGTGATCCCACTCCAACGCGACATAAGGCATGGAAATCGATCTCCTGTGAATGTTGCCGCAAGGCCCGGGCAGTAGGCCATGGAACACGCGGCAAAAACGTCAGCGGAAGATATTTATTTCATGATATCGACCCATCCGGGTGCACATCACGAAATACCTCTGCCCCGGCTGCCCTTATGCGGCTACACTCCATCAGGTCGGGTCCCAACATGTCCACTACCGAATGCCAGGACGAACGGCGGTCGCGTCTGCTCGATGCGCTGCCGGCCATCGCATGGTCTGCGTCTGCGCAGACGTTTCGCTTCACGTACATCAATCCGGCGGCGGAGAAGCTGCTGGGCTACCCGGCCTCGCGCTGGCTGGAGGAGCCCGATTTCTGGATCGAGCATCTGCATCCCGACGACCGGCACGTGGCGCAGACGTGCCACGACGAGACGCTGGCCTGCCGCAATCACGAGCTGGTCTACCGGATGATCGCCGCCGACGGGCGCATCGTCTGGCTTCGCGATTACGTCAACGTGCACATCGTGGACGGGCAGCCGGTGGAGCTGTTCGGGATCATGGTGGACATCACCCGGGAACGTGCGGCCGAGACTGCGTCGACCGAGAGCAGGGAAAACTTCCGGCGCATGGTCGAGCTCTCGCCCGACTGCATCGGCGTCCACGTCGACGGAACGTACGTCTACGTCAATCAGGCCTTCGTGCAGCTCCTCGGCGCCACGAACGAATCCGACCTCCTCGGCCGAAGCGTCTTCTCGCTCATCGATCCCGAGTTTCACGATGAGGTTCGCGCGCGCCTGGCACGGCTCCACGCCGGCGCACCGGTCGCGTACCTCCCTCAGAAATACCTGCGCATCGATGGCTCGACGCTCGACGTCGAGGTGGCGGCGCTGCCGCTGCTCTACGGAAACCGCGACGCCGTGCAGGTCATCGCACGCGACATCAGCGATCGCATTCGCGCGCAGCAGGCGCTCGAAGCATCCGAACAGCGCTACCGCGAGCTGGTCGACGACGTGACCGACATCCTCTTCACCGTCGATCTGGAAGGGCGATTCCTCTCCCTCAGCCGCAGCTTCGAGCGAAGCACCGGCCATTGCATCGAGGAATGGATCGGCCGGCCGTTCGCGGAGCTGTTCCGCCCGCGTCCGGAACATCTGCCGCACGACGGCGCCGGGATGATCCGCGAATACGACCTCCCCTCGCGCTCCGGCGCGATCGTAACCGTCGAAGTCTCCTCGCATCCGCGTTTCGTCGACGGAGTCATGGTGGGCACCATCGGCATGGCACGCGACGTCACCGAGCACCGCGCCATCACGCGCAAGCTCGAAGAATCGAAGCGGATGAGCAGCCTCGGACAGGTCGCGGCCTCGCTGGCGCACGAGTTCAACAACGTGCTGATGGGCATCCAGCCGTTCGTGGAGCTGATCGAGCGCAGCGCGCCGCACACACGCGCCGTCACCGAATCCCTAGGGCACATCACGCGCGCCATCGGCCGCGGCAAACGCGCCTCGCAGGAGATCCTCCGCTTCGCCAATCCGAAAGAGCCGCAGCTCTTCCTGATCGACGCGCGGACGTGGCTTCCGACGCTGCTCGGACAGGTGGTCGCGGCCTTGCCGTCGTCGATTGCACTCAGCAGCTCGCTCGCGCCGGGCGTGCGCTTCATTCGCGGCGATCGCGAACATCTCGATCAGGTCATCACGAATCTCGTATTCAACGCGCGCGACGCCATTGCCGGTCACGGCACGATCAACGTTGCCGTGTCGCTCGAGGAGAACGAGTTCGTACGGATATCCGTGACCGATGACGGCCCTGGCGTTCCGCCGCAGCTGCTCGACCGGATTTTCGAGCCGCTGTTCACCACCAAGCGCAATGGCACCGGCCTCGGCCTGGCCATCGCGCGCCGGCTGATGGAAGGACAAGGCGGCTCGCTCACGGTCGAGAATCTGCCGGACGCCGGTTCCGCCTTTCACCTGCTCGTGCCGGCGGCCGAAGGAT
>CAMPKJ010000259.1 GCA_946887105.1 uncultured Acidobacteriota bacterium | reverse complement strand
GAGCGACTGCGTGAGCACGAACTGCAGCTTCGCGCCGTAAGTCATGGCCGCGCTGCTGAAGGCCAGCATGCCGTTCGTCTCGTCCCAGACGTCCGCGATCATGAGCCGGATGGCGAAGACGATCCAGATCGCGATGGCGGACCAGGTGGCGTATTGCCAGCGCTTGTGGTCGAGCATTGCGCGCGCAGTGTAGTTCGTGGCGTGGTGTTGGCGTCAGGCGTCAGGGACCGCGCGCCTGCAGGGCGCGCGGGGGCATCCGGGCGCTCTCGCGTTCCATCCCAGGTTGCGTTGGTTGGCGTTTCGCGAGACGGCCCAGACGCCCCCGCGGCGCTCTGGCGCCGCGGCTCCCCCGTGCGCGCGTCAAGCGCACGGCTCCCAAAGCCTTATCATCGCGCGCGATGCTCGCGTTGCTCCGTGCCCTGCGTCCGCTGCACTGGACGAAAAACGTTCTGCTCTTTGCGCCGGTGGTGCTGGCGCACCAGACCGGCAATCCGGCGGCGGTCGGCGCGGCGGCGATGGCGTTTGCGGCGTTCTGCCTCACGGCGTCGGCGATGTATCTGGTCAACGACGTGCGCGATCTCGAGTACGACCGCGCGCATCCGAACAAGCGCAAACGCGAGATCGCGTCCGGCGCGTTGTCGCCGTCGGTGGCGATGGTCACCGCGGCGCTGCTGTTGATCGCAGGCGTCGCGCTCGCGTACCGCGTGTCGCTGGAACTGGTTTGGTATCTGGTCGCGTACGGCGTGCTGTCGCTGGTTTATTCGCTGCTGTTCAAGCGCCGCGTGTTCCTGGACGTGCTGGCGCTGTCCGCGCTCTGGACCATCCGCGTGCTGGCCGGCGGCATCGCGGCGCGCGTGGAAGTGTCGGACTGGCTCCTGGCGCTTTCAGTGTTTCTCTTCGTCGGATTGGCGCTGCTGAAGCGTTACGCCGATCTCGACAACACGCCCGGGCGCGGCTATCTCCCCGGCGATCGCGATCTGCTGCGCAGTATGGGCGTGACCAGCGGCTACATGGCCGTGCTCGTGCTCGCGCTCTACCTCAACAGCCCGCAGGTCACGCGTCTGTATCAGTCGCCGCGGTTGCTCTGGCTGGTCTGTCCGCTGCTGCTGTACTGGATCGCGCACATGTGGTTTCTGGCGCACCGTGGTGCGATCCAGGACGATCCGATCGTCGTCGCGGCAAAGGATCCGGCCAGCTATGTCGTGGGCGCGCTGATCGCGCTGCTGCTCTTTGCGGCCATATGAGCGCGCACGAATCGTGGGGCCGGTTCATCCCGTCGCAGCCGGCGCGGGTGGTGGACGTGGCGTGGGGCTCGTTCGCGGCCGATGATCTGGTGCTGCCCTATGGCCTGGGACGCAGCTACGGCGACTCGTGTCTGAACAACGGCCACACGCTGCTCGACGCCTCGCGGATGAATCGCTTCCGCGCGTTCGACGAGGCCACGGGCCTGCTCGAATGCGAAGCGGGAACGACGCTCGACGAAATCCTGCGCCTGGCCGTGCCGCGCGGATGGTTTCTGCCGGTCACGCCGGGCACGAAGTTCGTGACCGTCGGCGGCTGCATCGCGAACGACGTACACGGCAAGAATCACCATCGCGCGGGCACGTTCGGAAGGCACGTGCGCTCGTTCGAGCTTCTGCGCTCGGACGGCGCGACGATCCGTTGTGTCGCGGGGGACGCGCTCTTCCGCGCGACCATCGGCGGACTGGGACTGACGGGACTGATCACCAGCGCCGTCGTCCAGCTGCGCCGCATCGACTCATCCGGCATGATCGTGGAGCGCGTGCCGTTTCGTTCGCTGGACGAGTTCGATGCGATCTCGCGCGCGTGCGATGCGACTCACGAATACACGGTGGCGTGGTTCGATTCGTTCGCAGGACGGCATTCGCGCGGGATCTTCTTCAAGGGAAATCACGCGGATGACGGAGAACGTGCCGCCGCACCGCGCACTCCGCGGCGACTGCCGATGTTTTCTCCGGCGCTCAACCCGCTCACCGTGCGCGCGTTCAACACGGCCTACTTTCGCGCGAACGCGAGACCGCACCCGCAGCGCCTCGACTACGATCCGTTCTTCTATCCGCTCGACGCGGTGGCGAACTGGAACTCGATCTATGGCCGCAAGGGATTCCTGCAGTACCAGTGCGTGATCCCCGAAAGCGCGGGGCTGGAGCCGGTCGCGGAGATCCTCGACCGCGCCGCGCGCTCGCGCCTGGCGTCGTCGCTCACCGTCATCAAGAAATTCGGCGCGTTGCCGTCGCCGGGCCTGCTGTCCTTTCCGCGCGCGGGCACGACGGTCTGTCTCGACTTCGCCGCGCGCAAAACAGATGTGCTGCTGCCGATGCTCGAACAGTGCGACGACATCGTCGAAGCGGCAGGCGGCTCGGTCTATCCGGCGAAGGACGCGCGGATGTCGGGCGCGCGGTTCCGGCGTTTCTTTCCGCAGTGGGAAGAGTTGCACGCGGCAGCCGATCCGAAGTTCTCGTCGTCGTTCTGGAGGAGGGTCATGGCATGAGAGTGGCGATCATCGGCGCGACGTCAGGCATCGCGCAGGAAGTGGCGAAGTTGTACGCGCGCGAAGGTGCGTCGCTGTTCCTGGTTGCACGCAATGCGGCGAAGCTGAACGCCGTGGCTGCCGATCTGCGCGTGCGCGGCGCGTCCGCCGCCGACACGTTCGTCGCCGATCTCTCCGAGCGCACGCACGATTCCGCGATCGTCGCCGCCGCGGGTACTCCCGACGTGGTGCTGATCGCACACGGCTCGCTGCCCGATCAGCGCGCCGTCGAACACGACGTCGCCGCACAGGTCGCCGAATTCGACTTGAACGCGACCTCGGTCATCGCGCTAGCCGCGCATTTCGCGAACGTGCTGGAGGCGAACGGTCGCGGCACGCTGGCCGTAATCGGTTCGGTGGCCGGCGATCGCGGGCGCCGCAGCAACTACATCTACGGCGCTGCGAAAGCCGCGATTCACGCGTTCTGCGAAGGATTGGCGGGGCGGATCGACGTGGTGTTGATCAAGCCGGGTTGGGTCGATACGCCGATGACCGGCGGGATGAAGAAGAACCCGCTGTTCGCGTCACCGGTCAGTGTGGCGCGGAGAATTCACCGCGCCATCGCCAGCGGCCGCGGCACGGTGTACGTGCCGGGCTACTGGCGATGGATCTCGCTGATCGTGCGCATGCTGCCCGCGCGATTGGTGAAGTTCTGACTGGAGCAGTCCCCTCTCCCCGCTGCGCGGGGAGAGGGGAGAGGGGCCTTCGCCTTCTCCCGTCGGGCACGAGGGGAGAAGGTGGCCGAAGGCCGGATGAGGGGAGCTTCTTCGCCAAAGCGAGACAGAGAAACCCCTCATCCGCCTGCGGCACCTTCTCCCCTTTGCGAAGGGGAGAAGGCTACTCGGGGGCGGGGACTGGGTTAGCCGAGCGCTTTTTCGACGAGCGCTTTCTGCTGCTCGTCGTGGCGGTGATGCGATCCCGTCGCCGGTGCAGCCGCGACCGGCCGTCCGACATACGACAGCGTCAGATTGGGAAGCAGGCCCGCCAAGCGCTCGTGCAGGAACGGCCACGCACCCATGTTGCGCGGCTCTTCCTGCACCCACACCAGCTCCGTGGCGTTCGGATATCCCTTGAGCGCCTCCACCAGCATCGCCTGCGGGAACGGATAGAACTGTTCGAGCCGCAGGATGGCCACGTTCGCGCTGGCCTTGTCGCGCGCCTGCTTGAGATCGTAGAAGACCTTGCCGGAGGTGAGCACCACGCGCTTCACGTCCGCGCTGGTGGCGACGTCGTGCAGCACCGGTTCGAAGCGGCCTTCGAGCAGGTCGTCGATGGTCGACACCGCCTGCGGATGGCGCAGCAGCGACTTCGGATTCATCACCACCAGCGGTTTGCGCGGGTTGTTCTTCATCTGACGGCGCAGGGCATGGAAGTACTGCGCGGGCGTGGTCGGATAGATGACCTGCATGTTGCCTTCGGCGCAGAGCGTGAGGAATCGTTCCAGACGCGCGGACGAGTGCTCGGGACCCTGTCCCTCGTATCCGTGCGGCAGCGACATGACGATGCCGGAGTGCTGTCCCCACTTCTCCTCGGCCGAGGAGATGAACTGGTCGATGATGATCTGCGCGCCGTTCATGAAATCGCCGAACTGCGCTTCCCACACCACCAGCGATCCCGGATCGGCGACCGAGAAGCCGTAGTCGAATCCGAGGACGCCGTACTCTGACAGCAGCGAGTCGTAGACCGAGAAGCTCGCCTCCGCGGCCGGTTCGTTCGTCTCCTGCGTGAGCACGTTGTTCAGCACCACCGGGTCCGCGACTTTCGCATCGGTGGCCTGATGCCGCAGCGCATTGAGCGGCACGTACGGCTCGCCGGTCACGTTGTCGTGGATGATTGCGTGACGATGCGAGAACGTGCCGCGGCCGACGTCCTGGCCGCTGAGACGCACGCGGAATCCATCGAGCAGCAGCGATCCGAACGCGAGCTGTTCCGCCGTGCCCCAGTCCATCGGATCGCGTCCTTCCGCCATCGCCGCGCGCTTCGCGAGCACCGGCTTGAGCTTCGGGTGCGGCGTGAATCCCTCGGGCGTGTTCGTCAGCGCCGCGCGCACTTTGTCGAGCGCCTCGCGCGTGATCGACGTATCGGGCGACGGCTCGTTCTGATAGCCGGTCACGTCTTCGTCGGTCCACAGCGGCTCGTGCTTCGAGTGAGGCACTTCGCCTTCCCTGGTGCGATCGAAGGCTTCCTGCAGTTTGCCCTGGTAGTGATTGAGCCACTCCTCCGCTTCCTCGGGACCGATGTCGCCTTTGCGCAGGAGCTGTTCGGTATAGATCTTCCGCACCGAGCGATGCTCTTTGATGGTCTTGTACATCTTCGGCTGCGTCAGCGACGGCTCGTCGCCTTCGTTATGACCATGCCGCCGATAGCAGATCAGATCGATGACCACGTCGCTGTGGAACTGCTGGCGGAAGTCGTATGCGAGTTTCATGGCGCGGATGCACGCCTCGGGATCATCGCCGTTGACGTGGAAGATCGGCGCCTGCACCGACTTCGCCACGTCCGTTGCGTAGGTCGACGACCGCGCCGACTCCGGACCGGTGGTAAA
This sequence comes from uncultured Acidobacteriota bacterium, assembly GCA_946887105.1. The sequence goes on along the minus strand of CAMPKJ010000259.1, from coordinate 1,786 downwards.
GCCGATCTGGTTGTTGATCACGATGTGCACCGTGCCGCCGGTCTTGTACCCCTTGAGTTGCGAGAGGTTGAGCGTCTCCGCGACGACACCCTGTCCGGCGAATGCGGCATCGCCGTGCAGCAGCACCGGGATGACCAGCGAGCGGTTGCGATCGCCGATCAGTTTCTGCTTCGCACGCGCCATGCCTTCGACGATCGGATCGACTGCCTCGAGGTGCGACGGATTGGACGCCAGCGAGAGCTTCATCTTCTCGCCGTTCGGCGACTGGTGCGCTCCCTCGGCGCCGAGGTGGTACTTCACGTCGCCGGAGCCCTCGCGCGAGTTCGGATCGATGTCGCCTTCGAACTCGCGGAAGATCTGCTCGTACGACTTGCCGAGCGTGTTGGCGAGCACGTTCAGGCGGCCGCGGTGGGCCATGCCGATCACGCTCTCGACCACGCCGTCGGAGGCGCATTCGTTGAAGAGGAAGTCGAGCATCGGGATCAGCGACTCGGCGCCTTCGAGCGAGAAGCGTTTGTGGCCGACGTACTTCGTGTGCAGGAAACGCTCGAACGACTCCGCGTCATTGAGCTTGAGCAGGATGCGGCGTTTGGTCGCGCCGTCGAGCGGCTGCTTGTTCCGCGTCGGCTCCATCCGGTCCTGGAGCCAGCGCTTCTGCACCGTCTCCTGCATGTGCATGTACTCGGGGCCGATCTTGCCGCAGTACGTCTCGCGCAGCGTGTCGAGAATGTCGCGCAATTTGCCGGTCTGCTTGCCGCACAAACCGCCGCAGACGAACTCGCGGTCGAGATCCCAGATCGTGAAACCGTAGAACTGCGGATCGAGCTCCGGATGCTTGCCGACCTTGTACTCGAGCGGATCGAGATCGGCGAGCAGATGACCGCGCACGCGATAGGCGTTGATGAGCTGCAGCGCGGCCGCCTCGCGCGCGACCATCTCGTCGGTCGTGCCGCCGGACAGCGCCAGGCGGTGGCGGTCCTTCGCCCAGCGCGCGGGCTCGTACGGGATGCGCAGGTCGCGATAGAGGTCGTCGTAGAAACCGTCGGCGCCGATCAGCAGCTCGTGCACGCGCGCGAGATATGCGCCCGACTCCGCACCCTGGATGATGCGATGGTCGTACGTCGAGGTCATGGTCATGACCTTCGAGATGCCGAGATCGGCGAGCACGGCCGGATCGGAGGCGGAGTACTCGGCGGAGTAGTCGATCGCGCCGGTGGCGATGATCGTGCCCTGGGTCATCATCAGGCGCGGCACGGAGGCGATGGTGCCGAGCGTGCCGGGGTTGGTCAGCGAGAGCGTGGTGCCCTCGAAGTCCGGCACCTCGAGCTGGTTGTTGCGCGCCTTGCGCACGATGTCGTTGTAAGCCTTGAGGAACTGCGCGAAGTCCATCGTGTTCGCGCGTTTGATGTTGGGCACCAGCAACGAGCGGGTGCCGTCCTTCTTCTCCAGATCGATGGCGATGCCGAGGTTCACGTCGGCGCGATCGATGCGCGTGGGAACGTTGTCCTGCATCGCGAACGCGGCGTTCATGCGCGGGAACTGCTGGACCGCTTTCACCAGCGCGTACGCGATCACGTGCGTGTACGAGGCCTTCGACTGGCCGATCAGCGTCAGGTGATTGTTGATGACGCGGCGGTTCTCTTCGAGGACCTTGACCGGGATGTTGCGGATGGAGGTCGCCGTCGGCATCGTGAGCGACGTCTCCATGTTGGCCACGATCTTCGACGAGGCGCCGCGCAGCGCCACCGGCGTTCCGCCGGAAGCGGGAGGCGGAACGGGCGTCGGA
>CAMPKJ010000258.1 GCA_946887105.1 uncultured Acidobacteriota bacterium | reverse complement strand
GAGTACTTCAACCTGGTCGGCTTCCAGACCAAGATGAAAGTGTCGGAGCAGAAGCGCGTGATCTCGATGATCCCCGGCCTCCAGAACGTCGCGTTCGCGCGCTTCGGCTCCATGCACCGCAATACGTTCATCAACGGTCCGAAGCACCTCACCCCGGCGTTCCAGACCAAACGCGATGAGCGGATCTTCTTCGCCGGCCAGATCACCGGCGTCGAGGGCTACGTCGAGTCGTCGGCCGTCGGTCTCCTGGCCGGCCGCTACATCGACGAGCTCTCGCGCACCGGCAGCATCCGCCCTCTCCCGTACCACACCGCCCTCGGCGCCCTCGGACGTCACGTCGCCGAGTCGTCGCCCGATCGCTACCAGCCGTCGAACGTGACCTGGGCGCTGATCGAAGACGTCATCGGACGAGCGAAGAAGATCGAGAAGCGGGAGAAGCAGGCGGCGAAAGCGATCGAAACGATCGAGCGCGTCGCGATGTCATCGCTTCCGTCATCCTGAGCGCAGCGAAGGATCTCAAATCGCGACGCCTTCGCATCTTGAGATCCGTCGCCGTCTTCGCGGCTCAGGATGACGGGTGCGCACCCTCATCTCGAGCCTGCCTCACATCCTGAATCTCACACCCACCACCGCGCGCCGCGATGGCGAGACGTAGCCGCGCACTTCCTCGTACTCGACGTCGGTCAGGTTCTCGATCTTGACGTACGGCGTGAGGCGCCCGAGGTCGACCTGCAGATTGGCGTCGACGGTGGTGTGGGCGCGGTTCGAGGTGCGCGTGAACGGGAGCACCGGGAGGATGTCCGCTCGCTCCCCGGTGCGCAGCACGATCACGTTCAACTCCGAGATGCCGCGACGCACGGAGACGAACGCCGAGCCCGAATGGCGCGGGCGGCGCGGTAGTTCCAGACCGCTGTCGAGCTGCTCGGCATCGAGGTACGTGTACGTGATGCCGCCGGTGACGTTCGCGGCCAGCGGGCCCTGCGCCGAAACCTCGGCGCCGCGTGCGCGGGCGCGTCCGATGTTCGCGAGCTGGAAGCCGAAGTTGGTGATGAGATCGCGATACCGATCCTGGAACAGCGTCAGCGACACCGCGCCGCCGCGATCGAAGGATCGTTCGATACCTGCCTCGATGCTGCGGCTGCGTTCCGCGCGCAGCTCCGTGTTGCCGCCGAACGGCGAGTAGAGCTCGCCGACGGACGGCGCGCGGAAGCCTTCTCCGTACGCCGCGTGGTACTTGTTCCGTCCCGCGATCCATGCCGCTGCGACGCGCGGCGAGGTCTCGCTGCCGAACGTGTCGTAGTCGTCGTAACGAACGCCGGCGCTCAGTTCCAGACGCGACGCACCGATGCCGCGCGAATAGCGATCCTCGACGAACAGCGACCGTTCCTGGCGTTCCTTGTCGAGGAAATTCGCACCGAAATTCGTGACGTCGTCGACGGTCGTATCCGCGCCTTCCGCGCCCGCGACGATCGTGCCGATGGACGTCTTCGTGCGCGTGGTCAATCGCGCGCGGCGGGTGCGCGAATCCGTGCTCTGGAAGAACGGCCCGAACGGATCGCCTGGATCGTCGAGCGTGTCCTCGCGGCGGTTTTCGGCGAGCAGGAGCTCGTACTGAAACGCGCCGAGCGTCTGCTCGATCGGGATCGCGATCTGCTGCTCGCTGCCATCCTGGCGGCGCTCGAGACTGGGCACGAGCTGATCGAGGGTGACGTTCAGATTGGTGGGGATGCCGAGGTCGTAGGTCGTGAAGCGGCCGGTCAGGCCGATGGAGAACTGTGCGGCGCTCATCCAGCGCAAGGCGATGTTCGCGCTCTGCTGATCGAAGTCGTCGTTGTCGGCGAAGCCGTCATCCTTGCGCGACTCGAACGCGCCGCTGAGCGTCAGGCCGCCACTCACGTGCGAGCCCGCGACCTGCGCGTTCAGCAAACCGCGCCCGCCGCCTTCGACGGTGGCCTGGATACCGCTGCGCGCCGGAACGGTGAGGATGTTCACCACTCCCGCCATTGCGTCGGAGCCGTAGAGTGCCGAGAACGGTCCGCGCACGATCTCGATCTGCTCGATACCGGAGGTCGAGAACTGCCCCCAGTCGTAGCCGCCGAAGAACGGCGTGTTGATGGCCACGCCGTTCCACATCACCAGCGTGTGCGCGGGACTGGAGCCGCGCGTGAAGATCGACGTCTGGTGTCCTGCCGAACCGATGCGCGCGATGGTCACGCCCGGCACCTCGCGCAGCACGTCGGAGACATCGCGCGCGACCCGTGACTCGATGTCTTCGCGGGTGATCACCGTGACCGACGCGGGTGTGTCATCGGCGCGCTCCGGCAACGCCGACGCGGTGACGACGATCTCTTCAGAGACAGCAGTTGTTTGTGATTGTGCGACCGCGGAGAACGCGATCAGGAAAAGGGTGGGGATTACGGCCAGGACGTGCTTCATGACGACTCCTTCCCTCCGAAGGGCGACGACTGCAGCGGTGTCGACGAAGTCGGTCTCCTGGCTTCCGGGTCATCCTTCTCACATCCCCTTCCCGCTGTCGCAGTGGGGGTCTACAGACCAAGACGTGAGTCGTCTCCGGTTACAGTGGCGGGGGCCGCGCCGGCATCACACCGGCTTCCCGTTACCACGTCGAACGTGAATTGAAAAAGAACCGCGCCGAGCGTATCACGCCGCCGGCCGCACCTCGGCAAACATCAACGTCCAGCCGAAGGTCATGTAGGTCGGATAGACGATCCGGGCCGCACCCGCGGGAACCGCGCCGTTGCGGACGACGTACGTGTGCGCGAACTTGTCACGAAGTGCCTGATGCGACGGATCGCTCCAGACCCAGCAGAGATCGATCACGAAGTTCACCGGACCGAGGATCCCGAACGCAAGACGGCCGAGCAGGGCGAGATACGACGGCCGTTCACCGCGAAAATTCACGATGCGCGCGCCGGCCAGAACATAGCCCAGCGTGCGGAATCGCGATCCCTTCAGGACCACGAAATAGAGCACCCAGACCGCGCTCCAGGAGAGCCACGTCAGCAGGACTCTCATTTCGGCGGTGTCCGAATCGCCGGCCACCACAAGCGTGACCATCAGCGAAACGATTGAGGCGATGGATACGTCGACCACGTCGATGATCAGGCGACGCACCACGCCAAGGTAATCCTCGGCTCTGTAATAAACGGCGTTCATGGAGGCTCCCTCGTGCAGCTACTACAATACGCGTCCGGAGGAGTCACTATGAAACGCTCATTTCTCGTATTTGCTCTGGTCCTCTTCGTGGTCACGCCCGCGATGGCGGAGCCGGCGGCCGCAGGAGACCGGCAGAAACTGGTGCAGCATCTTCAGCGCACCAGCGAAACGTTCCTGAAGTCGGTGGAAGGGTTGTCGGAGGCGCAGTGGAACTTCAAGGCCGCGCCGGAGAAATGGTCGGTCGCCGAGTGCGCCGAGCACATCACGGCGGCCGAGTCGTTCATTCGCGGCACGGTCGAGCAGGGACTGACCACGCCGCTCGCGGCCGATCAGCCGGCGGCGGAGCTGGTGAAGGACGAGATGATCTCCACGATGATCGTCGATCGCTCGAAGAAGTTCAGCGCGCCGGAGCCGCTGGTTCCGACGAAGCGTTTCGGTACACCCGAGGCGACTGTGGAGACGTTCCGCAAGGAGCGCGCGGCCACGATCAAGCTCGCTGAGGGCGATACGGATCTGCGCGCGCACGCCGTGAAGCATCCCGGCTTCGGCATGCTCGACACGTACGGCTGGGTGCTCTTCCTGTCCGCGCACAGCGAGCGCCACACGCTGCAGATCGAGGAAGTCAAAGCGCATCCCGATTTCCCGAAAAACTAACGCCGCATCGGGCGGCGGCGCCGCCACGGCAGCGCCGCCGCTTTCCCGCCGATCGACTCCACCGCTGCCTCGATGGCAGCGTCATCGCGCACCGGATCGATGCCGCGCGTTTTTGCGACCCGCGGCCAAGCCTGCAACTGCATCTCGTGACGGCCACTCTCGGTGTGCACCTGTGCCGCGTGCACGAGCAGACGCTCCTCGAGCTCGCGCGCGATGCGGCCGGTCGCTCGCGCGTCCGCGCGCTGCACGGCGTCGAACAACGTGCGCGCATCAGGCGTGAGGCCTTCCATCTGCCAGGGCTCCCGCGCGGTCGCAATCGCGAGAAACGCCGGCCAGAGCTTGCGATGGACGTACGTGACCTTGCCGAGCAACCGCGTGGCGATGACGTCCGGATCGTCGTCCAGGCGCTCGAGGCAGGCGAAGATCGTGTGGCCGGCGGCGTGCCCCCACCACGACGTGCTCAGCTTCTCGCCGGCCAGCATGCTCACGACGTCCAGCGCGTTCTTGTCCTGAAGCAACAGCAGCCCGTGCTTCGCCAGTGCGCGCTGGACGTCGCGGCAGGTGCTCACGTCATTTCGCTTTCGGCCGGTTGCGGAACTTCTCGTAGAGCAACGTGTGCCGCGAATCCATCGGGATGTCTTCGCCGCCGATGAAGACGCGGCGGACGTTCGTGCGGATCTCGAGCGGATCGCCGTCGGTGAGAATCACGTTGGCCTGCTTGCCGATTTCGAGCGAGCCGATGCGATCGGCGACGCCGAAGATCTGCGCGGGATAGATCGTGATCGCCTTCAGCGCCTCGTCTTTCGGCAGCCCGAACGCCGCGGCCGACGCCGCGTGATACGGCAGGTTGCGAGTGTTGTGCGAGTCCTGGGTCTGGATCGCGAAGCGGATGCCGTTGTCGTGCAGCGTCTTCGCATTCGCGAAGAGCAGATCGTACGGATCGTCTTCGCGGGCCGGCAGCGCCAGGATCGGCCCGAGGAGTACCGGGATGTTGCGGCGCTTCACGTCGGGGATCATGCGCGCGACGTCCTGTGCGCCGGAGAGGATCACCTTCAGCCCGAATTCGTCCGCGAACTCCAGCGCCGCCTTGATGTCGCGTGCGAGATTCGCGTGCATCACCACCGGCACGCGCCCTTCCACGACCGGCACCAGCGCCTCGAGGATCAGATCGCGATCGAAGCGGCGCACTCTCGCATCGGCCGCCCGCGCGGAGGCCGCTTTCGCATACGCGCGCGCATCGCGGAACAGATCGCGCAGACGATCGAGATCGCGAGAATAGCTCTTGGTCCGCTCTTTCTCCGCTTCTTCGTCCGGCGGCACTTCGACGAGCGGTGCGCTGCGGATGCGCGGAAAGCGGATGTGCATCGCCACCGGCGCCTTGACCACCATCTCCGGCGGGGTCCATCCGGCGAGCTGAATCAGCGCGCTCTGCCCTGAAACGATCCCGCCTTCCGGCGTGCTGACCACGTGCGTGACTCCGCTGACGCGCGTGACCGGGATCAATTCGCTGTGCGGATTGATGGCCACGGCCGCCTGCGCATTCGGATTGAGCTCGCCCAGTTCCGCCGTGTCGACCGTGCCGGGGACCGAGTCCATCTCGATGAGACCGACGCTGGAGCCGGAGTCGATCATGCCGGGATAGACGAAGAGGCCGGTACCGTCGATGACCGTCGCGCCCGCGGGAACGGCGGCATGCGCTCCGATGTCGGTGATCACGCCATTCGCGAACACGATCGTGCCGTTCGCAATCGGCGCGCTGGTGACCGGGACGATGGTGGCGTTGCGGATGGCGATCGCCGGTTTCGTGCCGGGGTTGTTGGGGATGGTGGACTGCGCGTGAATGGTCGTGGCGAGGAGGATCGCGATGGCGAAGCGCTTCATCACTTCGTCTCCTTCTTCGCGGCGGCCGCCGCCTCGTCCGCTTCCTTCTTCAGGCGCGTTTCCTTCTCGCGGCGCATGGCCTCGCGGTGCGCGAGATCCTGCTCGCGATCGAAGTACACCTCGCCCTCGATGAACGTCGTGTCGACGCGCGAGTAGCTCGACAGCGGGTGTCCGTTCCAGATCGCCAGATCGGCGTCCTTGCCCACTTCGATCGAGCCGATGCGCGAATCCAATCGCAGCTGGCGCGCGGGGTTGATCGTACAGGTGCGCAGCGCTTCCTCTTCCGTGAGGCCGCCGTACTTCATCGCCTTCGCGGCGTCGTGATTGAGGTGCCGCGCGAGCTCGTCGGAATCGGAGTTCACCGACGTCAGCACACCATTGCGCATCAGCAGCGCGACGTTGTACGGAGTCGCGTCGTACGCCTCCGCCTTGTAGCCCCACCAGTCGATGAACGTGCCCGCGCCCGCGCCGTGCGCCGCGATCTCCGGCGCGACTTTGTAGCCTTCGAGGACGTGCTGCAGCTCGCGCACCTTGAAGCCCATCTCGTCTGCGACCCGCAGCAGCATGATCATCTCGTCAGAGCGGTAGCAGTGCGCGTGCACGTCGATGTTGCCGGCCAGGATGTCTGCCATCGTGTCCATCAGCAGATCCTTGCGCGGCGGAATCGCAGCCTCGCCGCGTCTGCGCCTGGCCTCGTATTCATCCCACGAGGCGCGGTAATCGCGCGCGTCGATGAACGAGCGCCGGATCACTTCCTCCACGCCCATGCGCGTGGACGGATACTGCCGCGCCTGTCCCTCGGGCGGCCGGAAGTTCGCCGACTTCGGGTTCTCGCCGAGCGCGAATTTGATCGTGCGCGGCGCGTCTTTGACCAGCCATTCGGAGACGGGGCGTCCCCACTTCCACTTCACGATCTGGCTCTGTCCGCCGATCGCGTTCGCGGAACCGTGCAGCACGAGCGCGGTGGTCGTCCCGCCCGCGAGCTGCCGGTACGCGGAGATGTCTTCGTTCGTGAGCGCGTCGGCGATGCGCACCATCCCGGTGTTCGGCAGCGAGATCTCGTTCACGCTGCCTTCGACGGCGGTGTGGCTGTGCGAGTCGATGATGCCCGGCATCACGAACTTGCCGGTCGCGTCGATGACGCGTGCGCCCGCCGGCGCCGCGACGTCGCGGCCCACCGCGGCGATTTTCGAACCGCGGATGAGCACGGATCCGTTTTCGATCACGCCATTTGTGAT
>CAMPKJ010000257.1 GCA_946887105.1 uncultured Acidobacteriota bacterium | reverse complement strand
TGGCCGGAGGGTCTCGATCAGTGGCTGAAAAGGCCGGGCGCAAGCCCGGCCTTTTTGCGTTTTGGAGTGCGGTGGCCGCAGCCGCCGGGCCTCGATGGTAGCTGCGGCTACCATCGGCAAAGCGGTAGCTGTGGCTACCGCACTCCAAAGTCACTTCCCTTTCAGCATCCCGAAAATTCCGCGCACGATCGATTGCGTCACCGTCCTCGTAGCCTGACGCGCGACGTTCTGCGCCATCCGGCTTCCGAGCGCCTCCTCGACGAACGACTTCGGCGGACGTGACGATGTTCGGCGCGACGTCGATGACGACGTCCGGCGTCGTGGTGCAGCGCCGCCGCGCTGGCGCCACGCAAAGTCTGCGTCTTCATCGATCGGCTCCTCCGGCTCGGGCTCCACTTCGGCGACGCTGGCCTCGAGTTTCTTCTGCAGCAGCTCGTGTGCACTTTCGCGATTGATCGGCGTCGCGTATTTCGCGGCCACCGCGGACGCGGCGATGACGCGCTGGTACTGCGCATCGTCGACGGCGGTCATCGATGACGACGGCGCGAGCACCTGCATTTCCGCGACCGGCGTCGGAATGCCTTTCGGATTGAGCACGGTCACGAGCGCCTCGCCCGTGCCGAGAGTGGTCAGCGACTTCGCGGCGTTCACGTGATCGCTGACCGGAAACGTCGATGCGGTGGCCTTCACGTTCTTCGCATCCTTCGGCGTGAAGGCGCGGATCGCGTGCTGCACGCGGTTGCCGAGCTGCGCCAGCACGTCCTCGTCGACGTCCTTCGGCGTCTGCGTGATGAAGAACACGCCGATGCCCTTCGAGCGGATCAGCCGCGCCACCTGCTCGATGTGCTCGACGAGCGCCGAGGATGCGTCGGAGAAGAGCTGATGCGCTTCGTCGAAGAAGAACACCAGCTTCGGCTTGTCGGGATCGCCGACTTCCGGCATCCGGTAGTAGAACTGGCCGAGGAGCCACATCAGGAAGGTCGAGTAGAGGCGCGGTTTGTCCTGCACGTCGGAGAGCGAAAGGATGTTCACCACGCCCTTGCCGTTCACCGTACGCATCAGATCGTTGATGTCCAGCTCCGGCTCGCCGAAAAACTTCGCGGCGCCCTGTTGCTCGAGCTCCACCATCTTGCGAACGAGCACGCCCACCGTGGCCGTGGACATGCCGCCGTAGCTCTTCAGGTCTTCCTTGCCGTCGGTGGTGAGGTAGGTGAGCACGCCGCGCAGATCGTCGAAATCGAGCAGCGGCAGGCGGCGGTCGTCGCAGTATTTGAAGACCATCCCCAGGACGCTCTGCTGCACTTCGGTCAGGTCGAGCACCTTGCCGAGCAGCACCGGCCCGAAAGAAGAGACCGTGGCTCGCACCTGCGTGCCGCGGTTGCCGGTGAGGCTGAAGAACTCCACCGGAAACGCCTCCGGTGTGTGCGTGCGGCCGACGCCCGCCGCGCGCGCGTTGAGCCAGTCGCTCGTCTCGCCCGGCAGCGACATCCCGGCCAGATCGCCTTTCACGTCGGCGAGGAAGACCGGCACGCCGGCGCGCGAGAGTCCTTCGGCCAGCAGTTGTAACGTTCTCGTTTTTCCGGTGCCGGTGGAACCGGCGATCATGCCGTGACGATTCATCATCCGCAGCGGAACGCGCACCGGCAATGCGGCGACGGGATCACCGTCCCGAAGCACGTGGCCGATGTCGATCGAAGGCGTGTCGAATCCGTAGGCGGCGCGATAGGTCTCGTCGAAAGTCATGCTTAGAGCCTAGCAGTACACTTACGCGTTTTCAGAGGAGCCCTCATGCGCCGTGCCGTGCTCGCCGTTGCTGTTCTGCTCGCCATTCCCGCATTCGCGCAACGCCTGCCGCAGAACGTCATCCCCTCGAATTACGCGCTGCGCTTCACTCCCGATCTCGCGGCTGAAACATTCGCGGGCGAAGAGACGATCGCCGTCACGCTCAAAGAGCCTGCGACGAGCATTGTCCTGAACGTGGCCGAGATCGAATTCGACGACGTCACGATCGCCTCCGCGGGGAAAACCCAGAAGGCCACCGTCGCGGTGGATGCGCAGCTCGAGCGCGCGACGTTCATGGTGCCGGAACCGGTCTCCGGCGACGCGTCGATTCACATCCGCTACCGCGGTCTGCTGAACGACAAACTGCGCGGGTTCTACATCAGCAAAAGCGCGCGCCGGAAGTACGCGGTCACGCAGATGGAGCCGACCGACGCGCGCCGCGCGTTCCCCTCGTTCGACGAGCCGGCATTCAAGGCCACGTACGACATCACCATCGTGGCCGACGAGGGCGACACCGCCATCTCGAACGCGAAGGTCGTGAAGGACGAGCCGGGACCGGTGGCCGGCAAGCACACCATCACCTTCGAGCGCACCGCGAAGATGTCGACGTACCTCGTGGCCATGATGGTCGGCGACTGGAAATGCGCCGCGGGCGGCGTGGACGGCGTGCCGATCCGCGTCTGCGCCATTCCCGAAAAGGCGGAGCTGACGCAGTGGGGCCTCACCACCGCCGAAGCGGAGCTGCGCTATTTCAACGATTACTACGCGTTCAAGTATCCGTTCGGAAAGCTCGACATCATCGCCTTTCCCGATTTCGAAGCCGGGGCGATGGAGAACGCGGGCGCGATCGCATTCCGGGAGGCCGCGCTGCTCATCGACGAGAAGAACAGCTCCGCGCAGCACCGCCGCTCCGTCGCGCAGATCAACTCGCACGAGATCGCGCACATGTGGTTCGGCGACGTGGTCACCATGCAGTGGTGGGACGACATCTGGCTGAACGAAGGCTTCGCGACCTGGATCACGAACAAACCGCTGCAGGCGTGGAAGCCGGAGTGGGACCTGCGCGTCGAAGAGGCGGCCAACACGAGCAATTCGCTCACCGTCGACGCCATGGAATCGACGCGGCCGATCCGCAACAAAGCGGACACGCCCGCCGAGATCAACCAGATGTTCGACGGCATCGCGTACGGCAAGACCGCGGCGGTGCTGCGCATGCTCGAGGCGTACGTCGGCGAGGACACGTTCCGCGACGGCATCCGCGCGTACATCAAGCGCTATCAGTACGCGAACGCGAAGGCGGAAGACTTCTGGTCGACCATGACCGCGGTGACGAAGCAGCCGATCGACCGCATGATGCCGTCGTTCGTGACGCAGGCAGGCGCGCCGCTCGTGCGCGCATCGGCGCGATGCGAAGGCGACGCGACGCTGCTCACGCTCGCGCAGCAGCGCATGTTCGCGCGCCGCGAGCCGTTCCTGGCCGGCACGCCGCAGCTCTGGACCATCCCGGTCACGGTGCGCAATCTCGACGATCCCGCGTCCGCTCCGCACAAGTTTCTTTTGACGAAGAAGGAAGAGACGTTCCGCGTCTCCGGCTGCTCGCCACGTCTGTTCGTGAACTACGACGGCCGCGGCTTCTATCGCACCGCGCACGCGGAGGGGATGGTCCCGGCAACCGGCGACCTGACGAAGTTGCTTTCGCCGAGCGAGCGCGTCGCGCTGGTCAATGATGTCTGGGCGCTGGTGAAGATCGGCGAAGCCGACATCGCCACCGAGCTCGCGCTGGCCGAGCGGCTGCGCCATGACCGCGACCGCGCGGTCGTCGGCGCCATCGTCGAGAAGCTGTACGCCATCGGACAGGATCTGCTGACGGAAGCGCAGGCGCCCGCGTATCGGCGCTGGGTGGCCGCGTATCTGCGCCCGATGATCGCGGAGATCGGCTGGACGCCGGCGGCCGGCGAGCCGGACGAGCGCAAGCGGCTCCGCGCGGACATCGTGCGCATCCTCGGCGAAATCGCGCGCGACGCCGAAACCCTGCGCAAGGCGCGCGAGCTCACCGAGCTCGCACTGCGCGACACGAACGCGGTCGATGCCACGCTGCTCGATGTGGTGGTGCCGCTCGCGGCGCGCAACGGTGACGCCGCTCTGCTGCAGAAGTTCAAGGCCGCGATGGCTGCTTCGCAGTCGCCCGGCCAGTACTACCGCTATCTCTACGCGCTGATCTCGTTCGAAGATCCGGCGCTGGCGAAGGAAGCATACGCGGCGGCGTTGTCCGCGGACATGCGCAGCCAGGACCTGCCGGGCTTCATCGAGTCGATGTTCGAAACGCCCGAGCGGCGCGCGGAGGCATGGGCGTTCGTCAAGAACAACTGGGACGATCTGCGCACGAAGTTCACGCCCTGGGGCGGCGCGGCAATCGTCCGCGCCACCGGACATCTGTGCGACGCGAAGCAGCGCGCGGACGTGGAACGGTTCTTCGCCACGCATCCCGTGGAGGCATCGGATCGTTCGCTGAGACAGGCCCTGGAGAACATCGACATGTGTGTGGAGATGCGCACGCTGCAGGCGCAGAACTTCGCGCAATGGCTGGGATCGGAAGCAGGATCGAAATGAAAATCGGATTCATCGGACTCGGCGCCATGGGCTTCCCGATGGCGCGCCATCTCGCGAAAGAACACGACCTGCTGGTCTGGAACCGCACGCGCGAAAGAGCGGAGCGGCACGCGCGCGAGCACGGCACCACGCTGGCGAACGAGCTCGCGGAATGCGCGGCGGTGGAGGTGATCCTCACCATGCTGCCCACCAGTGCCGAGGTCGATGAGATCGTCGATCGGATCCTCCCGCATCTGCGGGAAGGAATGCTCTGGATCGATGCCACGAGCGGCGATCCGAACGTCAGCCGCGAGACCGCGAAACGGCTGGCGGCGAACGGCGTCGCGTTCGTCGACGCGCCGGTGACCGGCGCGATCGTCGGCGCGGAGAACGCCACGCTCACCATCATGATGGGCGGCTCGGAAGACGACGTCGCGCGTGCGAAGGAGATCCTCCGCCTCAACGGCAAGACGCTGATTCACGTCGGCGGCATCGGCGCCGGACACGCCATCAAAGTGCTCACGAACTCGATCATGGGCGCGACGGTCTGGATCACCTCCGAATGCATGCTGCTCGCAAAGCAGCTCGGCATCGACATCAAGACCGCGCTGGAAGTGACCAACGCCGGCAGCGGCCGCTCGAACGCCTCGGAGAACCTGCTGCCGATGCGCCTCCGCGATCACCAGTGGCCGCTGGTCTTCAAGCTCGCGCACCACGACAAGGACATCCGCATCGCCGCCTCGCTCGCGCACCAGCAACACGCGTCGACGCCGATGCTGGCGCTGACGCAGCAGCTCTTCAGCGGCGCGCTGCACCAGCTCGGCGAAGGTGCGGACTACATCGAGGTGGCGAAGATCGTGGCGCAGATGAACGGCACGACCTGGGATTGAAAGAGGAATCGTGATCGACATCGAAATCCCGAGCGCGCCGCCGTTCAAGAATCGCCGTCCCGGCCTGATCGGCTGCGGGATCGTGCATCTCCTGCTCGGGCTCCTGCTTTTCCTGATGTGCGCCCTGATCTTGGTCAGCCTGACCATGATGCCCGAGGGTGCGCAGTCGCCGACGCCGGTCAACGTCGTCGTTTACGCGTGCCTGCTTTACCTCGCACTGGCCGCGTTCTTTGCCACGCTCGGCGTCGGGTCGATTCTGGGGCGGCGGTGGTCGCGGCCGCTGATCCTGATCACGAGCTGGGGATGGTTGCTGTGCGGCGCATCCGGCGGGGCGATGTACTTCGTCCTTGCGCCGCGGATGTTCGATGCCCTTCCTCCGGAACAGGCGGGGATGAAAACGTTCATGGCCGGCTTCGTGGCGGTCGTGATCGCTCTGTTCGGCGTCGCGCTTCCGGCAGTGTTCATCCTTTTTTACCGCGGAACCGATGTGAAGAAGACGGCGTGGTACGAGGCCATGGGCATGCCGGCCGATCCGGCACAAGTCGAGATGATGCGCGCCATGTACTCCGGACCGTTTTTCCAGGTCTGGATGGGAGTGATCTGGGCGGCGTATCTCGGCTTCCTGTTGTACATCCGGCGGTTCTTCACGGCTCCTCAGGCGGACTAGCGCCATGGCGCTGGCGATCGCCGCTAAAACGTTCCTCGATACACGCCGCCGTCGATCTGCAACGACGTCCCGGTGACGTACGACGCGCGCTCGCTGCAGAGGAACGTCACCACGTCGGCAAACTCCTGCGGACGTCCATAGCGGCCAAGCGGAATGACCGCCTCGGATTTGCGCAGGTACTCCTCGGCGGTGATGCCCTGATCCTTCGCGCGGATCTCGCTGAGCTGCTTCTGCCGGTCGGTGAGGAAATGGCCGGGCAGCACGGCGTTGACCAGAACGTTGTCGCGCGCCACCTGATCGGCGAGCGTTTTCGTCAGCGCGGAGATGCCGGCGCGCAGCGTCGAGCTGACCGTCAGCAACTCCACCGGCTGCTTCGCCACGAACGACGTGAGGTGAACGATGCGGCCCCACTGGCGCTCCTGCATTCCGGGGATCACCAGCTTGCAGAGGCGCACCACGTTCATCAGCGTCGAGTCGATGCCGCCGCGCCATTGCTCCTCGGTCAGTTCGAGGAACGGCGCCGCGGGCGGGCCGCCGGTGTTCGTGACCAGGATGTCCACCCGTCCGAGCTTCGCCACCGTCTCGTCGTACCAGCGCTGCAGGTCTTCGGGACTGGAGACGTCGCATGCGACCGAGACATCGCCGAAATCGGGGCCGGAGCGCGAGCAGACCGAGATCCTGCAGCCCTCCGCCGCGAGCGATTCGGCGATGGCGCGTCCGAGTCCCTTCGATGCCGCGGCGACCATGGCTACGCGTCCCTGAATGCCGAGATCCATGAGGCGACGATATCATCGCGCGGATGCGCTCCTGCCCCTCCTGCGACTCCGAGAAAATCCGCCGCGGCGGCATGGCCATCTGGCTGACCTACATCGCCTTGATCGCGCTGGCCATCCCGGCCGTGCTGATCTTCCACTTCGACGCCGCCATCGTGGCCGGAATCATGATCGCGGTGGTGATCCTCGCGCACCTGATCTTCAATCAGCGCGTCTGCCTCGACTGCGGCCACGATGGCGGCGTCGAAGTGGAAGAT
>CAMPKJ010000256.1 GCA_946887105.1 uncultured Acidobacteriota bacterium | reverse complement strand
TCAAAGTCGCAAAGTCTCAAAGAGGAACGACGCGACGCGCCCCCCTTTGCGACTTGCGACTTTGCGACTTTGAGACTTTGAGACTTTGAGACTCTAAGACGGCATGAAAACAACACTAAACACGGAAGACCTCGACACCCTCGCCAAGCCGCTGACCGCGGCGCTGGTCCCGTTCATGCGCCGTTTTCCGGGCAACGCCGGCGAGCGGCAGCCGGTGCACACCGTGTATGGCGGCGCGCATCTGTTCAAGTCCGACACGGCGCGCAAGCTCGGTGAGAAGGCGCGGCAGGTTCTCGACGAGCATGGGGCCGATCCGTTCACGTTCGGGCGCGCCATCGGGCTCGTCGACGCACACGCGGAGCTCATCTGGCAGCGCGTCACCGAGAAACTGCAGCGCGAGCCGGTGGAAGACTTCCGCGTCGATTTCGAGGACGGCTACGGCAATCGCTCCGACGAAGAAGAGGATCGTCACGCCGCCATCGTCGCGGGCGAGCTTGCGAAAGGCATGCGTGAAGACACGCTGCCGCCGTTCATCGGCATCCGCATCAAGCCGTTCACGCAGGAGTTGATGCGCCGCGGCCTGCGCACGATGGACATCGTCGTGAGCACGCTGCTCGCGGAAACCGGCGGCAAGCTGCCGGCGAATTTCGTGGTCACGCTGCCGAAGATCCAGCTGCCGGAACAGGTCACGCTGCTCTGCGACGTCTTCGACGCGATGGAGCCGCGGCTCGGACTGGCGGCGGGAACGTTGCGGCTCGAGTTCATGATCGAGACCACGCAATCGATCCTCAGCGCGCGCGGCGAATCCAACCTGCCGCTCTTCCTCGACGCTGCACGCGGACGTGCCGTGGCCGCGCATTTCGGGACGTACGACTACACCGCCAGCTGCAATATCACCGCGGCGGAGCAGCGCATGGATCATCCGTCGTGCGATTTCGCGCGGCACATGATGCAGGTCGCGTACGCGGGAACGGGCTTGTGGCTTTCCGACGGCGCGACCAACGTTCTCCCGATCGGCGATCGCGACACCATCCATCGCGCCTGGAAGCTGCACGTCCATCACATCCGCCACTCGCTCGTGCACGCCTACTACCAGGGCTGGGACCTGCATCCCGCGCAGCTGCCGACGCGTTATGCCGCCGTCTACGACTTCTTCCTCAGCGGACTCGCGCCCGCGACGGAACGCCTCCGCAATTTCATGGAGAAGGCGGGACAGGCCACGCTCGTCGGCGACGTCTTCGACGATGCCGCGACCGGACAGGGACTGCTCAACTACTTCATCCGCGGCATCAACAGCGGCGCGCTCACGGAGGACGAAGCGCTTGCGACCGGACTCACATTGGACGAGTTGCGCTCGCGCTCATTCGTGAAGATTCTCGCCGGCCGGCGTGGCCGGTAGGACGGCCAGCGGCGCCGGCGCGGGTTTCACGAGCGCCAGCGCCGCGCCCGCGGCTCCGATCACGAGACACGCGATCCAGAGCGCCTTCGGGTTTTTCTCGTAGATCAGCGTTCCGAAGAATGGCCCGATCAGCATGCCCACGGACCACGTCGAATGCCAGAGGCCCATGTAGCGGCCGCGGTAGCGCTCCGGCGCGAGGCCGGTCACGAACGCGCCGGTGACGGGCGCGTACATCATTTCGCCGATGGTCCAGATCACGACCGTGAACGCCAGGAACGGGATGTTGCCGGCGATGCCGGTCATCGCGAATCCGATTCCGGTCAGCGCATAGCCGAGGGCGATCAGCGGCTGCGGCGGAAGGCGCTGCGTCCAGGCGGTGATGATCAACTCGAACAGCACGATCATCACGCCGTTGATGGAGATGAGCATCCCGTACGTCGCGGGCGAGTAGCCGAGCCGCGAGATGTGCAGCGGAAACGTCGAGTGCAGCTGGAATTCGATCCAGGTGACGCAGAGCGTGGCCGCGAGGAAGAACACGAACGGACGGTCGCGCAACGCCACGCGCAGCCCCTCCGCCGGCGTTTCATCCGTGCCCGGCGAGCGGACGCCGTGCGGCAGCGCGAGCATGGCCACGATCCCGTAGAGGAACGACGTCAGCGCGTCGCCCGCGAAGACATAGAAGAAGGATTTGTTGGCGAGAAAGCCCGCCGTGGCCGGGCCGACGGCGAAGCCGAGGTTGATCGCGAAGCGGTACATCCCGAACGCGGCGATGCGTTGATGCGGCTGCACCAGATCGCCGAGCAGCGCGGCCGCCGCGGGGCGATAGAGCTCGCCGACCAGCCCCACCAGAAAGGCCAGGCTGAGGATCGCCGGAAGCGCGCGCGCCTGCGACAGCGCGAGCATGGCCGCGGCGGAGGCGAACATCGACAGCGCGATCGTGTGGCGGCGGCCGATGCGGTCGGCCAGGTGTCCGCCGATCATCGACGCGAAGATGTGACCGCCGCCGTAGCAGCTCACCGCCAGTCCCGCCTGCGCCGGGGTGAATCCTTCGCGCGTCATGTAGATCGCCAGGAACGGCATCACGAACGTGCCGAAGCGATTGATGAACGTGCCGCCGAAGAGGATCCACACCGGCCTCGGAAGCTCGCGCAGGTTCTGAAGGAGCGTGCGCATGCGCTCCGGTCAGTTCACGATCTCGTCGCGGTGGCGCAGGAAGCGCGCGACCAGCGCCGGATCGAACTGCGATCCCGCGCCTTCCTGCAGCCGCTTCGCCGCGACGTCGTGGCTGATCGGCGACTGATACGACTGCCGCGCGGTCATGGCCACCCACGCGTCCGCGATCTGCAGCACGCGCGCGGCCAGCGGGATCTGATTGCCGCTGAGACGGCTCGGATAGCCCTTGCCGTCGACGCGCTCGTGATGGCGCAGGACCGCTTGCGCGACTTCCGAGCCGAGGAGCGGCTCCACCAGCGCCGCGCCAACCAGCGGATGCTCGGCCAGGCCGCGCATCTCCTCCGGCGTCAGATTGAGACGGTTGTACAGACGGTCGTAATCGAGCAGCCGCAGTCCGACGTCGTGCACGAGCGCGGCCAGGCGGATGGTCTCCACCTGTGCCGGCGGCAGATCGAGCAGCTGCGCGAATCGCTGCGCCACCGACGCGACGTTGCGGCAGTGATCGGCGAGCTCCGGAAATTTCTGAAAGTCAGGCTCGAGGAGGAGCTCCGCGACCGCCTGCCGTTCGTTGCGCGCGGCAGTGGTCACGCCCGCTGCTTCCACCGAGTTTTCGATCTGGCGCAGGAAGATCTGCAGCGAGCGCTCCGCCTCGGCATCGGGGATCCGCTCGAACGCCACTGTGAGCACGAGCCCTTCCATCGTGTGCGGGGTGATCGGCGCGCTGACCAGCGTCACGATCGCGTCCGCGCTTACCGGCACGACCTGTCCGCCGAATGGATAGATCAGTTGCGGACGCGAAGACGTTCCCTGCACCGAGCCGCGGCCTTCGAGCCACTCGCGCAGATGCGTCTGTAATGTCGCCAGCGCGTCGTCGGTGACGTGGGCGATGCTGACCACGAGCTGGGGATTGCCGGTATGGCCGATCGCGGTGAAGCACGCCAGCACCGCGCCCGGAATCGCCAGCGCGGCCGGCAACAGCAGGCG
This sequence comes from uncultured Acidobacteriota bacterium, assembly GCA_946887105.1. The sequence goes on along the minus strand of CAMPKJ010000256.1, from coordinate 3,411 downwards.
CACCACTTCGAGATCGGAGTCGCCGAACACGCGTTTGTTGCCGGCCGGAGCGAGCTGGCGTTTGCTCATGATCTGCCGCGCCGACTGAATCGTCTTCAGCGATTCCGCGGTGAGGAATTGTCCCGGTTGCAGCGGCGCGGAGGCCTGCGGCTTTGCCGCGGCCGGCGCGATGATGTTCGGCGCCGAGAGCGCCGGCGACGGCGCGGACGGATCCTCGGAGAGCGGGAGGCCGCCCACGCCGAACAGCTTGTTCGCCGCGAGGACTTGCAGGATCTGTTCGGCGATCGCATTCGCGGCGCTCACGTCCACCGACTCGAACGGCTTCTTGCCCGCCTTGTCGCGCATGTCGATGAACCCGACCAGCCGTCCGCGCGAGAAGATCGGCGCAGCCAGCAGGCGCTCGTTTCCCTGGCGGAAGAGCAGCTCGGCGAAGCGCTGGTCGGCGCCGACGCTGTTGATGAAGAACGCGGCACGTTTCACCGCCAGGCGATCGACGAGATCGTCGTTGGCCGTGACCATCTTGCGATTGGCGGGGTTGTATTGATAGCTCGTCACGATCTCGTATTTCTTCTCGTTGAGATCGTGCGACGCGGAGAGATAGAGCGCGGCCTTCGTGGCGTGGACGTGCTCCACGCAGCCGTACAGGATCTGCTTGAAGGCGTTCTCGAGGGATCGGATTTCGTCGAGCATCCGCGGCAATTCTACGCGTGGCTAGGTGAATTCGAATCGCACGCGCAGCCGTGCGTGGCCGAGGAGCGCGCCGAGGAAAACGCCGGTCGTGTTCCAGATCACGTCGTTGATGTCCGCCACGCGCGACGGCCGGAAGTACTGCCATCCCTCGACGCCGAGCGTGAACGTGAGGCCGAGCAGCACGGTCAGCACGTACGTCTGCAGCGTCGGACGCTCGATGCTGTAGAGCGCGATGAACGTGAGAAACCCCCACGGCACGAACAGCAGCACGTTCGCGATCATCGGCACGACCAGGACCGCCAGGATGTGTGTCGAGATCGGACGCACCGAGAGCCGCCGGATGAGATAGCGGATGTCGTCGAACGGAATCGGATCGAGGTTCGAGTAACTCTTCCCCGACATCCATACCGTGACCGCCACGATCGCGCCGGTGACGAGCACCAGCATGAGCAGTGTCAGCGGTTTGCGGATGGTGATCTCGCGCACGGCCGGGAGTCTAACGCCGCGGGGCCCCGGGGGACCTGGGGAGTCTTAGAGTCTCAGAGTCTCAGAGTCTCAGAGTCTTAGAGGGTCGAGACGCACTGGCGCCTCTAAGACTCTACGACTCTAAGACTCCGGCCGCGTGAGCGTCTATGCTTACCTTCATGTGCACCGCCTGAATTCAGACCGCCGAGCGGTTCCGTTCGGCTTCGTCCTTATCCATCACCGCCACCGTCATCGTGGTCGTCGCGACGGCCATGCTCATTGCCGAGAGGGTCGCGCCGCTGCGGCCGGTCGTCGAGTCGAAGTTCCGGCACGTCGTGCGAAACCTCACCACCGGTGGCGTGTCGCTCGCGCTCATGAGCTTGATCCAGGCGCCGCTCCTGCAGCCGGTGGCCGGCTGGATCGTGCGGGATCGCGTCGGACTGCTGCAGGCCATCGAGTGGCCGCCGTGGATCGAGACACTGATCGCGATCGTTTTGCTCGATTACACATTGTGGTGGTGGCATTGGGCCAGTCACCGCGTGCCGTTTCTCTGGCGATTCCACCTCGTGCACCATGTGGACCGCGATCTCGACGCCTCGACCGCGCTGCGCTTTCATTTCGGCGAGCTGGCGCTCTCGGTTCCGGTGCGAGCCGCGCAGATGATCGTCGTCGGCGTCGATCCGCGAAGTCTGTGGCTGTGGCAGACGATTCTCTTCGCATCGATCCTCTTCCATCACGGCAACGTCCGTCTGCCGTTTTCGATCGAGCGGTGGCTGGCTCGCGTGATCGTCACGCCGCGCATGCACGGCATCCATCACTCCGACCGCGAGGACCAGACCAACAGCAACTGGTCGTCGCTGCTGTCGGTGTGGGACTTCGTGCATCGCACGTTCCGCCTGGACGTGCCCGATGAGCGGATCGCGATCGGAGTTCCGGCCTATCGGGGTCCGCGCGAGGTCACGGTGGGGAAGATTCTGGTGATGCCGTTTCGCCGGCAGCGGCGGGATTGGAGTGCGTCAGGCGGGGAGTCGTAGACTCACTGCGGGATCTTGGTGTTGTAGTAGAACATCGCCGTCACCCGCTCGTTCGGGTTCGGGAAATCCGCGGGGAGCGGATTCAGCGGCGAGGAGAGCTCGATCGCCTTGCGCGCGGCGAAGTCGTACGGCGGATGGCCGGAGCTCTTCACGGTGATGATCTCGGTGATGCGGCCGTCGCGCTGGATGGTGAAGCGGATCGTGACCACGCCGCCGATGCCGGTGCGGATCAGTTGCGGCATGTTCGCGTACCAGTTCACGCGGATGCGGCTGACCATCGACTGGGCGTAGGGACCCCAGTCGTACCAGGCGGTCTCGAACGACAGCGGACCTTGCTCGGCGAGGCCGCGCTCTCCGCCGCTCGTGCCACCGAGGTCGGGACCCTCGCCGCCGCCGAGCGGACCCTTCACCTCGCGGATCGCGGAGCGCCAGTCGATCTGCGCGGTCGCGACGGCGGAGGCGCGGTTCGGCTCCCTATAGATGAACGTGTCGGTGGTCGTGTGCTGCTGCGACGGTGCGAGCGTGGTCCCGGACTGTCCGGGCTGCGCCGGTTGGGGCTGCTGCGCGGCCTGCGCCTGCTGTTGCTGTTGTTGCTGTTGACGCGGCGATGGCGAGGAGGTCCGTGGCGTATAGAGACTGCTGTCGTCCGTGCCCGGACGTTTGGTGGGTGTGAGGCCGGTCGGCTCCGGCATGCTGGCCTTGCGATTCGCGTCGGAGAGCGGCGCGCGCATCGGAGCCTCGTCGACCGCGGGGCCGGGCGCTTCGACGAACTCCTGCTGGTTCTGCTGCATCAGCTCGACGTAGCGCATCATCGGCGCGTTCTTCGTGGCCGGAGCGGGCTCGCGTTGCGACTGCAGGAACCAGAAAATGAACGCCGCGTGCAGGACGAGCGATACGATGACGGAGAGGCTCAGGCCTCCCGCCTTCGGCGGCTCCTCCGCGACGGCGACGAGATCGATCCGTTCCTGCTGCAAGCGATTCCTAGAAGGTTGGACGGGCAGGGTTTCTTCCAAGTTCCGGTACCAGAACAACCAGCACCGAAACACGTACACTCACTGCATGAGCGACACGCAGTACATCCCGCCGCCCCCGCCCACGCCGCCGCGATCGCCGACGACACCGCAGGGGATACAGCCGCCTCCGCCGCCGCCCGGCGCGCCTGGGGGATTCGACTTCGCGAAGCCGTTCACGTACGTCTTCGACGATCCGCGCTGGCTGCAGA
>CAMPKJ010000255.1 GCA_946887105.1 uncultured Acidobacteriota bacterium | reverse complement strand
GACAAGAACATCCAGCCGATCACGACCGAGCGTTACCGCGAGCTGCTGCCGAAGCTCGAGCAGTACTGGAACGGCTACCGCAACTACGACGGCTTCCTGAAGTTCGTGAAGATCTATTCGCGGCGGATGGAGCTGGCCGTGCTCGAGCAGGAAACGCAGGTCCGCCCCTGCCACGCCGGCCGCGTTTCGGGCGTGCTCGACGCGCGCGGCGAGGTGCGCATGTGCGAGCTGCGCGATCCGGTCGGCAACGTGCGCGATGCCAATTACGACTGGAACCAGCTCTGGTTTTCTCCCGCGGCGGACGAGCAGCGCCGCTCGATCCGCGCCAAGGAGTGCCACTGTACGCACTCGTGCTTCATGTCGTCGTCGCTCGTCTTCGACTGGCGTACTTGGGGCGCGTACATGGCGTCGACGGTCGTGAACTTCCTCGGCTCCCGCGCCGCGTGAAGAGCGTCATCGTCGGGCCGGTCTATCCGTATCGCGCCGGCATCGCGTATTGCACGACGCGGCTCGCGGAAGTCCTCGACGCGGATGTGATCTCGTTCAAACGCCAGTTCCCGAAGCTGTTCTATCCGGGCGGCGATGACGTCGATCCGACGCTGCCTCGGTTCTCGCGTGCGCGCTTCCTGCTCGACGTCGTCAATCCGATCACCTGGATCCGCACGGGCCTGTTGCTGCGCCGCGAACGACCGGACGCGGTGGTGCTCGTGTGGTGGATCTGGGTGTGGGCGATCCCGTATCTCGTTCTTCTCTCTCTTCTTCCGAAGAGGACGCGCGTCGTGCTGCAGTGCCACAACATCGGCGACAAAGAGCCGGCGGCCTGGAAGCGGATGCTGACCAATCAGGTGTTGCGGCGCGGTGATGTGCTGGTGGTGCACGCGAAGACGGAGGCGGAGGAAGCCGCGCGGCGCGTCCCCGCCGCCGGCACGCGCATCGTGCAAACGTTCCTTCCCGTGCACGAGCTCGGCGGCGCGATCCCTTCCCGCGAAGACGCTCGCAAAACGCTCGGTGTCCACGGACCCACCGCCCTCTTCTTCGGTCACGTCCGTCCGTTCAAAGGTCTTGACGTCGCGCTGCGCGCCTGGCGCGAGCTGCAGACGCCGGTCACGCTTCTCGTGGCCGGCGAGGCATGGTGGAAAGGGGAGGAGGAGTACCGCGCACTCGCTCAGGGACTGACGAACGTGCGCTTCGAGTTCCGCTTCATCCCCGACGCCGAGATCGCGACCTACTTCGCCGCGGCCGACGTCGTGCTCGCTCCGTACCGGATCGAGGCGCAGAGTGGCGTCGCGCTGACGGCCTTCCATTTCGCGCGCCCCGTCATCGCCACAAATGTCGGCGGGCTGCCGGAGATCATCGAGGAAGGCGCGAACGGCATGCTGGTGCCGCCCGAAGATCCTGCTGCACTGGCGCGCGCCGTCGATGCGTTCTTCGCGCGCGACGATCGTGCGGCGATGGAGCGACGCGCGGCCGCTTCGGCCCGTAAGTACTCGTGGGAGGAATACGGCGCGCTGATGAAGCGCTTGCTGGCAGGCGAATGAAGTTCTCTCCGTTGAAGATCAACGCAGCTCGGATCAAAGTCGGTCTCGAGCTGACCTCCAAGTGCAATCTCCGCTGCGGCATGTGCCCGCTGCCGGTGCTGCGCCGTCCGTACGAGGACATGGCCTGGCCGCTGGTCGAGAAAGCCGAGCGCGAGATCCACGGGCTGGGCCTGAAGTTGAAGTGGCTGCACGAGATGGGGGAGCCGCTGCTGTACTCGCGCATCGACGATGCGATCCGCCTCTTCCCCGAGGCCAGCTTGTCGACGAACGGACTGGTGCTGACGCCGGAGATCGGCGCGAAGCTGCTGAACACGCCGCTCAAGCGCATCCGCATCTGCGTCGACTCGATCGATCCGAAGGTCTACCCGCAGCTCCGCACCGGCGGCGATTTCGACAAGCTGGTCGACCTCACCAAGAAGTTTCTCGCGCAGGCCAAGGGCGCGCCGATGCGCATCGAGATCCAGAAGATGCGCTCGCGGCTGACGCTCGAAGAAACGGTCGACGACTTCAAGGATCTCTTCGAGCTCCGCAAGTACAAGAACGCCCGCGTGATCGAAAAGACCTGCGAGGCGCTCGACGTGAACGAGGAGACCGATCTGCACGGCAAGTTCTACGGCTGCGTGCAGGGCGCGTTCTTCACCTGGGTGGTGGTCTTCGCCGACGGCCGCGTCACGCACTGCTGCTACGACGCGCACGGCGATCAGGTCATGGGCGATCTCAAGACGCAATCGCTGCGCGAGATCATCGACGGCGACCGCATGGCCCTGATGCAGGACGCCTTCAACCGCCGCGATTTCACCAACCTTCCGCGCTGCGGCGAGTGCTTCAAGCACGGCGGCGAATCGCACGCATTCAACGACGCGCTGACGAAGGTACAGAATCTCCCGAATGTGGCGAAGGATGTGGTGCGCAAGGTGATCGACCTGCGCTACCGCTGAGCGTCCGAACGCCGCGGGAGCCGCGTCCGGACGCCCGTCCGTCTATTGCGTGAGGTCCGGCAGCTTGTACGACACGCCGAAGTTGACGCTCAGCTTCTTGTCGACATCCGTCAGGTACTTCTCTTTGTTGGCGTAGGAGAGCGTGATCGGCAGATTGAAATTGTCGTTGATCTCCTGCGTCAGAGTGATCGACGCCACGAAGCGGTTGTCGCGATTGGGATCGCCGCTGACGTCTTCGTAGCTGCCGGTGAAATCGAGGCGCGATTCCCGGCTGCTGGTCGGCGGGTCGAGGCGGCGGCCGGCGGTGACCGAGAAGATCCGCGAGTCGGATTGCGGCGTGTCGAGCGCGATCGTGTACTGCGGCAGTGCGATGGTGTTCGACTCCGCCCGTTCGACTTCGCCGCTGAAGGCGAATCGCCACGATCGCTCCTCCTGATCCGCATCGCCGAGGTATTCGCGGAGCTTCGTGAGACAGGTCGTGCTCACCGCCGCGCCCGGATCGATGTCGATTTCGGCCGTCATCTGCTTGACGTCACAATCCGCACCGTGTTTGGCGAGGAAACGCGTCAGGTTCTTTCCGCCACGCTCCCACGTGCCCTTGACCGACCATGCGTTCGCGCCGGCGAAATTGTTTCGTTCGTGGTACATCGCCGTCGCGTGGATCTGCTCCTGGTTGTTGAGCAGCTGCGCGAAATCGTCGACGAACGTGTCGGTCGCTTTGATGAAGTCTTTCTGTGCGCGAGCCGCGGCCTCGATGGCCTGGATGGCTTTGTTCCGGTCGGCGGCGTTCGTGATTGCGCTGAACGGGTCCGTGCCGCCTTTGACTCCGGCGGGCGCGTCGATCGTCGACAGGAGCTTCGCGTATCTCGCCGTGAGGCGCGCCGGGTCATCGGCACCGCGCTCGGCGATGATCGCGTTCATCAGTCCTTCGATCAGGGGCCGATGATTCGCCAGCGATCGGCCGAATCGCGGCGTGGACGGGCCGTAGGTGGCGCTGGCGAGGATGTCGTCCGTCTCGTCGAATGCATCCGACAACGTCGAAATGGCTTCGCTGTTGTCGCCTAGCGCTTTCTCCAGCGCGGAGTCGAGCTTCGGTTTGCCGAAGCTCGCCTGCAGCTTGATGACGTCGTTGTCGTGCAGCAGCCGCAGCGGCAGGTTGTAGTCGAGCGTGAACAGGCCGTTGTTTTCGGTGAGCGTGGACGTCTGGAAGACGCCCGCGAACGTGCTCAGGAAATCCCGCAGGGCAGTATTGGCGAGGTTGGCGAGCACCGGATTCCCGGTATTGGTCTTTGCGACCGCCTCGCCGACATCGTCCGCGGCCTCTTCGGCCGCTTCGGCGCGCGCCTCGCCTGTGAACGTCGGAACGAACTTTTCCCAGCAGGTCACCGCGGTGTCCTCCGGTGTACACGTCTGCGCGGCCACCGGAAACACGGCAAACATCAGTGCGATCGGAATGAGCAGGATCGTCGGTTTGCGCATCGTTCACCTCCCTACGGGACGAGCGCCACCATGACGTGGAACTTGCCGGTCTGGTTGAACGTCCAGTCGCAGTGCCTGATCACATCGCCGATGGCATCGACCATCGTGATTTCGAGCGTGACCGTTGGCGCCTCGGGACCGATGGTGATGATCCCCTGAACGCCGTACCCCTCCGTCGAATCGAGAGGCGCACACGCCGGACCGTTGAGCAGGGCTGCGGTACCGAATGTCATTCCGGCACCCGACGACGGCACCACGCGGACGATGACCACGAAGTCATCGCCGTTCGCCGTGACCCTCGCACAGATTCGCGAACCGCTGGGAATGGGACTCCACGAAGTGAATGGACCACATGCCATGATGTTCTCTCTCCTTCGCGTCGTGAGAGAGACCGATGCCGCCGAATTCCCGGGCAGGGCAGTTACACTGCGCGCCGCGTGACGATTCTCCTCAACCTCCTCCTCGGCTTCGTCCCCACTCTGATTCTCGGCGCGAGCATCGCCGCGGGCGTCGAAGACGACGCCGGCCATCGCCGCGTGTTCCTGCTCATCTACGGCCTCTGGGCGTTCACGCTCGCGGGCTGGAACTGGCTGGAGTCGTCGCACGTGGGATGGGTGGTGCTGTGGGCAGCGTTCGGCGTGCTGGCGTTGATCCTCTGGTTGATTCGGCGCCGCTGAAGGTCCATATTTTCCGGTCATGAAGAGAACTCTGATGGCGGTGCTGATTGCAGCCGCCGTGGCAGTGCCCGCGCACGCGCGCGAGGGTTTTGGTTTTTCGAAGAAAGCGGTGCGGCTCACGCGCACGATTCCGCCGTCGACGAACGCGGGCGCGCGCCGCGTCAAAGTGAATGTCATGAGCGATCGCGGCGACGCACAGGACGACGCGAAGACGCTCAATCGCTACATCGGCGAAGCGATACTCGCCGGCGCGGGAACGCTGGCCGACTCCGGCAGGGCCGAGGTCACGGTCGACGTGACGCTCGACCGCGTCGACTCGCATGAGACCTACGACACCGAGACCGAATACGTCCGCCAGCAGACCGGCACGAAGAGAAAGTGGAACGAGAAGAAGCAGAAGTACGAGGACGAGCCGATCTACAGCAGCGTGCCGGTGCAGAAGACGTACAAGGTGCTGACCGCGAGCGTGAGCGGCGCATTCGACATCGCCGCCGGCAACCAGGACGTCGCCTCGGGATCGGTGGATCAGCAGTTCCGCGAAAAGTACAGCGACGGCGAGAGCTCGCGATCGCCGTCCGAGGTCGAGGATGACCTGCTGCGCAAAGCCGCCATGGCGGTGGTGGCGCATCTCGTCCCGACCCAGGAAACCGTGAGCGTGCTGCTCCCGCGCTCCACGTTCGAGAAGTTCATCCCGCTCGCCGAGAGCGGCTCGTGGGATCGCTATCTCGCGGCGGTCGAAGGTGTGCCGGCCAACCGCAATCCGAAGGACGAGGCCTATCGCCAGTACGCGCTCGCGGTGGCGAAGGAGGCGCTGGCCTACCAGATGGAGGACCGCAAGCAGGCGCTGGAGATGCTGCAGGCCGCGCGTTCGCACCTCGAGCTGGCCATCAGCTCGAACGGCAGCGAGGAGTTGTTCCGCAAGGGCTACGTGAGTTTGTTGTCGTCGGGAAACATCGGCGTCCCGACATCGCGCATGAACGATTCGGTGGCGCGCTACGAAAAGTGGACGTCGGGCGGAAGCGTGCGCGTGGCGTCACGCGATCCGGAACCGGACTTCGTGTCCGAGCCCGAGCCCGCCGGCGACGGCATGCGCAACGCCACCGTCATCGAGCTCGCCAAAGCGGGGCTGTCGGACGAGAACATCAAGCTGGCCATCGACGGCGCGGATCGCACCGCGTTCGACGTCTCGCCGAACGGCTTGATCGCGCTCGCCAAAGGCGGCGTGAGCAAGTCGGTGATCGCGCACATGCAGAAGAAGGCTAAGAAGCGTTAGCGCGCGCGGCGTAGAAACGCGCAGGCGTCCATCCGATCGACACGGACCGCAACGCGGTCACGTCCTGATCGAGCGCGAGCGCATCGGCGAATGCGCCCAGTTGCGCGCGCGCTTCGTCGAGCGGCACGCCCTTGCCCGGGAACACGTCGCGCGCGCGCAACACCTCGGCGACCGCGTGAAAGATGCCGCGCGCGCCGCTCTCCATCACCAGTCGATACAGCTCGGCCACGTCCTCGCGGTGCACGAGCGGCCAGCGGTTCTGTCCTTCGCCGATGTACAGCGGATGCGCGAACAGCCACGCGTCATCGCCCCAGATCATGCCCGGACGGATCACCGCGCCGCCCGCATCGAGAACGAGCCGCTCGTGATCGGCACGCGGTCCGCTGCCTTCCGCGCTTTCGTCCGCGCCTTCGACGTTGCCGAGCACGAAGAGCACGGACGTGTAGATCAGCGCCGGACCGGCAACCGCATCGACGAAAACGCGATCGACATCGATCCGATCTTCGCCGCCTTCGACGCCGGCGTGCACGATGGCGTCCGCAGCAAGCGCGGCATCGCGATAGGTCGCGGGATCGCGCAGGTCGCCGTGATGCGCGTGAATGCCGTAACTCTGAACGCGCGCCGCACTCGTCGATGAACGAACGAGCGCGGTCACGTCATGTCTGGCGCGCACCAGCGAAGAGGCGATTGCCGATCCGAGGTAGCCGGTCGCGCCGGTGAGGAAGACGTTCATCGCGATGTTGTCAGTCGCCACTTCGCGGGGCTGGGAGTTGTCTGTGCCGCATCGCCGCAGTCCACATCACCGACAACCCCGCGCGCAGCGCGGTGACCGACAACCCTATCGAAAGCTGATCGGGATGTCGTCCATCGTCAACACACCGTGCCGCGCCTGGACGATGCGCGGGATGGCGTTGACCACCATCGCGGCGGTGGCGCGGTCGCCGTGCACGCCGTCCTTGATCACCATCTCGACATCCGGCACGCCGCGCACGATCACGCGATCGGCCGCGACCGCCTCGGCGCCGACGTACATCCGCAGCTCCAGGTTGACGTTGATGCGGCCGGCGCCGTGGATGGTCTGATGC
>CAMPKJ010000254.1 GCA_946887105.1 uncultured Acidobacteriota bacterium | reverse complement strand
GCCGGAATGGGCGCGAAGAGCCCGGGACTCGTGCGCACCGGATCGAATCGTCCTCCGGCAATACCGATCGCGAGCAGCGGCGCCGCCACCGCCACAATGAGCATGTGAATGGTCATGTGCGCGAAGAACGCATCGTGCACGAGCGGGCGGAGCGGTCCCAGCCAGGCAAACGCCACGATGATGCAGCCGGCGAGGAGAGCACAGCGGCGGATCACCGGCAGTTCTCCGTGAACAGGATCGGAAGCGCCACATAAACGGTTGCAATCGCGCTGAGCATCGACAACGCCACCACGGCGAATCCCAGGAATCCGTGTCTGCCGGCCGGCGAGTCGAAATCGTGCGCGGACGTGACCGTGCCGAACATGTGACGCTGATATCCGCGCCAGCCCGTGATCGCGATGCCGGTCAGCGCGAGCAGTGTGTAGACCACGATGGCGGTGCGGGCGGAGGACAGTGCTTCATTGGGACCTGCCTTGGCGCACCAGATCGCCGCGGTGATGTAAGAGAGCAGGAAATGTGCGGACCAGATCACTGGTGAGACCACCAGGAGCCAGAGGCTCTCGCGTTTTTCGGAAGGATGTTCGTTGCTCATGATCGATCACGCCACGAGCGGAAAACCCGCAATGACGGCGATGGTGGTCATCGCCATGAGCTCGGCGAAATGCCAGTACAGAACCACGTTTGCGATGTCGATGTCATGCCGCGGCGTCATGTGCCCGGCCACTCTGCGTGCGATGCAGTACAGCTGCATGATCACTCCGACGCCGACGTGCACGACCGTCCAGGCGACCAGAATCCACACAGTGGCCGCGTAAACGTGCGCGGCCGGGTCGAGTCGCGTCAGCCACGGTCCGGCGAGCAACGCCGCGCTGCCTGCGATTGCGGTGAAGACTGCGGCCACGGACGCGCCATAGAAGCGTTTCGTACGGCCGTCCCGGTTCCACCGCCTGGCCAGCATGGTCAGCGCCCAGGAAATCGTCAGCAATCCCGCGGCGATGGCCGGCCACAGCACGCCGGGGCCGGGCGAGGGCTCGGGCGGGAAGTCGTCGTGGATGGTCCAGAAGAAGAAATAGGCGAAGACGATGCACACATACGCGGTCAGGTCGCCGAGCATGGTGATGAACATCCCCCACCATCCGACCGATGCGGGCCCGGATGTGTACAGCGGAAGATGCAGCCCGAGCGCGACGTCTTTCGTTTCTTTCTCCGGAATCCTGGCCGTGCCCGTCCAGAGCCAGTAGAGAATGGTGGCCAGCGCCAGGACGGTGCTCGCCGCCGCGAGCCACCACCAGTGATACGTGCCGAAGATGAACATGCCGCCGGTGGTCAGCGCCGCAACGATCGTAATGAATGAATTGCCGGGAAGCCGCTGGCATTGAATCGGTTTCGCGTCGATGGTGGTGGTGACGATCGTTTCCCGCAGGCCTTCTTCCGCATCCGGAAGATAGAAGCGTCCCTCGTCGACGTCGCGCACGAAATTCGGCTGATCCCATAATGGATAGCGGCTATCGATCTCCGGAATCGAGCGCACGCCCCACGACTTGCCGGGCATCTCCGCCAGCCATTCCAGCGTCCCGGCATTCCATGGATTGCGCGCCGCGAGCGTTTTCCCGCGCAGCGTGCGGAACACATCCCACAGCAGCACCGCGAATCCGCTGGCCAGAATGAAGGCGCCGATCGTCGACATGAGATTCAGAGCGTCGAATCCACTATCGGCGGAGTACGTGAACACGCGGCGCGGCAGGCCACGCAAGCCGGTGAGATGCATCGGAAAGAAGACCACATTGAAGCCTATGAACATCAGCCAGAAAACGACTCTGCCGACGTTCTCCGAGAGCTGCTTGCCGGCGGCGAGCGGAAAGAAGTAGTAGCAGCCGGCCACGATCGGGAACACCGTGCCGCCGATCAGCACGTAATGGAGATGGCTGACGATGAAATGCGTGTCGTGCGCCTGGAAGTCGAACGGCGCCAGCGCGACCATGACCCCGGTCAAGCCGCCAATGACGAAACTGGCCAGACCGCCCAGCGAAAAGAGAAGCGCCGACGAGCGAACGACCTTCCCCACCAGCATGGTGGCCAGAAAACAGAAGATCTGCAGTCCGGTCGGTATGGCCACGGCCACGGACGCGGCGGAAAAAATGCCGAGGGAAATGCCCGGCAGACCGGTGGTGAACATGTGATGCACCCACAGGCCAAAACTGAGGAATCCGGTGCCGACCGCCGCCAGCACGAGCCAGCCATAGCCGACGATCGGATTGCGGGAGAACGTCGGCACGATCATGGCGATGAGCGCCACCGCCGGCAGGAAGATGATGTAGACCTCGGGGTGGCCGAAGATCCAGAACAGGTGCTGCCACAACAGCGGATCGCCGCCGCCCGCGGGATTGAAGAACGGCCATCCGAAGGCGCGTTCGATCTCCATGAGCATGCTCCCGGCGATGAGCGGCGGAAACGCGAAGAGCACCATCGCCGCGGCCACGAGCAGGTACCACGAATAGATCGGGATGAGATTGATGCGCATGCCCGGGGGCCTGCACTTGAGCACGCCCACGATCAGCTCGACGGCCGCGGCGATGGCGGCGACTTCGATGAAGGAGAAGCCGAGGAGCCAGATGTCGGCGCCGATTCCCGGCTGGTATTGCGTCGTCAGCGGCGGATACATGAACCAGCCGCCGCGCGGTGCGGCATTGAAGAAGATCGAGCCGCAGAGGAAGATCCCGCCGAGGATGAAGCACCAGAAGCCGAACGCGGACAGTCGCGGAAACGGCAGGTCGCGCGCGCCGAGCATCTGCGGCAGCAGCAGGATCGAGAAGGCCTCGAAGATCGGCACGCCGAAGAGGAACATCATGATCGAGCCGTGCAGCGTGAAGAGCTGGTTGTAGAACTCCGCCGACACGAAGTCGTTGTTCGGAACGGCCAGCTGGATGCGCATCAGCAGCGCGAGCACGCCCCCGAAGAAGAAGAAGAAAAACGCGGCGACCGTGTACCAGATCCCGACCGCCTCGTTGTTGACCGACGACCAGTAGCGCCAGCCCTTTGGCATGTCCCACACTTCGAGGAGGCGTTTCTCCTGCGCGCGCCGCAGTTCGGGCGAGGGCGCATGCGGGAGCGGCTGCGGATCGCCGGTCATTGCAGCGCCTCGAGATACTCCGCGATGGCGCGCAGGTCGCCGGCGGGCAGCATTCCGTACGCCGGCATCTGCACGCCCGGCTTCACTGCTTCGGTTTTAGCGATGAACCGCGCCAGTGCATGATCATCGTTCGGGAGGATGCCCGCGGCGAGGCGGCGGCGGCTTCCGACGTGAGTCAGATCGGGTCCAAGCACGCCGTCCGCCGGGGTGCCGCGAAGCGCATGACAGGCGCCGCAGCCGTTGGCGAGAAAGAGATCGAGGCCGCGCGACTGCCGGATCGCGGCAGGGCGGCGCTGCTGGTCCAGCCAATCGCGGAACGCCGCTCTCTCGAGAACCACCGCGTCGAATGCCATCAGCGCGTGCGAGGTCCCGCAGTACTCCGCGCACACGCCGCGGAACACACCCGTTCGCGTCGCTTCGAGCGTCAGACGGTTCACGCGGCCGGGAATCATGTCCACTTTTCCGGCGAGCGGAGGCACCCAGAACGCGTGAATGACATCCGGACTGTCGAGCAGGAGCTCCACCGGCTCACCGAGGGGCAGGTGGATCTCGTTCGCCAGCTCGAACTCCTGGCCGTCCGGCAGCAGATAGCGCACGCGCCACCAGTACTGCTCGCCCGACACCCGGATCTGCAGCGCCTCGCGTGGCGATGCGAGGAGGTCGGGAAGCAGCGCCAGCCCCGCCACGAGCAGCACCGTCAGCAACAGGATGGGCACGACCAGACCGCCGCCGACGATGACGATGCTCGCGGTGCGTTCCGTGTGCTGTCGCCGCCGCAACAGCGCGTACACCATCAGCGACACGACGCCGAGCCAGATCACCGCCGCGCCGCCGGCCATCCACCAGAAGAGCGTCGCGATCCGTTCCGCCCCTCGTCCGGCCGGATCGAGTGCCGACTGCGCGCCGGAGCACGCCGTCAATAGCGCACACGAGACTGCAGCGACGGTCTCACGGCGCGCCATCGCGTTCGTCCCTGGCGATGAGCGACAGTCCGGTCTTCGCGTCTTTCGCGCGCGTGAGCGGCTGCGCATATTCGACCACGCGCATTTCCAGCGTCGGCCGGACGGTCGCCTCGAGGAGATGTCCGCCGGCAGCAATGCCATCGCGGCGGCCGAGCGCGACGTGGGCATGCACTTTGACGCGGCCGTGCTCGACGGCGATGTTGCCGGTCAGCGAGAGAATCTCGAGCTGTTCCTCGACCTCGCGCCGCTCGTATTCCTTGATCGTCCAGCTCCACCAGGCGATCACGGCGCGCTCGACCGCGCCGATGGCGGTGAAGGAGGCGCCGCGGATGCCATTGCGTTCCGCGAAGGCGCGCAGCGTGGCAATGACCTCGTCTCCGCGATCGAAGACGAGAAGAAATGTGCGCGCGGTGGTGAGCTCGTGTGAATGCACTGTGCTTGCCCCGTAGCCGGTCTCGCAATCGGCACAGCACGGTGCGTGCCCTCCCGGGCGGGTGATTCTTTTGCATCGCGGCTGCCGGAGGGTCCGAGTGACTCCATGATCGAGGATCTCTGGTACAAAAACGCGATCATCTACAGCCTCGATGTCGACACCTTCATGGACGGCAACGGTGACGGCATCGGCGATTTCGAGGGGCTGATCCGGCGCCTCGACTATCTCGTGAACCTCGGCGTGGATGTGATCTGGCTGGCGCCGTTCCAGCCGTCTCCCAATCGCGACAACGGCTACGACGTCAGCGACTACTACGGCGTGGACGGGCGGCACGGCTCCTCGGGCGACTTCGTCGAGTTCCTGCACGAGGCCAGAGGCCGCGGCCTGCGCGTGATGATGGACCTGGTCCTCAACCACACGTCCGATCAGCACCGCTGGTTCCAGGAGGCGCGCAAGGATCCGCGGTCGAAGTATCGCGACTGGTACGTCTGGTCGAAGAAGCGGCCGCGCGACTGGAATCGAGGAATGGTCTTTCCTCCGTTCCAGCATTCGACGTGGACGCGCGATCCGGTGGCGAAGGCGTACTACCTCCATCGCTTCTACGACTTTCAGCCGGACCTGAACGTCAACCATCCCGAGGTGCGCACCGAGTTGCGGCGGATCATCGGATTCTGGCTGGAGCTGGGACTGGACGGCTTCCGCCTCGACGCCGTTCCGTTCCTGATCGAGCATCCAAATCCGGCCGGCCGCGCTACGTCGAACAAGATGATGTTCGAGTATCTCGAGGAGATCCGGACGTTCCTCACCTGGCGCACCGGTCACGCCATCGTTCTCGGTGAAGCCAATGTCCTGCCCACGGAAATCGCCGGCTACTTCCGCGACGGGCGGGGCCTGCACATGATGTTCAACTTCTGGGTCAACCAGCGCCTCTTCCATGCGCTGGCCACGGCCGATACGGCGCCGCTGATCGACGCACTCGAGGCGACGCGCACGCTTCCCGCGACGTCGCAATGGGCGCACTTTCTTCGCAATCACGACGAGCTCGATCTGGGGAGACTGACCGACGACCAGCGCGCGGCGGTGTTCGCCCGCTTCGGGCCGGACGAGACCATGCAGCTCTACGGACGCGGCATCCGCCGGCGGCTCGCGCCGATGCTGGGAACGCGGGCGCAGACCGAGCTCGCGTACAGCGTGCTGCTGTCGCTTCCCGGTACGCCGGTCTTGCGCTACGGCGATGAGATCGGGATGGGGGAGGACCTCTCGCTGGCGGAACGCAATGCCGTGCGGACTCCGATGCAATGGTCCGACGATGCGTGCGGCGGTTTCTCGACCGCTTCGAAACTGATTCATCCGGTCATCGACGGCGGTCCGTTCGGGTATCAGCACGTCAACGTCGAACAACAGAAGCGCGACCCGGCGTCGCTGCTGCGGTGGATGATGCGCATGATCCGGCTCCGCAAGGAGTGTCCGGAGATCGGCTGGGGCGGATGGGAAGCGCTGAAGACGCGATCCCCGCACGTGCTCGCGCTCTGTTTCGATTGGCGGGACAACGCGGTGGTGGTGATCCACAACTTCGACGAGAAGGCTCACGAAGTGAAGCTCTCCATCAAGCGGCCGCGTGCCGGGCGGCTGGTCGATCTGCTCAGCGAGAACGAGAGCATCGCGGACGCGCGCGGCGTCCATCGCATCGCGCTGGAAGCGTTCGGCTACCGCTGGTTCCGCGTGGGAGATCTCAACTACGCGCTGCGTCGCACCACGGAGACTCCGCTGCGCCAGGAACGCCCCTCGAAGCCGCGCCGGCGCTCATGATCAGAGCTCGAGCGCGAAACGCCGCGCATCCGCGAATTTGAAATCGACGCCGAGGCCCGGCCGCGAGAGATCGGGTGCCATCAGCCCGTCGACCGGCGGCTGAAATCCATCGAAGAGCATCTCTTCGATGCGGGCGTGATCGAAAAAGTATTCGAGATGGCGCGCGGATGCGACGGCGCAGCAGATCGCGACATGCAGCGAAGGCGCGGTGTGTGACGAGAGCGGAACGTTGTGTGCCTCGCACAGCGCGGCAATGCGCAGGAACTCGGAGAAGCCGGCGCACCGCGTGGCATCGGGCTGCACGACGTCGACGGCGCCGCACTCGAGCATGCGCCGGAAGGAGAAGAGATCGTAGCCGTACTCTCCGGCCGTGATGTCCATGCCGGCAGGTGCGCGATCGCGGAGGAGCCGCAGGCCTTGCAGGTCATCGGACGACACCGGCTCCTCGAACCACGTCACGCCATGCGCGGCGAATGCCTCCGCCTGCGCGAGCGCCAGCTTGCGGTCATACGCGCCGTTCGCGTCGACGAACAGCGCCGTGGCGTCGCCGATCGCCTCACGCGCCGCGCGGACGCGATCGACGTCGGCGGCCGGCATCCGCAACGTGAAGATGAAAGTGGGCCGCGATCCGGCCGCCGAGCTGCCGCTGCAACTCCG
>CAMPKJ010000253.1 GCA_946887105.1 uncultured Acidobacteriota bacterium | reverse complement strand
GACCGATCTCGTCGAGAACGCGATGCCGGCACCGAGCGCGCAGCAGCGCAAGGCGCGCGTCCTCGCGGCGGCGCAGAACATCGCCGCGAACGGCCTCACTGAAATCCACGACGCCGGCATCACCGCGGAAACGATCGCCGCGGTGCAGGAGCTCATCGACGAGAAGCGCTGCCCGATCCGCGTCTACGCGATGCTCTCCGATAACGCCGCGCTGCTCGAGCAATGGTTCCGCGGCAAGCCGCTCATCGATTACGGCGGACGACTGACGGTGCGCTCCGTGAAGCTGTACGCCGACGGCGCCCTCGGCAGCCGCGGCGCCGCGTTGCTCGCGCCGTACAGCGACGATCCGGGCAACAGCGGGTTGATGCTCGCCACGCCGGAGCACCTGCAGGACGTCGCCAGCCGCGGACGCGCCGCCGGATTTCAGGTCAACACGCACGCGATCGGCGATCGCGGCGTGCGCAACGTGATCGATGCGTACGCGCAGGCGGGCGTCGCGGCGAACGATCGCTTCCGCATCGAGCATCTGCAGGTCATCGCGCCCGGCGACATCCCGCGCCTCGTGCGGCACGGGATCATCGGCTCGATGCAGCCGACGCACGCGACCTCCGACATGTACTGGGCCGAAGCGCGACTCGGCGCCGAGCGCGCGAAAGGCGCCTACGCCTGGCGCACGGTGCTCAATGCCGGCGGCCGCCTCGCCCTCGGCTCCGACTTTCCAGTCGAAGCGGTGAATCCCTTCTTCGGCCTGTACGCGGCCGTGACGCGGCAGGACCAGAAAGGCTGGCCGGACGGCGGCTGGCATCCGACCGAGAAACTCACACTCGCGGAAGCGATCCGCGGCTTCACCAGCGATGCCGCGTACGCCGCATTCGAAGAGACCTCACGCGGCACGATCGAAGCCGGCAAGCTGGCCGACTTCACGATCGTGGAAGGCGATCTGTTCGCCATGCCCGCGTCGGAGCTGTACAAGGCGAAGGTGCGATACACCGTCGTGGGCGGAGAAGTGGTGTTTGGCGACTCGCGCTAATCGACATCGTCGAACCGCGTGAGCGCCCGGAAGTCCTGATAGCGCTCGTGCACGTCGCGCAGTGTGATCTCGCGTAACCGGTCGAGCGAAAACTTCTCGACGGTGAACGACGCGAGCACGCTGCCGAAGATGATCGCGCGGCGCAGCTCGCGATCGTGGACTTCCGTGCGCGAGGCGAGATAGCCGAGGAAGCCGCCCGCGAACGTATCGCCGGCGCCGGTGGGATCGAATACGTTTTCGAGCGGATACGCGGGCGCGGCGAAGATCACGTCCTTCGTGATCATCAGCACGCCGTATTCGCCGCGCTTCACGACCAGCGTCGTCGGTCCGAGCGCGAGGATCGAGCGTCCGCCCTTGATCAGGTTCGGCTCTTTCGTGAACTGCCGCACCTCGGCTTCATTGATGATCACCAGGTCGACTTCGCTGAATGCCTTGGCCAGCGCGTCGCGTTTGATGTCGATCCAGAGATTCATCGTGTCGAGCGCCACCAGCCGCGGGCGCTTCGCCTGATGCAGCACTTCCATCTGCAGCTCGGGCTGGATGTTCGCCAGGAACAACACGTCCGAGTTCTTCTGGCGCTCGTTGAGCCGTGGCGCGAAGTTCGCGAAAACGTTCAGCTGCGTGTCGCGCGTCTTGGCGACGTTGAGGTCGTAGCCGTACTCGCCGCTCCAGAAGAACGTCTTCTCTCCCGGCACCCGCTGCAGGCCATCGGTGTTGATGTTGCGCCCCTCGAAGATCGAGGCGTCCTGCTCGGTGAAGTCATCGCCGACCACCGCGACCAGATCGACTTCGGTGAAGAATGACGCGGCCACGGAGAAATACGTCGCCGAGCCGCCGATGCAGCGGTCGACTTTCCCGAACGGAGTCTCGAGCGCATCGAAGGCAACACTTCCAACAACGAGGATGGGCATGCGGTGGTTCGTCCTTTACGAGATGTATTTGCCGAGCAACGGCGCGAGGTCGTCCTTCACCTTCGGCGGAATGGCCGCGGGATCGGTGAGGATCGCGAACTGCAACGCGTTCACGCACGCGCAATCGCGCTGGCGCGTCGCGGCGGGCTTGATGGAGTTGCGCAGGATGGTCTGGGCCATGGCCGCGTTCGCGCGGAGATAGCCGAGGATCTGATTGATGTCGACGTCGTCGTGATCGGGATGCCAGCAGTCGTAGTCGGTGACCAGCGCCATCGTGGCGTAGCAGAGCTCCGCTTCGCGCGCGAGCCTGGCCTCGGTCAGATTGGTCATGCCGATCACGTCCGCGCCCCAGCTGCGATAGAGCGCCGACTCCGCGCGCGTCGAGAACTGCGGACCTTCCATGCAGACGTACGTGCCGCCCATGTGCGTCTTCGCACCGGCCTCGCGCGCCGCGGTTCCCATCAGGAACGACGCTCCGGCGCAGATCGGGTCTGCGAATGCGACGTGACCGACCAGGCCGTTGCCGAAGAACGTATCGGCGCGATGGCGCGTGCGGTCGATGAACTGGTGCGGAAAAACGATGTCGGTCGGCGCGTACTCTTCCTTCATCGAGCCGACCGCGCTCGCGGCCAGGATGGTGTGCACGCCGAGGAGCTTGAAGCCGAAGATGTTCGCGCGGTAGTTGATCTCGCTCGGCGTGTAGCGATGCCCGCGTCCGTGACGCGCCAGGAACGCCACGCCGACGCCGTCCACCTCGCCGATCACATATGGATCGGACGGCGCTCCGAACGGCGTTTCGATGCTGCGTTCATAGAGCAGCGTCAGGCCTTCCATCTGATAGACGCCCGAGCCGCCGATGATGCCGATGCTGATCTCGCTCATGCCCTGAACCTTTTCTCCGCGGCGTCGATCGCATCACGCACGCGATCGGCCAGCGCCACCGCTTCCAATCCGTCCTGACCGGAAACGATCGGGCGGGAACGGTCGCGCACGCACTGCAGGAAGGCCTCGTTCTCCGCGCGCAGCGGCTCTTTCGCATCCACGGGCAGCTCGAACGGCTGCAGGCTGCACTTGCCGTCCTCGCCGCGCACCAGCCGGCTGCCCTTCACCTCGCGCTTGTGCGTGTCGACGGAAACATAAAAGTCGCCGCCGAAGAAACGCTGTTTGCGCGACGGATCCTGCGACACGCGGCTGGCGGTGAGCGTCGCCACCGCGCCGTTTTCGAGATCGAGCCACACCTTGGCCATGTCCACTTTTCCGGTGACCACCGGCACGCCCAGCGCGCGCACATCGACGATCTTCTGCTGCAGCAGCGACAGCACGAGATTGAGATCGTGGATCAGCAGATCGAGCAGCACGTCGATGTCCAGCGAGCGGCCGGAGAACACGCCCAGGCGTTCGAGCTCAACATAGCGCGACGAACGGACCATGTCCGCGACCGCGGTGATGGCGGGGTGATAGCGCTCGACATGGCCGACCTGAATGATGCGCCCGTGGCGTTCGGCGATCTCGATCAGGCGCTGCGCCTCGTCGACGGTCGCGGTGATCGGCTTCTCGATCATCACGTCGGCGCCCGCTTCGAGCAGCTCGCGCGCGACGTCGAAATGCCGCGTGGTCGGCGTGGCCACGACCGCGCACTCGATCTCCGGCGCCAGCGCCGCAACGCTGTCGAAGCGCTTCAGGTCGTGCTTCTCGACGATTCCGGCGGCGATGGCGTCATCCGGCTCGACGAAGCCGACCACGTGCGCTTCCGGAATCTCGGTCAGCACGCGCGTGTGCCGGCCGCCGAGGTAGCCGGTACCGACCACGCCGACCCGCGTCATCGGATGATGCCCCGCTGGCCGTGCGGATGAACTCCACGAACGACCGAACCTCGGAGACGAACCCGAGATCGGTCTCCATCTTCTCCAGCGCTTCCTGCATCGGCAGCTTCGAGCGCGTCAGGATGCGATAGGCGCGCTGCAACGCGTCGATGGTCTCCTTCGGAAACCCCTTGCGCTCCAGGCCGATGCTGTTGATGCCGTACGTCTTCGCGGGACGGTTGCCGACGGTCTTCACGAACGGCAGCACGTCCTGGGTGCAGATCGAGCCGCCGCCGATGAACGCGTGGTCGCCGACGCGGCAGAACTGATGGACGGCCGAGAACGCGCCGATGGTGGCGAAGTCGCCGACGTCGACGTGCCCGGCCAGCGTGGCGTTGTTCGCGAAGATGGTGCTGGAGCCGACATGGCAGTCGTGCGCGACGTGCGCGTACGCCATGAAGAAGTTGTTGGAGGCGATGGTCGTGATCGCGCCGCCGCCGGTCGTGCCGCGATTGACGGTCACGAACTCGCGGAAGACGTTGTCGTTGCCGATGCGCAGCTCCGTGCGCTCGCCGCGGAACTTCAGATCCTGCGGCTCGGTGCCGATCGAAGCATGGCCGACGAATCGATTGCGCTCGCCGATGGTGGTCGGACCGTCGATGCGCACGTGCGGTCCGACGATCGTGCCGGCGCCGATGGTGACGTGTGCGCCGATCACGGCGTACGGCCCGACTTCGACGTCGGACGCGAGCAGGGCATCGGGATGGATGATGGCGGATTCTGCGACGTTCGCTGGCATCGGCGATTTACTCCGGACGGTCCGTCATCACGCTGAGCATCTCCGCCTCGGCCACGACCGCGCCGTCCACCCGGGCGATGCCTTTCATCTTCACGGTGCTGGCGCGCCGCTGCAGCACCTCGCACTCCATGATCAGCTGATCGCCCGGCACCACCGGCTTGCGGAACCGCGCCTTGTCGACGCCGCCGAAGAGGAAGAGCTTGGTCTCGCGCTCCGGCAGGTCGCGCAGGAACAGCACCGCCGAGCACTGCGCCATCGCCTCGACGATCAACACGCCGGGCATCACCGGCGCGCCCGGAAAGTGTCCCTGAAAAAACTGTTCGTTCGCCGAAACGTTTTTGAGACCGACGATGCGCTTGCCCGGGTCGAGCTCGAGCACGCGGTCGACCAGCAGCATCGGATAGCGATGCGGCAGGAGCTTCATGATCTCGATGATGTTGAGGACGCTCATTTTTTCTTTTCTCGCTGTTGGCGCGCGTATTCGCGCTGACTGACTGCCGGGATGCCGCGCACCCACACCCCTTCCGGCACATCGGTGAAAACGGCGCTCTTCGAATAGACGCGCACGCGATCGCCGATCTTGAGATGACCGGCGAATCCGGATTGTCCGCCGACCTGCACGCTTTCTCCCAGCTCGGTCGATCCGGCGATGCCGGCCTGAGCCACGAGCAGGCAGCGCCTGCCGATCTTCACGTTGTGCCCGATCTGCACCAGATTGTCGATCTTGGTGCCCTCGCCGATCACGGTTTCGCCAAGCGCCGCGCGATCGACGGTCGTGCCGGCGCCGAGCTCGACGTCGTCTTCGATGCGCACGATCCCCACCTGCGGGATCTTGTGATGCACGCCGTCCGCGTCCGTCGCGAACCCGTAGCCGTCGGAGCCGATCACCACACCGCTGTGCAGGATGCAGCGGCGGCCGATGCGCGAGCCGTAATAGATCGAGACCTGCGGATAGACGATGGTGCGCTCGCCGATCACGGAACCGGCCTCGATGGTCACGTTCGGATAGATCACCGCGCCGTCGCCGATGACCACGTTTTCTCCGATCGACGTGAACGCGCCGACGGCGACGTTCGCGCCGAGCGTCGCCGACGCTGCGATGGCGGCGTGCGGCGAGATGCCCTGCGGCATCGGCCGCGCCGCGAAGAACCGCGCCACCGTGCGCGCCATGGCGATGTACGGATTGTCGACGCGGATCCAGCGCGGATCGTCACCAGCCAGATCCTCGGCCACGAGCACCGCCGCCGCGCGCGTGCCCGCCACCTGCGAGGCGTACTTCGGATTCGAGAGGAAGCTGATGTGCCGCTCGCCCGCTTCGGACAACGGGAGCACGCCCTCGATCATCACGTCCGCATCGCCGCTGTAGCGACCGGAGACGAACGAGACGATGTCGGAAAGAGGGACGGCGGGCATGGCGGGCGGATTGTAATGGATCGACGGCGGGAGGCAGCTGGGCAAGAGAAATATGATTTAACGACATGGCGAACTCCAGTGATACTCTTTGAAAAAATCCAGAGAGGCTCAAATCATGCTTCGATACCATATTGCTGCCGTGCTGTTTCTCGTGGCCACGGCCGCATCCGCGCAACAACCATTTGGGGTTGTGATCTCAGGCTCATCGGAGGCAACCTGCGAGCTCGCCGCGGGTGCGCCCCACGCCGTCCAGTGGATCAACCCCGACCGCACGGTCGACTTTTCAGACATCCTTGTTGTCGCGTCCGCACCCGGCCAGCCGGTGTTCGCATTACTCGCCGGATCAGCCGGCGGATTCAGCGGCGGTGAAATCGTGAGGATCGAGCCAGACGGTTCTCGAACTCCATTCGTACCTGCCAGCACCGGTTTCGCTGCAGACAACCTCGCCGTGGCCCACACCGGCAGGGTCTTTACGACCATTGGCGCCGGATTGGCTGTGTTTTCGCCTGCCGGGATCCATGAAGGCACGTACCCGATGCCAGACCGGATCGGAAAGATTGCCGTCGCTCCGGATGACGGCTGCACGGTCTACTACGAAAAGACAGGCAGTGTGATCGGCCGGATGAATGGGTGTACCGGCGCAATCCTGCCGGATTTCACGCAGGTCTTGCCCTTCGTCCGGGGCCTGTCGCTGATGTGGTGGGCGACCGCCACCTGGTGGATACCGATGCTCTTGATCCTCGGCCTCTGGCGGCACGTCTATCGCAAGTTCCCGCTGCGCTACGACCCGCTCTACTGGGGCGCGGTCTTTCCGCTCGGTATGTACACCGTCTGTACACTGCGGCTCTCGCAAGCCATCGACGCTCCGTATCTGGCGGCGATCTCGAGCGTCTTCGTTTACGCCGCGCTGCTCGCCTGGTCGCTCGCGATCGCCGGCATGCTGCATCACCTGTTTCGGGCCGCGCAGTCGCCCCGCTCGGCCTGAGCGCGTTCCATCAGAGCACCGAGAGCGCGACGGCGGCCGCCGCGGCGATACCCGCCAGCG
>CAMPKJ010000252.1 GCA_946887105.1 uncultured Acidobacteriota bacterium | reverse complement strand
TGTCGGTCGTCAGTTTCGCCACGGGAGGGATTGTAGCTTGACGGGTTCCTCGGAGGTCCTCGGTGTTCCTCGGGTTCCTCGGAGTGGACGAGCCCATGCCAAGGCACTCCGAGGAACTCCGAGGAACCCGAGGCACTCCCGAGGAACTCGGTCACTGTCCACATCCGGACAGTCATGTTCTACGCGTGGACAGCGCGCGCAACACCTCCCTCGTCTAACGCAAACGCATTCAGCCACTTAGCGTTCCGCGAACCGCGGCGCCATCGTTGCGTTTGTAGAACGCGACATGGACATCACACGCACTCCCGAATCTGGCAGGAACGCACGCCGCGTGCTGTATGCCTTCATCGCGGTACTCGCGGTGATCCTGACGACCTACGCATTCGCGCGCCTGAAACCGGCCGCGCCGCCCGCTGACCGGAACACGCTCGTGATCGAGACCGTCGCACGCGGACCGCTCACGCGCGCCGTGCGCGGCAGCGGCGTGCTGACGCCGGAGAACGTGCGCTGGATCGCCGCCGCGACCGACGGCCGCGTCGAGCGCGTGGTCGCGCAGCCCGGGACGCGCGTCACCGCCGACACGGTGATCATCGAGCTGAGCGACCCGCAGGAGCAGCAGTCGGCGCTCGACGCCGAATGGCAACTGCGCGCCGCCGAGGCAGCGTACGCGGCGGCGCAGGCGGAGCTCGAAAGCGATCGCCTCGATCGCGAGGCCGCTGCCGCGCAGCTCCGCACCGAAGCACAGCAGGCGCGGCTCCGCGCGAAGGCGGATGCGGAGCTCGCGAACGCCGGACTGGCGGCGCCGATCACGCGTCAGCTCTCCGAGTCCGCGGCGGCATCGCTCGAGCAGCGCGTCGCGTTCGAAGAGAAGCGCCTCGGCATCCTCAAATCCTCGCAGCGCGCGCGACTGGCCACGCTGCAGGCCGAGGTCGAGCAGCGGCGCGCTCGCGTCGACCTGCAGCGCCAGCGCATCGCATCGCTGCAGGTGCGGGCCGGCATCGACGGCGTGCTGCAACAGGTCGCCGTGCAGGCAGGACAACGCGTCAATCCCGGCACCACGCTCGCACGGGTCGCGCAACCGGATCGGCTCAAAGCGGAGATCCGCGTGCCGGAAACGCAGGCGAAGGACCTCGTGGCCGGACAGCGCGCGCAGATCGACACGCGCAACGGCGTCGTCGCGGCGAGAGTCGCGCGCATCGATCCCGCCGCAAGCAACGGCACCGTGCTCGTCGACCTCGCGATCGACGGCGCACTTCCGGCGGGCGCGCGTCCCGACCTCAGCGTCGACGCCACCATCGAGCTGGAACATCTCCCCAACGTCCTCTTCGTTGCGCGGCCCGTGCGCGCGCAGGAGAACGCGAGCGGCAGCGTGTTCCGCGTCGATGGCGACCAGGCCGAGCGGGTGAACGTCCAATTCGGCCGCGCGTCGGCCAGCGCCATCGAAATCCGCAGCGGACTCGCGCCCGGCGATCACGTGATCGTCTCCGACGACTCCGCTTACGACAAGTTCAACGAAATCGAGATCAAGTGAGGACCGACATGACCACCGAGACACTCATCCGCCTGCATGGAGTCAGCAAGATCTTCTACACCGACGAGCTGGAGACGCATGCGCTCTCCGACGTGCACTTCCAGGTGCGCAAGGGCGAGTACGTTTCGATCGGCGGGCCGTCCGGCTGCGGCAAGTCGACGCTGCTCTCGATCCTCGGCCTGCTGGACACGCCGACCAACGGCTCGTACGTGCTCTCCGGCGAAGCAGTCGAGAAACTGAACGCGGCCGAGCGCGCGCGCATCCGCAATCGCGAGATCGGCTTCATCTTCCAGTCCTTCAACCTCATCGGCGACCTCACCGTGTACGAGAATGTCGAGCTGCCGCTGCTCTATCGCAAGCTTCCGCCGGCCGATCGCAAGCGCCGCGTGCAGAACGCGCTCGAGCGCGTGGGCATGGCTCATCGCACGCGTCACTATCCGAGCCAGCTCTCCGGCGGCCAACAGCAGCGCGTTGCGGTGGCGCGCGCGCTCGGCGGCGAGCCGGCCATCCTGCTCGCGGACGAGCCGACCGGCAACCTCGACTCGAAAAACGGCGAACAGGTCATGGAGCTGCTGCGCGATCTGCATCAGGGCGGCGCGACCATCTGCATGGTCACGCACGATCCGCGCTTCACGCGCTACGCCGATCGCACCGTGCATCTCTTCGACGGCCGCATCGTCGAGGAAACGCACGCGCGCGATGCCGAGCAGTCGCTCGCCGAAAGCGGCTTCCGCGTGGTGGAGGCATTCGCATGATCGGTCACGATCTCCGCTACAGCTTCCGCACGCTGGTCAAGCAGCGCGGATTCACGGCGGTGGCCGTGCTGACGCTGGCCATCGCGCTCGCGGCGAACACGGCCATCTTCAGCGTCGTCAACGCGATCCTGCTGCGGCCGTTGCCGTTCGCGAATCCCGGACAGCTGGTCAACCTCACCGGCATCAGCCGCATCGACGGCCAGAGTTATCCGGTGCACTCGTATCCGAATTTTGCCGACCTGCGCGATCAGACCAAAACGCTCGAACACGTGGTCGCGTTCGTGCGCAGCCGCGGATTCCTGATGGAAGGCGACGACCCCGAGATCATGGAGGGCCTCGACGCCACGCACAATCTCATGGCCATGCTCGGCGTGCGCCCGCAGCTCGGTCGTTTTTTCACGGCCGCAGAGGATCGCGAGGGCGCGCCGCGCGTCGTGGTGATCAGCCATGAGCTGTGGCAGCGGAAGTTCGACGGCGACCGCAACATCATCGGGCGGCCGATCCGCCTCGGCACGGCCGGGACTCCGTCCACCATCGTCGGCGTGATGCCTCCGAAGTTCCGCTTCCCTGCCGACGAAGTGCATCGCGATTACTACACCCCGTTCCACGAAGACCTCGGTGCGGCGAAGGGGCAGCGCGATTCGATCTGGATCAGCGTGGCGGCGAAGATGCGTCCCCGCATCACCATCGAACAAGCCACGGCAGAGGTGTCGACGATCGGCCACCGGCTCCAGGCGCAGTATCCATCATCGAATACCGGCCTCGATTTCCGCGCCGAGTCGATGCACGAGACGATCGTGCGCGTCGTGCGTCCGGCGCTGCTGATGCTGTTCGGCGCGGTGGCGGTCGTGCTGCTGATCGGCTGCGCGAATGTCGCCAATCTGCTGCTCGCACGCGCAACCGCGCGGCACAAAGAGATCTCCATCCGCGCCGCCATCGGCGCGTCGCCGGGACGGATCACCATGCAGCTGCTGGTCGAGAGCGTGGTGCTGTCGATGTTCGCCGGCGCGATCGGGCTGCTGCTCGCCTCGTGGGGCATCGACGCGTTGCTGGCCTTCGCGCCGAGCGACATTCCGCGCCTCGAAACGATCTCGCTCGACGGTCCGGTGCTGCTCTTCACGACACTGCTCTCGATCCTGACCGGCGTCGCGTTCGGACTCGTGCCCGCGATCTCGGCGGCTCGCC
This sequence comes from uncultured Acidobacteriota bacterium, assembly GCA_946887105.1. The sequence continues at coordinate 3,568 of CAMPKJ010000252.1, read as the reverse complement.
CGAATCTCTCCGAGGCGTTGAAGGAAGGGACGCGCGGCTCGACGGAAGGGAAACGCAACCGCTTGCGCAGCATTCTCGTCGTGTCCGCGGTGGCGATGTCGCTGATGCTGCTCGCGGGCGCCGGCCTGCTGCTGCGCAGCTTCATCCATGTCACCGGAATCCATCCCGGCTACGACTATCGCAACGTCATCGCGCTCGACATCTCGCCGCGCACGCTTGGCTATCCGAATGACGATGAAGTGGTGGCGTTCCACCAGCGCCTCATCGAGTCCGCGCGCGCGTTGCCCGGCGTCGAGAGCGCCGGCGCCGTCAACGCGCTGCCGTTGTCCTCGAGCGAGAGCATCTGGTCGTTCGGCATCGTCGGGCGTCCGCCGTACGCGCCCGGAACCGAGCCGAGCGCGAAGGGCGCGGCGATCCTGCCGGGCTTCTTCCAGACCATGCGCATTCCATTGATCCGCGGCCGCGATCTCTCCGGCCGCGATACGAAAGACACGCCGAAGGTCATCGTCGTGAATCAGCAGTTCGTGCGCGAGCTCTTTCCGAACGAGGAACCGCTCGGAAAGAAGATCCGCCTCAACAGTCCCGATCAGCCGGAGGATCTGGCGGAGATCGTCGGCATCGTCGGCGACGTGCGCTGGCGCGGGCTGACCGTCGATCCGCCGGCGACGATGTTCTTCGCGCTGCCGCAGCAGCCCAGCCGGCGTTTCATGAGCATCGTCGTGCGCGCGCCGAACGCCGGGTCGGTGGGTCCGGCGCTGCGCGCGCTGGTGCGCCGTCTCGATCCCCAGCAGCCGATCGTGCAGATCGCCACGCTGGCCTCGATGCGCACGGAATCGCTGGCCACACGGCGTTTCAATCTGATCCTGCTGGCGGTGCTGGCCATCGTGGCGCTGGTGCTGGCGGCGGTGGGCATCTTCAGCGTGATGAATTACACGGTCACGCAGCGCACCTCCGAGATCGGCATCCGCATGGCTCTCGGCGCCGAGGCACGCGACGTGTTCCGCCTCATCGTCGGCAACGCCGTGCGGCTCGTGGTCATCGGCTCGGTGATCGGCATCATCGGCGCAGTGCTGTCCTCGCGCGCGATCGGATCGTTTCTCTACGGCGTGAAACCAGCCGATCCGTGGACGCTCGCGGCCATCGTGGTCGTGATCGCCGGCACGGCCATGCTGGCCAGCTACCTGCCCGCGCGGCGTGCGGCGCGAGTTGATCCGCTCGTCGCAATCCGGTACGACTGACGCGGGTTCCTCGGCGTTCCTCGGTTCCTCGGAGTTCCTCGGGTAGGATCGACGGCCTCCGAGGAACCCGAGGAACTCCGAGGAACCCGAGGAACCGTGAAAGTACGCATCCTCATCGCCGACGACCAGCCCGACGTCATCGAAGCCCTCCGCCTTCTCCTGAAGCCGGAGGGCTTCGACATGGAAACCGCATCGTCGCCCGGCGCCGTGATCCGCGCGGTCGGCGCGCGCCAGTTCGATCTGGTGCTCATCGATCTGAACTACACGCGCGACACGACGTCCGGCAGCGAAGGGCTGGAGCTGCTCGAGCATCTGCATGCATTCGACCGCACATTGCCGATCGTGGTGATGACTGCCTGGGCGTCGGTCCAGCTGGTGGTCGAGGCGATGCGGAAAGGCGCGCGCGATTTCATCCAGAAGCCGTGGGACAACGCGCGCGTCCTTTCCGTGGTCCGCAATCAGATCGACCTCGGCCGCGCGCTGCGCAAGAGCGAACGCCTCGAAAGCGCCATGGCCAGTCCATCGCGCGGCATCGATTTCATCGCGTCGTCTCCGGCCATGCGCCCCGTGCTCGAGGTGATCGAGCGCGTCGCGCCATCCGATGCAAACGTGCTCATTCGCGGCGAGCACGGCACGGGCAAAGGCGTGGTCGCCCGCGCGCTGCACGCGGCTTCGAAACGCGCCGCGAAACCGCTCGTGACCGTGAACGCCGGCGGTCTCTCGGAGACGATCTTCGAGAGCGAGCTGTTCGGACACGTGAAGGGCGCGTTCACCGACGCGCGCACGGATCGCGTCGGACGCTTCGAGCTCGCCGACGGCGGAACGCTGTTCCTCGACGAGATCGCGAACGTTCCCCCCGCACAGCAGGCGAAGCTGTTGCGCGTCGTCGAGACGGGCGAACTGGAACGCGTCGGCTCCTCGCAGACGCGGCGCGTCGATGTGCGCCTGATCTCCGCGACCAATGCCGCGCTGGAAGACGAAGTCGCCGCCGGCCGCTTCCGGCAGGATCTGCTGTTCCGCTTGAACACGATCGAGATCCGCCTCCCGCCATTGCGCGATCGCCGCGAAGACATTCCGCCGCTGGCCGCGCATTTCCTCACCCATCACGCACAGCGCTATCGAAAGAGTGTGGCGTCGTTCGATGCCGCCGCGATCAAGGCGTTGTTCGATCACGCCTGGCCGGGCAACGTGCGCGAGCTCGATCACGTCGTCGAGCGCGCCGTGCTGATGTCCACCGGCACCACCATCGGCCGCGCCGACCTCGGCCTGCAACCACCGTCCGGGCAACGCATCGACGACATGAGCATCGAAGACGTCGAGGCGCTGCTGATCCGCAAAGCGCTGGTGCGCTTCGACGGCAACGTGAGCAAGGCCGCGGAGGCGCTGGGGTTGTCGCGCGGCGCGTTGTACAGGCGCATGCAGAGGTATGGGCTGTAGAGTCTCAAAGTCGCAAAGTCTCAAAGTCGCAACGATGGCGGCTGCAACCTCTTTGCGACTTTGAGACTTTGCGACTCTGAGACTTTCAATGCACTACGAACGCCGCATCGTCCTCACCGCGGTCCTCGCGTTAGCGCCTGTGGCTCTGGCCGCGTTGCTGCTCGTGTGGGCCGGCGATTTTTCGACGAAGGTGCGCTGGACGGTGCTCGCGTGCATCGCCGTCGGCGCGTTCGTCTCGACGTACGTGCTGCACGAACAGCTCGTGTTCCCGCTGCGCACGATCTCCAACATCATCACCGCGCTGCGCGAGGAGGACTATTCGTTGCGCGGACGCAATCCGCGCCGCGATGACGCCCTCGGCGAGGTGATGACCGAGGTGAACGCGCTTGCGGATCTGATGGAGTCGCGCAAACTCGAGGCGGTCGAGGCGGCGGCGCTGCTGCGGGCCGTGCTCGCACGGATCGACGCGGCGATCTTCGCGTTTGACGATGACGATCGGCTGCGGCTCGTCAATCCCGCCGGCGAACGTTTGCTCGCACGACCGCGCGAGCGCCTGCTCGGGAGGACCGCGGCCGATGTCGGATTGACGGACCTGCTCGCCGACGATGCGCCCGCGACGATCGACCGCCGGTGGAACGTGCACCGCTCCGAGTTTCGCGAGCGCGGCGTTCCGCATCGCCTGCTCGTGCTGGTCGACATCACGCGCGCGCTGCGTGAAGAGGAAGCGGAAGCGTGGCGCCGCATCGTGCGCGTGATCGGTCATGAGCTGAACAACTCGCTCGCACCGATCAAGTCAATTGCCACCAGTCTCGAACAACTCGTGTCGCGCGAGGAGCTGCCGGAGGATTGGCGCGATGATCTCTCCCGCGGCATGCGCGTCATTGCCAGCCGCA
>CAMPKJ010000251.1 GCA_946887105.1 uncultured Acidobacteriota bacterium | reverse complement strand
AGCAGGCGCTGAATGATGACGGCGAGGTACGTCGCCAGCGACGAGCGTCCTTCCCACGCACCCAGCACGGCGTAGTCGTTTTCGATGAGCGCGAGCTTCACGGTCGAGGCGAAGTCTTCGACATCCGCTCCCACCACCCGTGCGCGCTGACAGACGAACCGGACGAGCCGATCGACCAGGCCAAGGTTGGCGCGGAGCATCTCCTGAACGTGCGGCACTGGAGTGATGGTCACCATACGCCTCTTCCATTGGTGCGGAACGGAAAAGTGACCGCGTGATGGAAAAACGGGAAGGCGTGTCAGACCACCGTATGTCCCGGAAAGGGAGCCACCCGTGCCCGCGAGGAAAGCTCGACCTCACGAGTACGCCGGAATCAAATCGAGCGCAAGAGAGAGGTCTTCCATGGCTGGTTATCAGGTATACGTGCAGATCAACAACACTCTGGATGTCGCGATGAACAATGTCGTCGTGGTTCACGTCTGGCCGGACGGCGACATGAGCGACCTCTTCACGTTTCCGACCATTGCCGCGAACTCGCTCGGCCCGCCGAGCAAGACCCTCGCGAGCTCTTACACGGGTTCGGGTTACGACATCTGGACGCTGATCTTCAATATCGACGGAGATTCCAAGGTGTATGCGATGGCGCCGACCGTCGCCAACCTGACCTCGAGCGACGCGCCTCCGACCGCTCTCCAGTTCATCATCGAGCCCGAAAACGAGGTCGCGATCATCAACCCCCATGGACCCGACGCATTGGCACGATGGGCCGATGTCGCGACCCTCGGTTTCCTCTCGGGCGGAGCGACGTCCTCACCGGCCGCCGCAGTATCCGTTCAGCCCGAAACGGCGAAGCTCTCCGCGCAGGCGTGAGACCCGGTGCTCGTGAAACGGCGGCCGTGAGGCCGCCGTTTTCATGTGCGACAACCTCTGCGATGCCGTGACGCGCTCGTCCATCAAGGCGCCGATCGCGCCCGGGTATAATCCGCTTTCTTTTCGTGGCCCCGCACCGTGGCGCCGCATCGCAGGAGGAACCCGACTCATGCAGGACCCGACACCCGGCAGCACGGCGGCCGAAGGTGCCGCGGCGATCTCCGTCGCAGAAGACAGCAACCGCCCCTTGATCGGCAGGAAGGACAAGCTCGAAGAGTTGTCCGTCCACACGATCCGCTTCCTGGCCGTCGATGCGGTCGAGAAGGCGAAGTCGGGCCATCCCGGCACGCCCATGGGGATGGCCGACATGGCGTACGTGCTCTGGACCGAGTTCCTGCGTCACGATCCGCTCGAGCCGCACTGGAAGAACCGCGACCGCTTCATCCTCTCCGCCGGTCACGCGTCGATGCTCATCTACTCGCTCCTGCATCTGACCGGCTATCCGGACATGACGCTCGACGAGTTGAAGGCGTTCCGGCAGTGGGGATCGCGCACCGCCGGCCATCCCGAGTTCGGCCACGCATCCGGGATCGAAGTCACCACCGGCCCGCTCGGACAGGGTTTCGCGAACGGCGTGGGCATGGCTCTCGGCGAGAAGATGCTGGCGGCGCGCTTCAACGGTGAAGATCCGTTCAAGCCGGTCGACCACTACATCTACGCGATCTGCTCGGACGGCGATCTGATGGAAGGCATCAGTTCCGAGGCGGCCTCGATCGCGGGACATCTCGGCCTCGGCAATCTCATCTACTTCTACGACGACAACAACATCTCCATCGAAGGGGAGACGCGCCTCGCGTTTTCCGAAGAGGTGAAGAAGCGCTTCGAGTCGTGCGGATGGCACGTGCTCACCATCGACGGCCACGACCGCGCGGCGATCCGCAAAGCGATCAAACGCGCGCAGAAGGAAACCGCGCGGCCGACGCTGATCGTCGCGAAGACCATCATCGGCTGGGGCAGCCCGAAGTATCACGGCACCGCACGCGCGCACGGCGAGCCGCTCGGCGCGGACGAAGTGAAGGCCACGAAGGAAGCGCTCGGCTGGCCGCAGGAGCCGACGTTTCACGTTCCGTCCGAAGTGCGCGAAGACTTCACGCGCAAGACCAGGAAGCGCGCGCGCCTGCGCAAGCTGTGGGACAAGGAGATGGCGGCCTGGCGCGCGCGCCATCCCGAGCTCGCCGAGGAGTGGGATCGCTACTGGTCGCACACGCTGCCGGACGGTTTCGAGCAGTCGCTGATCGAGGCGGCGAAGAGCGACAAGGCCATCGCCACGCGCGCGATGTCGGGTCAGGTGATCCAGAAGCTGGCCGCCGTTGCGCCGTTCCTGATCGGCGGATCGGCCGACCTTGCGCCGTCGACGAACACGCTCATCAAGGACGCAGGCAGCATCGAGCGCCCGAAAGGCGCGGAGAAGCAGCCGCCCGCCGCCGAGATTTTCAAGAGCCGCAATCTGCACTTCGGCATTCGCGAGCACGCCATGGGCGCGATCGTGAACGGCCTCACGCTGTACGGATCGTGGCGCGCATACGGCGCGACGTTCCTGATCTTCTCCGACTACATGCGCCCCTCGGTGCGTCTCTCCGCGCTGATGGGCATCCCCAGCATCTTCGTCTACACGCACGACTCCGTCTTCCTCGGCGAAGACGGCCCGACCCATCAGCCGGTCGAGCATCTCTGGTCGCTGCGCCTGATGCCGAACATGACCGTCTTCCGCCCCGCCGACGGCGCCGAGGTGGCGATGGCGTGGGCGCATGCGGTGCGGGCGACGGATGGTCCGACGCTGCTCGTGCTGACGCGGCAGAAGCTCGATCCCATTCCGCGCGCGGCCGAGTTCGATGCGCAACGCGTGCTGCGCGGCGCGTACGTGCTCGACGGTTACACGGACGGCGAGATCACCCTCATCGCCACCGGTTCCGAAGTGCCGCTGGCGGTCAAGACCGCCGACCTCTTGCGTGGCGAAGGGCAGAATGTGCGCGTTGTTTCCGCTCCGTCACTCGACCTCTTCGACCGGCAGGCGCAGGATTACCGGGATGAAGTGTTGCCCGACCGCAGCAAGGTGGTGTGCATCGAAGCCGGCCGCAGCGACGGCTGGTACAAGTACGTCAATCATGACGCGCTGATCGTCGGCATCGATCGCTTCGGCGTGAGCGCGCCGTACGAGCGCATTGCCGAGGAGCTCGGATTCACGCCGGAGAAAGTGGCGGAACGCATCAGAAGGTGGGAATGATGAACAAGACCGCGGCAGTGGTGGTGATGGCTTCTCTGTCGTTCGCTGCGTTGCACGCCGGCGATGCCGATGTGGTGAAGGGACTGCAGAACCTGTCCGGCGTCCACAGGATCGCGAACGTGCTCGAGCTGCGCCGCACGCTCGCGCACAGCCTTCCGTTGCAGGTCCCGCCGGATCCGTGGGGCACGCCGTATCGCATCAGCGAATCGCCACAGGGCTATCGCATCGTGTCCGCGGGCAGCGACAAGAAGTTCGACGAGACCGTCGCGCTCGCGCGCCAGCAGTTCACGGGACTGGAAGGCGACGTGGTGTTCGAGGACGGCAAGATCGTGCGCTCGAACCGCAACTGGCTCTTCGCGCAGATCGATGCGAACGCCTCCGCCGCGTCGGCGTTGAAAGAGCTGGACCAGGCCGAGATCGACTTCCTGCTCATGCGCGTGCCGGTCATGCGCGCGCTGATCGGCGCGAAGGCCACCGTGAACATGATGCAGCTCGCCGGCACGCACGTGCAGACCAACAAGACCGCGCCGCCCGCGGAGCTCGCGAACGACGCGTGGGGCACGCCGATGCGCGTGACCATCAATGAAGACGGCACGTATCGCATCATCAGCGCGGCGGCCGACCGCACTTTTGACGAGACCAGCTGGACGCGTCCCGCGGCGGCCGATTTCAACGAAGACTTCATTTTCGAGAACGGTACGCTGGTCCGTTACGTCGATCAGCAGGCCGCGCTGCGCTCGGCGGATCTGTCCGCCGCCGGCGCCGCGATCGCGCAGCCGCCCGATCCATCGCTGGCCGGACGCGGCCGGTGGGCACGTCTCGAGGCGCCGATTCAGGCGCCGGTGGTGACCCAGCGCGTCGAGCCGGCGTATCCCGACGACTACCGTCGCGCCGGCGTGGCCGGCATCGTGATCCTCGAGGCGGCCATCTCGGACAAGGGCAACGTCGAGAATGTGGGCGTGCTGAAGAGCGTCGCGCCCGGGCTGGACATGGCCGCCGCGACCGCCGTGCGGCAATGGAAGTTCCGTCCGGCGACGAAGGACGGCAAGGCGGTGCCGGTGCTCTTCAATCTGACGATCAACTTCCAGTTGAAGTGAGCGCGGTCAGCGCGTAATCCCGTCCACGCCTTCCGCGATCATCAATCCCGAGGCCTCGTCGACGATGGCCACGATCGCTTTTTTGCCGTCGGACGAGATGGCGAAGGTCTCGGGAATCGCGTCCGGATCGGAGATCGTGAGCTGGCGCCGCGTCGACGTGGTGTCGACGCCCGGCTGAAAGCCCTGGGCGAACAGCGCGATGGTGCCGTTCTCGTCGCGCGCGCGGAAGGCGATGGTGTGCGTCGCACCGATCCATCGCGGGCGCGCCGACAGGGTTCCGGACATCAGCCCGCGCGCAAACGGGAAGACCGCGCCGTCGGAGATGCGCACCACGTCGACGGCGACCGGACCTCCGCCCTCCGGCCGGCTGTAGACGACGAACGCACCGTCGGCCGAGACTTCCGGATGAGCCGTTTCCCCCTCCAGGACCACCACCGGACGCCCGCCGCCGCGCGGCATGCGTGACAGCGCATCGCGCAGCGGATTGCTCGAGTCGTAGATGATCCATTCACCCGAGAGCGGCAGCGACGGATTTTCGGCGTCCACGCCGTCCTGCGTGGCCTGTTGCGGATTGGCGCCGTCGAACGCGGCGGTCCAGATCTCGAAGTGTCCGCTGCGGTTCGAGCTCCAGAACAGCGTGCTGCCGTCGGGGCTGGGGAACGGATCCCAGTCGATGCCCTCGTGATCGGTGATGCGGCGCAGGCTGCCGCTGTCGAGCATCAGTTCCCAGATGTCCAGACTGCCCCCGCGGTCGGAGGTGAAGACGATGCTCTTGCCGCCGCGCGCATACGACGGCTGGCGGTCGACGCTCATGCCGCGCGAGAGCCATCGCTGGCGTCCGCTGCCGTCGAGGTTGATCTCGCGCAGGCTCTGGTGGGTGAAGTCCTGCGTGAAGACGATGCGGCCGGGACCGACCACGTCGACGGTATCGGCCGCGCTGTGGGGATTGCGCAGCAGCACGCGCGAGCGTCCGCCGTCGACTTCATGCAGCACGATGGCGCTTCCGCGTCCACGTCCCTGCAGGCCGTTGCTGACGATGACGTCGAGCTCCGCGTAGACCAGCGCGTCGCCGCCCGCCACCCATGCGGCGCCGGAAAGCCATCCGTGCGGATTGGGACGCGACAGGATCTGCTTGCCGCCCGAGACCAGGTCGATGACCAGCAGCGATCCCGCGATCGTGCCGCGCGGCGCGCGCGTGACCACGATGGACGTCCCGCGCGGCGACCATCGCGGTGAGACCAGCTCCTCCGTCATCGACGTGGCGATCTCACGCGCCGTGCCGCCGGTGGTCGGCGTGATCACCAGCGATGCCCTGCGCGCCTTGCCCTCGGGGCGGTTGCGGATGAACGCGATCTGTTTGCCATCCGGCGACCAGTCACCGTCGAACGCGTTGTCGATCAGCTTGCGCGGCTCGCCCCCGACCACCGCCACGCGATAGATCGAGCTGATGCCGTTTTCGGTGCGCGTGAAGAGCAGGGCCGATCCATCCGGCGCGAAGCGTGGCGCCGTATCGTCCGGACCGCCGGTGATGGCCGCCTCGGTGCCGTCCGCGAGCTGTTTGAGCCAGATGCGGCGCGTGCCGTCGCGCGACGAGACGAACGCGATCAGCCGCCCGTCCGGCGATGCCGCGGCGGAGCTGTCGCGGCCGGAGTAGGTGAGCGTGCGTAGAAGGGGCGGCTCCTTCACCGGCTCGTCGAATGTCCCGCGCGACAGCACCGCCGCGGCGACCACACTCGCGGCGATGGCGGCGATGACGATCGCGCGCGCGCGCTTCGGCGCCGGCGCGAGCGCGGGCGGTGTGCTGGTGCGCCGGCGCTGCGCCGCGGGAGTCGAGGAGGTCATCGACTTCGCCGCGCTCTCCAGCGCGAATGCGAGATCGCGCGCGGAGGAGAAGCGGCGGGCCGGATCTTTCTCGAGGCAGCGCCACACCAGCTCTTCGACGTTCTCCGGAATCTCGACCAGCGATCCGATGTCGGGCGGATCCTCGATCAGGATCGCGTTCATGGTCTCGACGGGCGAGCGCGCGTGAAACGGGACCTGCCCGGTCAGCATCTCGTACAGCAGGATGCCGAGGGAGAAGATGTCCGAGCGGGCGTCGAGCGGATTCCCGCGCACCTGCTCGGGCGACATGTAATGCGCGGTGCCCATGACCATGCCGGGTTGCGTGTGGATGTTGGTATGGGCATGGGACGCGGAGTCGGACGCCTGCGTGGTCATGGCCAGGCCGAAGTCGAGGATCTTCAGCAGCTCGCCCGCGGTGATGAAGACGTTCTCCGGCTTCAGATCGCGATGGATGACGCCTTTCTGGTGCGCCGCGGCGAGGCCGTGCGCGATCTGCGCCGCCCACAGCAGCGCCTTGCGCATCCCGATGCGGCCGGTCTCGAGGCGGTCGCGCAGCGTTTCGCCTTCGAGCAGCTCCATGACCAGATAGGGAATGGTGCCGCCCGATTGCGCGAGCTCGCCGATGTCGTACAGCGAGCAGAGATTCGGATGGCTGAGCGAAGAAAGTGCGCGCGCCTCGCGCTCGAAGCGGAGCCGGAGCTGCGGATCGCTCCAGCGATGCTCCGGCAGGACCTTGATCGCCACGGCGCGGTCGAGGCGCGTGTCGGTGGCCCGGAACACATGCCCCATCCCGCCGCTGCCGATTTCGGCATCGATGCGATAGGGACCGAGAAGAGCACCGCGGGCAAGAGGCACGCGCGGCGATGGTAGCAAAGCCAGCCCCAGTCCCCTCTCCCCGCTCTGCGGGGAGAGGGCGGAGGGTGAGGGGCGCACGCTACGCACGATTCACCCCTCACCCTGACCCT
>CAMPKJ010000250.1 GCA_946887105.1 uncultured Acidobacteriota bacterium | reverse complement strand
GTAGGAGCTTCCCAAGCTCTTGGTCGCGGGTTCGAATCCCGTCGCCCGCTCCAATGGCACCGGGTAGCACCATTTCGCTGCTGCCGAGCGTTGAGTGCGTCGCGCATGCGCTCGCGAACGAATTCCCGTTCGGCGCCGCATCTGGCACACTTCGCGGATGCGACCTCTCCGATATTCGATCAACGTCACGCTCGACGGCTGCTGTGACCATGAGGCCGTCACACCGAGCCCGGAGCTGCATCATTACGCGGCCGAAGGCATCGCCCGGGCCGATGCGCTGCTTTTCGGGCGGGTGATTTACCAGATGATGGAAGAGGCCTGGCGTCCTGTAGCAGAAACCGGGGTCGTACCGGCCTGGATGGCCGGCTGGATGGTGCCCTTCGCCCATACCATCCACGCGGCCAAGAAGTACGTCGTTTCCGACACGCTCGACAGCGTCGACTGGAATGCCGAACTCATTCGCGGCCGCGATCTGATTGAAACGGTCAAGCGGCTCAAGCAGCAAAACGGCAGGGGCATTGCGACCGGCGGACTCAAGCTGCCGCTGGCCCTCGCAGAGGCCGGCCTGATCGACGAGTACGAATTCATCGTCCACTCGCGCATCGCCGGCCACGGCCCCACCCTGCTCGCCGGCTTACCACAGCCGCTCGACTTGAGGCTCGTCGACCAGACGCCCGTCGCTCCCGGTACCGTCGCCATGCGGTACGAGCCGATACGCTGACCCGGGTCAGTCGCTGGCTTGCGAAAGCCGCGTCAGTGCTATGCTGCCGGAGAGACAGAGGTAGGCAGCTCCATCCCGAACAAATCGATCTCCGACAAACGCTCATTGCGTTCGAGCGGGAGGGACTCTGTATGGCGACGTACCGCAGTTCGATGATCCGGCTGGCTCTATTCGGTGTACTGGCTCTCGTCTCGACACAATCGTTCGCCAAGGAAGTCTTCGTCGCCGTCGCTGGAAGCGTCGGTGTCTTTCGAAGCGACGTCCGCATCTTCAATCCTTCCCAAACAAAATCCATCCAGATTCAGGCGTTCTACCTTCCGACGGGAAACGTGAATAACGCCGCGGTGCAGGGGACCACCATCACCGTGCCGAAGCGTCAGATGGCGGTGTATGACGACGTCGTGTCATCGCTGTTTCACAAGAGCGGGCTCGGTGGCATTCGCTTCGTATCGGCGGACGAATTCGTCGTTACGGAACGGATCTACGCGACCACGTCCAGTGGATGCGGTGCCGCGGTCAATCCATGCACACTGGGCCAATTTGTCAATGGAGTGGATTCCGGGAGCGCGGTAAGGAACGGCGTGCTTCTCCAGCTCAACGCACCGAGTGGCGCGGCGGCAGCGAGCCGCACGAACATCGGCGCCCAGAATCCCAGCAATGCGACGGCGAACGTGGTTTGGCGCGTCTACGACCGGAACAACGCGCTGGCCGGTACGAGCAAAACAATCGCAATGCCGCCGTATGCCGTCATTGCGCCCGGCGACATCAGAACCTTTGGCACGTCGATTCCCGGCAGCGCGGACCTGTCGGAAGCGTGGGTGTCATTCACTTCGGATCGCCCGATCGTCGCGTACGCGTCGGTCGTAGACAATGGATCGACGGATCAGACGTACGTTCCTGCCGCCGTCGACACAGATCCTCTCCCGCCCACAACGACCCCGCCGGGCCTCAATCTGACGGGGACGTTCACTGGCACGGACTCCCATGGCGCGATGACCCTGGTGCTGACCCAGACAGGAAGCAGCCTCTCGGGCCATGGGACTGCCGCTCTCCCATTTCCCTATCCCGAGCTCAAATTCATTGTGACGGGCACGGTGAACGGCTCGACCGTGACCTTGGCGATGCGCAGTAATGGAGGTTGCTACTACGACTGTCTCGCCGAGTCGGTGACGTCGGCGACGAATGACAGAATCGAGGGTTCCTTTTCCGCGCCGCTGGTTTGTTCGGGAAATTACGCCGCCGAACACTTCGTCGTCACCCGATGAAACGCCAGACTGCCAGCCGAGGTGTGTGATGGATTTCGCCGTCGCTTTGCGCGATCTCTCTCAGCGATGATTCGCGTTCGGGAGAGACTGATGAACAAAACGATCCTGGTGGCGTTTGCCGCCATCACACTCGTGACCGCGGCGGCGCGGGCGAGCAACCAGAGCGATTGCCACAGCACGAAGGAGCCGGCGGTGGCGCTGGTGGCTTGTGCCGACATCATCGCCAACGAGCAGTTGGACGCGAAGATGCGGGCGCTTGCGTATGCGGTCCGCGGGAAGCTCTATCACCGATCCGGCGACTTCGACACGGCCATCGCCGAGCTGACCAGGGGCATCGAGCTCGATCCGCGATACGCGGTGCTGTTTTCCAGTCGCGGCGCCAGCTATGTCGGCAAGGGCGACGCGGAACGGGCCATTGCGGATTTCACGGAGGCCATCCGTCTCGATCCGAAAGACCTCGAGCCATTCGTCAATCGCGCGGTCATTCATTTCGGTGCGAACGATCACGCGCATGCCCTGGCGGACATGGACGCTGCCATTCGACTCGCTCCGAAGATGGCCATGCTCTACACGTATCGCGCGAAGATGCATCTCGATGCCGGTGATGCGGAGAAGGCGGCCGCGGACTTCCGGCAGGTTTTGAAGCTCGATCCCGGCAACAAGGAAGCCGCGGCGATGCTCAGCGATCTGGGCATGGGGGCGAAGTAAGCATGAGCCGCGCGGGTCTTTCCCTCGTCGTGCTGGTGGTCTCGGTGCTCGCGGTGACGACCGTGGCCGCCGCGGAAGGGGACGCGCAGTTCGGTCTCGGCAAGGCGACGTGGCGCGCCGGGAATCCCGAACGGGCGCGCGAGTTCTTCGAGCAGGCCGCGGCGAAGGGTCATCTCGAGGCGATGCACGTGCTCGGCCTGATGCACCTCGAGTCGAAGATCGCCGGCGCCGACGTGAGCAAAGCGGCGGAGTGGTTTCGCCGCGCGGCCGAGAACGGACACCCGGAGTCGATGAATCACTACGGCAATCTTTTCCGCAGCGGCAAAGGGGTTGCGAAGAGCGACGCCGACGCGCTGGTCTGGCATCGAAAGGCCGCCGAGGCGGGGAGCGTTCATGCGATGGCGAATCTCGCCGAAGCGTTGCGACACGGGATCGGCACGAGTGCCAGACCCGCCGAAGCGGCGGAGTGGTATCGCAAGCTGGCCGAGGACGGGAATGCCGAGGCGATGCTCAACTACGGCTACATGCTCTCCAACGGTGATGGGATCGCGCAGGACGTCGCGCAGGCGTTGGAGTGGTATCGGAAATCGGCGCGCGGCGGTCATTCGAGTGCGATGTACAACCTCGGCGAGTACTATCGCGCCGGCAAAGGCGTCGCGAAGAACGAGACCGCGGCGCGTTTCTGGTTCCTTCGCGCGGCCATGAAAGGCGATGGCGACGCGGAGAAGGCGTTCGTAGCGCTTGCCGCCGCATCGCCCGACACTGTCGAAGGAGATGCGCTGTACCGGGAGGCGAACGCGACTCGCGCAAAGGCGTCGACGAACGCGGAGTTTGCGGCGGCGAAGCTGAAGGCCTTTCCGCTCTATCTGCAGGCGGCGGAGTTGGGCCACAGATTCTCGATCGGAGAGGTGCTCCTCGCCTATCAGCACGGCGACGGTACGGCGAAGGATCTGGTCAAGGCGCGTGAATGGGCGCACATCGCCGCCGAAATGGGCAGCGACGGCGCCGCCACGATCCTCGGGCAGCTCTTACTGCAGGGGATCGGCGGCGAGCGGAACACGCAAGGCGCGCGCTTCTGGTTCGAGAAAGCGGCGCTGGCCGGCAATTCGCTGGCGATGCAGCTTCTCGCGCGCATTTACGATGGTGAATTCGGACTGCCGCCGAACGAGGCGCTGGCGACGTATTGGTGGCTCGAAGCCCACCGGAAGGGGAGTCCGACCGCGGAGTTGGAGCTCAAGCGTCGCGGATTGCTCGAGCCCGATCCGCAGGCGCAGGCGTTCATCGACCGCATCAATGCCGACGGTCCCGATCGATCCAGTGTGCAACAGTTCACCTACGACGTGGCGGTCTACTGCAAATTCGGCGGTCCCCGCTGCCATGAATTCTCGGTGGCCGCGCGCAAGTTCGAGCGGGACCACAATGCCGGCGTCGTGTCGGCGAACATGGCCCGTCTGTGGAACGTCTACTCGCAAAAGGATCCGGATGCCGACCGGAAATGGCGCGAGCGGAGCGACTGCATGAACAAGAAGACGCAGTCGATCCAGCGGCACACATACGGTCAGCAGGACTGGTACTACACCGGCTCCTGTTACTGAAGCGCGGCTCGGGCGACTGCGAAGTGCTCGTTGCGATCAAACGCATCGTGTGAGGGCCGGCCGGCCCTCACACCGCCTGCGATGCGATTCCCTGGAGTGACGCGATGCTCGGCAGCAGGCAGTACGCCGTGCCGCGGGTGGTGAGGAACTGCGGCAGGGTCACCTGAATGGGTCCCTTTGCGGTGGGGATGGTGAACGACGTATCGGCGCCGGGCACCTGCCGGTTCGCCAGCATGGCATCCTGCGTGTCGAAGTCCGGGCTGAAGACCTCACTGAAGTTGTTCGTGTTCATCCACGCGTAGATCAATTCGAACTGTGCCGCCAGTGCGCCGCAGAGGAACAGTCCGATCAGTCCGCGATCGGCGTTCGGATCGACGTCCATCGTCGCGCCATACGGCGCACCGCGGCGGATGATGCGCGGCACCGGCTCGTCCGGAGGAAAGAGCGCCTGGTCGCGCGGATTGGAGACGCGTGTATGCGCCGCGAACGGACACTTCATGCCGTCCGGATCGAGCGCGTACCCGAATCCTTCGCTCTCGCACGTGGCAGGGTCGGGCGCGTCGGGCGAGATCTCCAGCGGTGAGCCGTTGCGCCAGCGGCCGATCAGTTTCGCGGCCATCCATTCGCGTGCATCCGCGGTGGTCATCCCGAGCTTCGCCACCACCAGCGGCGCGGTGGCATCGAGGAACTTCTCGAATCCCGCGACGTCCTGCGCGATGACGCGGAACGCGTTGTAGCAACCATCCTTTGCGAACTGCGCGGCCGCGGTGCTGCCGGTTGGACCGGGCTGGAATGGCGAGCCCGGATAGCCGATCACGAAGTTGTTGAGCGTGCTCGAGTCGTACGGCTGTCCGTCGACCGGCCACGCCAGCCCCGGTTCGCTGATGCCGTCGCGATAGCCGAAGTGGATCTTCTCGTCCGGCAACTGGATCTGCACCAGTCGCGTCGCGCCGGCGGTCGCGAACAGCTCCGTGACCCCATTGTTCTGCGCCGCCTCCGCGACAAACGTCACGATCGCGTCCATCGATGCGGCATCGAGCGCGTACGCGTGCACGAGGCAATGGATGTCGGCCGTCTTGAAGTTCTTCGCCCACCAGTTCGCCGGAGCACTGTCGCCGAGGTCGAACAGCGCCTGCTGCGAATCGGAGGACTCCGGACCCTGGCGGAAGGTGACCGGGAACTGCACGAGATCGTTCGACGTGAGCGCCGTGGCGGCCTGAATCCCGTTGTAGGTCAGGCTGACGTTCAGCAGCATCGCCGGCTTGGCGTCGCCCCAATCTTCACCCGACTGCAGGTGCGGCAGCAGCGCCTTGATGAACGCCGCTGCCGCACCGCGATTCGGGAAATGGAAAAGCATGTGCGTCGAATACGGATGCGTGTATCCGCGCACGATCAGCCCCTGCACGTTCGACGGTGCGGGAGGTGGAGGAATGCTCGTCATCGCGCTTACGCCGTGCCGGCGGTTTCGGATGTCGTTCCGAGCTGCGGCGCCGTGACGTCGGGCGCGACGTCCGTCGTCGCGTCGGTGGTGGTCGTGGCCGGCTTCGCGTTGATCTGCCGCACCGACTTCGTGTACGCCTGATACAGGTCCGCGGGCTGGCTGAGGTTGGTCGCGTTGACGAAGGCCTCGAAGCCGGTCAGATCGGTCACCGGAGGATCCGGCGGCACCAGCGCGAGCGCCGCCAGGCCGGCGAACGCCTGCTGCGTGGACGTGTTGTCCCAGAAGAACTTGAGGTAGGAGTTCATCGAGCCGTCGAACTCGGTGCTGAGCAGGAGCGCGAGCGTGCCCTCGCCGCTCGGATTGGGGATCAGGACGATCTTCGCGTAATGGACGATCTGCGACTGGTCGAGCGTGACCTGCACGTTGGGGACGAACTGCTGCGCGAGTTGCGCCGCGATCGCCTGTGACTGCGCGTCCTGCTTGATGGGGACGTACATCGAGAGAGGATTGGCCATCTGCGTAGCTCCTTCTGTAGGTGCTGCGGTCCGTGGGTGACGTCCTCAGGAGGACGTCGCGAGCTGAATGGGATGCATGTAAGGATCTACGGCGCGACCGCGATTGTCAACGCGCGCGCGAAAAGCGAAGCCAGCAGGAAGTCCGCCGCTGAACGGCCAATGTCTTGCAACGGCGCCCGGCGTCTTGTGTCGTTTGGCTGTTCTCTCGTTGCTGTTGCTGGTTCCGGGTGCGATCGGGGCTCAGGAGGTCCGGCGGCTGTCGCTCGAGGAAGCAGTCGAGATCGCTGCGGCGACGAGTGAGAGCGTGGCGGTGGCGCGAGCAGGTTCGGATCGAGCCGAGGCGAACGTCGATCGGACCGAATCGCAGCGCAAGCCGCAACTGGATGGCTCGGCTTCGTATCAGCGAGCGCTGGCCAGTCAGTTCGAAGGCGTCGGCGGCGACACGCAAGCAGAGCCCGTTCCGCCGCAGTGTCTCGGACCGTGGATGCCCGATCCTTCGCTGCCGCTCGAGGAGCGCGTGCGTCTGCTCGAAGAGCGGCTCGGCTGTCCGGCGGACAGTCCATTCGGCGGCGTCGACTTTTCACAGCTCGGGTTCGGCGCACCGAACACATGGAACCTCGGCCTGGCATTCAACTGGCCGTTCTACACCGGCGGACGCGTCCGGGCGCAGACGCGGGCTGCCTCGGCATTGCTCGAAATCGCCGAGACGAACGTCGGCTCGGTGGATGCGCAGACGCGGCTCGATGTCACCGCCGCGTACTTCGACGCGCAACTCGCCACCGCGCTCGTCGAGATCTCCGAGGCGAGTCTGGCGAACAGCGAGGAGACGCTGCGCATCACGTCCCTGCGCGCGGCGGAAGGG
>CAMPKJ010000249.1 GCA_946887105.1 uncultured Acidobacteriota bacterium | reverse complement strand
CCTCGGGTTCCTCGGCGGACCGCCGTCCAAGCACGCGAGGACCTCCGAGGAACCCCGAGGAACTCCGAGGAACCCCGAGGAACTACAGATCCGCCCAGCGGCGCAGAAGGTTGTGGTACACGCCTGTGAGTTGCAACGCCGACGGATGGTCCGGCGACTCGGCTCCGAGGCGTTGAACGGCCAGGTCGAGGTCGAAGAGCAGCGTGCGCTCGCCGTCGTCACGGACCATGCTCTGGATCCAGAAAAACGACGACACGCGCGCGCCGCGCGTCACCGGACGCACGTGATGCAGGCTGCTCGCGGGATACAGGATCATGCTCCCCGCTTCCAGCTTCACGGACTGCACGCCGAACGTGTCTTCGATCACCAGCTCGCCGCCGTCGTACTCGCCGCGTGCGGAGAGGAAGAGCGTCGCGGAGAGATCGGTGCGCAGTTGATGCGCGGTGCCGCTGACCTGGCGGACCGCGTTGTCGACATGCGAGCCGAAGGACTGGCCGCCGGAGTAGCGATTGAAGAGCGGCGGAAAGACGTGCAACGGCAGCGCGGCGGATCGGAACAGCGCATTGCGCGCGAGCGCGGCCACGATCATTTCGCCGGCCTCCCGCGCCGCCGGGTGATGCTCCGGCACCTGTTCGTTGTCCTTCGCGCGCGCGGACTGATGTCCCGCGGTGACGCGGCCATCGACCCATTCGGCCGCGTCGATCCGCGCGCGCACGTCGCGCACCTGTTCGTTCGTCAGGAGGTTCGGGATCTGCAGCAGCATCAGAAACCGAATTCCGCGTTGATCGTGACCGAGCGTCCCGGCCCCGGAATGTAGTGACCGCCGCCGACGCGATCGACATACGCCTCATCGGCGAGGTTGTTGACGTTCAGCCGCAGCGTCAGTGCGCTCGACACGTCATACGCGGCCATGGCGTTCACGAGCCAATAGCTCGGCACCTCGGCGGTATTGGTGGCGTTGCGGAACACCGAGTCCATGAACTGCGTGCCGGCGCCGATGCTGAAACCGCCCGGCAAACGCCCCTCGGTCCAGACGTTGAACGAGTTCTCGGGCACGAATGCGAGCGCGGCTCCCTGCTCGAGCGGGTTCCGAGACGCGACGAATTCGCTGTCGAGATGCGCGTACGCGGCCAGCACGGACCAGCGATCGGTGAGATTGCCGGTGAGGCTGAGCTCCACGCCTTCCACACGCTGTTCTCCGTCGAGCACGAACGGCTCGCTGTTCACGCCGCGCGTGCGCGCGTTCGTCTTCTCGGTGCGGAACAGCGCGGCACTCGCGGTGGCGCGCCCGCCCGCCGCTTCCCACTTCGCGCCGATCTCGAGGTTGCGGCTCTCTTCCGGAGCGAGATTGACGTTGTTCACCGCGGTCGGCGAACCCGACAGCGCGGCGCCGCCGGCGCCCGCTTCGACCGTCGGATTGAACGACGTGGCGTAGCTCGCATAGATGCTGCTGTTCGCGCGCGGTTTGAAGACGATGCCGGAGTTCCAGCTCAGCATGCGATCTTCGCGGCCGAGGCGTGTTTGCGCGCCCGTGGAGACATTGGTCAGCTCGTAATCGACTTCGGCGGAATCCCAGCGCAGACCGGCCGTCACTTCCCAGCGCGAGCCCAACTGCAGCGTATCGAACGCGTAGATCCCGGCCAGCGCGAGACTCGTATCCTCGGGATTGCCGTTGTTGGCCGGCATCGGCGCCATCGGATCCTGGCGCGGATCGGGATTGGCGAGAGCGGTCTGCGGCTGATTCGTGCTCTGCGCCTGCCGGCGGATCAGCGTCGACTCGCGACCGATCTCGACGCCCGCGACGAGATCGTGGCGCACGCCCGCGGTGCGGAACGAGCCGTTCACGCTGGTCTGGTTGGTGAGCTGGCTCTGATCCATCCGCCGCTGCTGCAGCTGACGGTTCGGCGGGCGCGGCGCCGTGATCGCGGAATCGCGAAAGTTGTCCGCCCAGCGGGAGACATTGCGGAGCATCCAGCCATCCCGCAGATCGCGCTCGACGGTCGCGGTCGCGACGTCGCTGGTGACATCCTCGTAGTCGTAGCCTTCCAGGCCGTAGAAGTTGCTCTGGTCGACTTCCGGATTCGCGCCGAACGCCGCCCATGGCAATCCGTAGTCAGGCGTGTTGTCCTGCGAGAGGTGCTGATACGCGAGCGTGAAGCGCGACGGCCTGCCCATTCCGAACGAGACCGACGGTGCGACGCCCCAGCTGCTGTTGTGCGCCACGTCGCGGCCGGGCACATCGGAGGACGTGTACATCGCGGCCACGCGAACGGCGGCGCCCGCGATCGATGCGAGCGGAGCGTTGGAGTCGACGGTGGCGCGCGAATACGCGGCCGTGCCGACGCCGACGGTCGCACGCGTGAACGACTCCGGCTTCGGATTCTTGGTGACGAGATTCACCGTGCCGCCCGTGCCGCCGCGGCCCGCGATCGCGCCCGAGGGACCCTTGACCACTTCCACCTGCTCGAGATTGAACGCATCGCGCGTGTACGCGCCCGTCTCGCGCACGCCGTCGAGCAGCACGTCGTTGCCGGAGCTGAAGCCGCGCATGCTGAACACATCGCCCGGCGCCGCGCCGCCCTCCCCTGCCTGAAACGTGATGCCGGGCGTGTTGCGCAACACATCGCGCAGCGTCGTCGCGCCTTGTGCGAGAAACACCTCATCCGTGATGACGGCCACGGTGCGCGGCGTTTCGAGCAGCGGCTGCGTGAACTTCGGCGATGCGATCTCCGGCGCCGGAGCGGAGACGTCGATCGCATCGGACAACATCGGCATCGTGAGCACGACGGCGCGGCGGCTCGCGAATCGATGCTGGATGCCGCTCGCGGAGAGCAGCCGCGTGAGCGCTTCCGCATCGGAGAGCAGCCCGGTCGCGCCAGGACTCTGGTACGCGTCGAGCACGATCCGATCGAACTCGGCACGGACGCTCATTCCGGTCGCTGCCTCGAACGCCCGCAGCGTTTCGGCCACCGTTCCCGGCGCGATGTCGAACTGCCGCAGCGGCAGTTGTGCCGTGGCCCGCGTTCTACCGTCGCCGGCCGTGCCGCTGCTGCCCTGCGCCACCGCGTAGCGCGTGCTGAAGGCCGAGCAGGCCACCAGCGCGCCGGCGGTCAGCTTCCGGAGTTTCTTCGTTCGACGTCCACTCATACGTTGCCTTCCTCTTCTATGAATTGTTGTGATGGGGCGGGCGCTCCGCGCAGCACGCGGGCGAATCGGCGCAGCGCCAGTGCGAGACCGGTGTAGACGAGCCCCACGGCCGCGGCGGATGCGAGCATCGCCACAACCTGCCCGGCCATGCCGCCCGCTTCACCGGTGTGGATCCAGCGCAGCCACGCGCGCGCCTGCTGGCCGCTCTCCTGCTGTGCGTACGTCTTGTGCTCGACCACGCGCGCCGTGCGCGGGTCGATCATCAGTTGCGAGCGCTTGTCGGGGCGCGCGCCGTTTCCTTCATCGAGCGAGAACGCCACCGGCGCCTTCGGCGAGATCGGCATCCGGAACGAGAGCGACTTCCATTGCGGCGTCACGCGCGCCGCTTCGCTGCTCGCCACGCCCGACAGGCGATCGAGCGCAGCGAGATCGAGCGTCCCGCCGCGTTCATTCGGCGCCGGTCGCTGCTGCTTCGGCGGCGTGCTGCCGGCCGCGCGGTAGACGAGCCGCGTCGCCCACGGATACGAGATCACCACGCCGGAGACGACGATGGCGACGAGCGGCAGAAAGGACCAGATGCCGAGTACGTGATGCCAGCTGAAGTCGCGTGCGCGACCGCGTAGACCGCGGCGGAAGAGCGTCGCGTTGCGGAACGCCGTGCGCGTGCGGCGGCGCGGAATCCAGATCACCAGGCCGGAGAGGACGATGAACAGGAACGCCAGATTCGCGGCGCCGGTGATGGCCTTGCCGCGCTCGCGGCCCTCCCCTTTCATCGCCAGCCAGCGGTGCAGACTCTTGTTCGCCTCGACGAACGCGCGAACGCCGGTCGCGCCTTCGCCCAGGACCGCGCCGGTGTACGGATGGACGAACAGCGTCCGCTCCCGGCCGAACGCGATGGCCACGGGCGCGAGGCGATCGGAGCGCACGGTGACGTTGGACGGCTCCTCGTCCGGCGCGGCGGCCATGGCAGCGGCGACGAGGCGCGAGAGCGGCAGCGGCGCGTGTGATGGATCCGCGGTGACGCGCAGATCGCGCTCCGCGAACGCGATGATCTGCTTCTCGAACGCCAGCAGCACACCGGTGACGGACATGAGCAGGATCACCAGGCCGGCCATGACGCCGGCGGTGAGATGGAGCCAGAACAGTGTTTTGCGAATGGTCAAGGTGCGGCGGTCTCCACTGCAACTGAGACTTAGTCTCAACTGAAGCGCTAGACGCTATTCGTCTCAATGGCCTTCGTCAAGCTTCGATGCGCTCCCGGTGAGAAAACGGCAACGGCCGTTGCGTCCGCGGCGACTCCTTGTACGCTGTCGTGCTCATGAAAACGCCGCGCGTCTTCTCGCTCGTTCTGCTGGCCGTCTCGTTCTCTCTTTTCGCCGCGGAGCCCGTCCGGCTCGGCCATGACGTCATGCCTCTCGGCGAAGCGGTGACGCTCAACGCCGACCCTCGGGGCGATGATTTCAGCGGCTCCGTGGCCATCGAGCTGCAGGTGAAGAAGGCCACGCCTTCATTCCGCTTCCATGCAGAGGACATGACCCTTGGCACGGTGACGCTCATGAAGGGGAACGATGCGATCGACGTCACCCACGCGAAGGGCAAAGACGCGACGGTGATCGTCACCGCCGCGCAGCCGCTGCAGCCGGGCCAGTACACGCTGGCGATCGACTTCACGAGCAAGTACAACCGGCAGGCGGTCGGACTCTACAAGATGGCCACCAGGGATGGCGCGCCGTATCTCTTCACGCAGTTCCAGGCCATCGACGCGCGCAAGGCCTTTCCGTGCTGGGACGAGCCGGGCTTCAAGATCCCCTACCAGCTGACGCTGACCATCCCCGAGCAGTTCGACGCCGTCTCCAACACGCCGGTGGTCTCGGAAGAGAAGAAGGACGGACAGAAGACCATCCGCTTCGCCAAGACGAAACCGCTGCCCTCGTATCTCATCGCCATGGCCATCGGCGCGTTCGACTACACGCCCATCGCAGGAATGAGCGTCCCCGGCCGCGTGATCGCGCCGAAGGGACAGGGGCGGCTCACGAAACTGGCCGCCGAGATCGCGCCGCCGGTGCTCGCGGCGCTGGAGACGTATTTCGGCAGCAAGCATCCGTTCGAGAAGGTCGATCTGATCGGCATCCCTGAATACTGGGCCGGCGCGATGGAGAATCCGGGCGCGATCACGTATCGCGACACCGTGCTGCTGCTCGACTCTGCCACCGCCACGCCCGCGCAGCGGCTGAATCTCATCCGCGTCACCGCGCACGAGCTCGCGCACATGTGGTTCGGCGATCTGGTGACCATGGAGTGGTGGGACGACTTCTGGCTCAACGAATCGTTCGCCGACTGGATGGGCGACAAGATCACCGAGCAGCTCCACCCCGAATTCGGACACGCCGTGGCCGAGATGCAAGGCATCCAGCAGGTGATGACCAGCGACGCGCGCGCGGCCACCGATCCCATTCGCAAGCGGGACGTGCACCCGAACGAAGCGATGCGCAACGTCGGCACCGCGTACAACAAAGGCAAGGCCGTGCTGACGATGTTCGAGCAGTGGATCGGCCCGGAGAAGTTCCGCCAGGGCGTGCTCGATCACATCAAATCGAACGCGTGGGGCAACGCCAACGCCGCGGAGTTCTTCGCAACGCTGGCGAAACACGCCCCTGCCGGCACGGTCGCATCGATGGAGGCATTCATCAATCAGCCCGGCATTCCGCTGGTGACCGTGGAGCTGATCGCGCCGAATCAGGTGCGCCTGACGCAGAGCCGCTTCACCACCGGCAACGCGACGGCGCAGACCTGGCACATCCCGGTCACGCTCCGCTACTCCGACGGCAGCACGACCCGCAACGCGGCGGTCCTGCTCAATGCGCCGTCGAAGACGCTGACGCTGCAGGGCGATCGCGTGGAGTGGCTCTATCCGCACGCGAATGCAGCCGGCTATTACCGCTGGAAGATGCCGGAGGCGTCGATGGCATCGCTGGCGAAGAAGGCGGAGGGCACGCTCACGCCTGCCGAGCGGTTCGCGTTCGTCGGCAATCTCGGCGCGCTGTTCCGCAACAGCACGATTCACGGCGATGCCTATCTGGACATCCTCGGCGGCTTCGCCAGCGATCCCGATCCGCAGGTGCTCTCCACCCTGCTCGGCGCGCTCGGCAACGTGCGCACGACGTTCGACAGCGCCGCCAATCGCCAGCACTTCGCGGAGTATCTGCGCCGCACCATCGGCCCCGCACTCGACCGCATCGGACTCACGCCGAAGGAAGGCGAGTCGGAGCGGATCACCACGCTCCGTCCACAGCTGCTCGCGCTCCTCGGCACGTACGGCGACGATCCGCGCGTGAAGGCCTTCGTGCGCGAGCACCTGCCGAAGGCGCTCGAGAATGCGAACGCCGTACACCCCACGCTCATGGCATTCGTGTTGACGTCCGGCGCGGCGGAAGGCGATCAGGCGCTGTTCGAGGAGTACCGGAAACGCTTCGAGAGCGCCACCTCGCCGGCCGAGCGCTCGCGATACCTCGCCGCGCTGGGCCGCTTCCGCGATCCCGCCATCCGCCAGAAGGCGCGCGACTATTCGTTCACCGGCAGCGTGCGTCCGAACGAACGATTCCTGCTGTGGGGCGCCGCGGAAACGGCGGAAGAGCGCGACGAGCTGTTCCAGTGGGTGACGGCGAACTACGAGAACATCATGAAAGGCCTGCCGGCGATCTTCGCCGCAAACATGCCGTTCATCGCCAACGGCTGTGAGCCGCAACGCGTCACGCGCGCACGCGAGTTCTTCGCCGAGCGCAAAATCGAGGGAACGGAGCGCCAGCTGATGCGCGTCGAAGAACAGGTGAACGAGTGCGCCGCACTCAAGGCGAGGGAGATGCAGGCGGTGTCGGAGTATCTGAGCGCGCAGCCGTAGATACCGTGCCGCCCGGAAATTCCTTCCTCTTTCTTTCGGGTTAACCGACACTCCACCCAGTAGATCT
>CAMPKJ010000248.1 GCA_946887105.1 uncultured Acidobacteriota bacterium | reverse complement strand
GACCTGAAGCCGCAGGCCGTGCGCCTCTGCGAGCTGCGCCTGTGGCTCGCCATCGTATCCTCCAGCGAGGCGTCCATCGATGACGTGGAGCCGCTGCCGAACCTCGACCGCAACATCCTGCAAGGCAACTCCCTCCTCGGCCCGGCCGACTTCCTCGGCGACGCGCGACTCAGCATTTACGCCGACTGGCTGCACGCGTTGCGCGCGCAAGGCGATCTGCTCGAGCGTTATCGCACCGCGCCGCACGACGAACGGCCGGCGCTCTATCGCCTGATCCGCGGAAACGATCAGCGGCTCGCGTCGGAGCTGCTCGCGCGCAGCATCGACGAGGCCGAGCGCGACCTGCAGCTCGCGTGCGCGCCGCAGCGCGATCTGTTCGGCCGCGCGATTCAGGTCGATCCGGAGCGTTGCCGCGAGCTGCAACAGCGCATCGCGGAAGAGAAGAAGATGCTGGAGAAGGCGGAAGAGGGAAGCCTCGATTTCTTTTCGTTCGACGTGCACTTCGCGCATGTCATGGCTAGCGGCGGGTTCGACGTCGTAGCCGGAAATCCGCCTTGGGTGCGCAACAGCCGCATCGACGCGCGCACGAAGCGGATGCTCACCGATCGCTACGCGCTCTTCCGCGGCGCACGCGACGGCACGGCCTTTCATCAGCCGGATCTGTCGGTGGCGTTCTTCGAGCGCGCGCTCGCACTGGCCGCGGACGACGGCGTGGTCGCGCTGCTGATGCCGGTGAATATCGTCAACGCGGGCTACGCCGGCCCGTTGCGCCGCGCGGCGCGCGAGCGCGTGATCGCAATCGACGACTGGAGCGACTCGCCGCGCCGGCGCGCGTTGTTCGAGGCGGATACGTTTCCGATGGGGATCACGTGCGCCGCCGCGCGGGACACGGTGCGCATCACCACGGGCGATGAAACGTTCGAGCTCCCGCGCGTGCAACTGGCGGTCGACGGCCCATCGTCCGAATGGGCGCTCGTCCCGTCCGGCATCGCCACGCTCGCACGCCGTCTGCGCGAAAGCCACGCATCCTTCGCCCAAAGCCTCGGCCGCAAGCCGTTCATGGGCGTGAAGACCGGCGACAACCGCAGCTTTTTCGTCGAGGAGAAGGCCATCCGCGGCGGCCATCTCGTCACCGCCGAAGACGTACGCATCCCGTTCGACGCGCTCTGCCGCTGCGTGCGCGGGCGCGATCTGCAGCGCTGGACGACCACCGCATCGCAGTGGATGCTCTGGCCGCCGCGCGAGGGATGGCGCAAGCCGCCGCGCTGGCTGCTGAAGCTCGCGGAGCTGCGCGGGCTCGAGCCGGCGGACTTCCAGCTGTCGTTCGTGCGCGCGGAGCATGTCGGAATCAAGGTGGCGTGGAAGGATCTCTCGCGCGGCATGGCCGCGGCCGTGCTGCCGGACATCGTGCACGTGAACGACGTCGCGTTTCCGCTGATCCCGAATCAGACGCTGTACGCCATCGACGCGGTGTCGCTCGACGAGGCGTACGTCATCGCCGCGATCCTCAACTCGACCATTGCCGGCGCGTTGCTGGCCGGTGTCGCGGAACGCGCCAAGGACGCGCACTACCGATACTTCGGACGCACGATTGCCACGATGCCGTGGCCCGATACGCGGTCTGCATGGGAGCACCTCGTGCGCCTCTCGCGCCGCGCGCATCAGCGGCACGAGGTCATGCGCGAGCTCGATACCCTCGTGGCAAAGCTCTACGGCGTCAGTGCTTCCGAGCTCGCGGCGCTGCAGGCGTTTCTGGAGCGGCGTATTGGTGCTCGCTGAGCATCAGCGCGAAGCCGCGGACCGCGCCGTCGCACTGCTGCGGACGCGGGGCGGCGTGTTGCTCGCGGACGAAGTGGGACTGGGAAAGTCATTCGTTGCCGCCGAGGTGATGCGAAGGCTCGGAGGGGGAGAGCTGATCGTGCCGGCCGCGCTCGTCGCGCAATGGCGCGAGCTCGATCGCGACGCGCGGATCTTCACGCACGACGGAATCGTGAGCGATCTGTTCGTGCCGGTGCCATCGCGGCGGCTGGTCGTCGTCGACGAGGCGCACGCGTTCCGCAATCCGCGCACGCAGCGCTACGCCGCGCTTGCTCGGCGCACCGCCGGTGCACGCGTGTTGCTCGTGACGGCGACGCCGGTGTGCAACTCGATCGCCGACCTCGAGGCTCTGCTGCGGCTCATCGCGCGCGACGACCTGCTCGCGGACCTCGGCATCCCGTCCATCGACGTCGCCTTCGCCATGCGCGATCTCGCTGCGATCGACGTGATCGTCAGCGCGTTGATGATTCGCCGCGACCGCAGCGTGCTCGTTCCCGGGCTGCGTTTCGGCGAGCTGCAGCGCAGCGTGATCCGTCATCCCGTGCTCGACCTGCCGGCGATCGACGGACTGCAGTTTCCGCTGGTGGGGAACGTTGCCCTTCTGCGGCGCTTCCTGCGGCGGCGCCTGGAGTCGAGCGAAGCGGCGCTGCTCGAGTCGCTGCGCCGGCAGCGGCGGTTTTATGAGCGCGCACTCGATGCGATCGCGGCCGGACGTTCGCTGCCGAAGCGCGACTATCGCCGCGCGTTTGCGCACGAGGAAGATCGCGATGCGTTTCAGGACGTGTTGTTCTGGGAGCTGTTCGCGCCGCCCGGCGACGTCGATCCGGCGGCCATTCGCGAAGAGATGTCGCGCATCGACGCCCTCGCCGCCGCCGCGCGTGCGTCGCCCGGCGCGAAGCGCACGTTGCTCGTCGAGCTCGTCGCGAGCACGTGTGAGCCGCTGCTGATCTTCACCGGAGCCGTCGCCACCGCGCGCGATCTGCAGAGCGTGCTGAAGTGCGGCCTGGTCACGTCGCGCGAAGGTTCGCGGGATGCCGTCCTGCACGCGTTTCGGGCCGGACGCATCGACGTGATCGTCTCCACCGACATGGCCGCGGAAGGGCTGAACCTGCAACGCGCGGGGATGATCGTGCACTACGACCTGCCGTGGAATCCGGTGAAGCTCGACCAGCGCAACGGCCGCGCGTTTCGCATCGGCCAGACGCGGCCGTCCGTGCGCGCCGTCTACTTCATCCCTGAATCGCGCAGCATCCTGGACATCATCACCCGCAAGAATCGCGTGCGGCGGCGGGTGCTGGCGCCGCGCAACGCCGCCTTCGAGCGCGTCACGCCGACACTCCCGTCGCGCCTCACCAGCGACAGCGCGTTCATGCGCCTGCGTGCCGCGACAAGTCTCCCGTTGCCGGAGAGCCTCGCGCGCCGCCACAAAGCCGGGATCGAGCAGTTGATGGAGGAGATGAGCCGCGAATATCTCGATCAGCGGCGGCTCGATGAGCTGCTCGCGCTGGTCGCCTGCGAGTTGTAAGCGCGCCGGATCGCGTCCTCGGCCGGCTTTCCTTCGAGGTCGTAGTCGTTCCCCGCCGGCCGTCCGTGATCCGGATACGAAAACCACTTCCACGGATACGCGCCCATCACCCACGGCTGCGGCCACACCGCCTCGAAGAACGCCTCGTACGCATTGCGCTGCGCGTCGAGATCCGCCAGCGCGTCACGCGGAATCTCCCACTGCCGCCACGCTGCTCCCTGCACGCTGCGATAGCCGATCTCGGTGAAGAGCACCGGCTTCCGTTCGCGCCGCGACAACGCTTCGAGCCGCGCCAGCACCGGCTGCCATGCGCGTACCAGCGTCGCGCGATCGGGCGACGCATCCGGCACGAGCGGGAAGTAGCCGCTGACGCCGATCCAGTCGAGCGCGTCCCAGAACGGCACGTCGAAGACCTCGTCGAAGTTCGCGCCGTACGTCAGCGGGCCGTCGTAGATCGTGCGCACGCGCTCGATGATCCGCCGCCACTCCGCCTCGTGTCCCGACGCGACCTTCTGCTCGTTGCCGATGCAGAACGCGTCGATCTTCGCATCGCGCGCCAGCGTCGCGTAGTGCTCGGCGAAGCGGAGGTAGTCGTTGAACCACGCGCGCCAGTGGGCATCGGTCCAGCTCTCCGTGCGCTG
Organism: uncultured Acidobacteriota bacterium; assembly: GCA_946887105.1. The sequence continues at coordinate 3,183 of CAMPKJ010000248.1, read as the reverse complement.
CTCGGAGCGGCCCCAGATGTGGGGCTTGAGCATGACCTTGATGCCGAGGGCGTGGGCTTGTCGGGTGGCGGCCCGGAGCGAGGCGTCGGTTTCCCAGACCTGCTCGCCGCCGAAGCGCAGCGCGGGCTCGCCGCGATGAAAGCCGAACGGCATCAGCGAGATCCAGTCGACGCCGAGCTGCTTCAGCTTGTGCAGCGATGCGGCGGAGGCTTCCGAGCCGTACGTCCCGCGGCGCGGACTCGCGGCCGCGAAGCTCATCCCGCGATGCTTTGCGGGCGGAACGTGTGACGCACACGCCGCCAGCAGGGCGACTAGAATCGCTGCCGTGAACCTTCTCATCGTCGATGACGAGGCCTCTCTCCGCGACTTCCTGACCATCGTATTCGAGGAAGAGGGATGGAACGTCGACGCGGCCGCATCGCTCGAAGAAGCGCGCGCCGCGATCCAGCGCCTCGAGCCCGACGTCGTGCTCTGCGACCTGATGCTGCCCGACGGCTCCGGCATCGACTTCATCCGCGACGTCAAAACGAACAGCCCCTCCATCGCCTTCGTGATGATCACCGCGCATACCTCGACGCGCACCGCCGTCGAGGCGCTCAAGGCCGGCGCGGTCGACTACATCGCCAAGCCCTTCGACATCGAAGAGCTGAAGATCATCGTCCGCAAGGCGGTCGAGCGCAAGGAGCTCGAGGACGAGAACATCCACCTGCGCACCGCGCTCGAGGAGCGCTTCACGTTCGCCAACATCATCGGCAAGAGCGCGAAGATGCAGGAGATCTTCTCCATCGTCCAGCGCATCGCCAAAACCATGTCCACGGTGCTGATCTCCGGCGAGTCGGGCACCGGCAAGGAGCTGATCGCGCGCGCCATCCACTACAACTCCGACCGGCGCGGAAAGTTCGTCTCCATCAACTGCGGCGCGCTGCCGGAGACGCTGCTCGAGTCGGAGCTCTTCGGCCACGAGCGCGGTGCGTTCACCGGCGCGATTCGCGAGAAGCGCGGGCTGTTCCAGGAAGCGGACCGCGGCACGATCTTCCTCGATGAGATCGGCGAGACGTCGCTGGCGATGCAGATCAAGCTGCTGCGCGTTTTACAGGACCGCATGGTGCGCAAGGTCGGCTCGAACGTCGAGACCGTCGTGGATGTGCGCGTCATCGCCGCCACGAATCGCGATCTCAGCGAGTCGATCCGCGAGGGGACGTTCCGCGAGGATCTCTTCTACCGCATCAACGTGATTCCGATCGCGCTGCCGCCGCTGCGCGCGCGCCGCGAGGACATTCCGCTGCTGGTCGATCACTTCATCGAGAAGTTCTGCACGCGCATGAGTGTGCCGCGCAAACGGATCTCCGCCGACGCCATGCGCGCGATCGAGAAGTACCACTGGCCCGGAAATGTGCGCGAGCTGGAGAACGTCGTAGAACGGATGATCGCCCTCGAAGCCTCGGACGTGCTCACCACGAAGTCGCTCCCCGAGCATCTCCTCCTCGGCGGGAGGATGCCGGACGCGACGTTCGAGCTGCCCCCCGAGGGGATTTCGCTGGAGGAGCAGCTCGAGTCGATCGGGAAGATCTTCATGCTCAAGGCGTTGGAACGGACCGGCGGAGTGCAGACGCAGGCCGCGGAGCTCCTGCGCATGTCCTTCCGCTCGTTCCGTTACTACGCGAAAAAGTACGGCCTGATCGTGCGCGAGCGCGACGCGGAGGAAGTGGTGGAGGTGCAGGACAAATGAAAGTGCTCGCGATGCTGTTCTTGCTGGCCGGATGTACGAAAACGATGCCTTCCGCTCCCGTTCATGAAACGCAGCCCGCTCCCGCGCCGGCGGCCGCCGGCCCGCGGGTGATCCTGCCGAACGGCTTCGTCGTGACGGTCGAGACCGTTGCGGACGATGAGCTGCGCGCGCAGGGGCTGATGTTTCGCGATCACCTCGATCCGGCCGCGGGCATGCTGTTTTTCTTTCCGGCGGAGGGCGAGTACCCATTCTGGATGAAGAACACGCGCATTCCGCTGGACATCATCTGGATCGATGCGAACCGCCGCATCGCGCACATCAAGCACGACGTCCCGCCGTGCCAGACCGTCGATTGTCCGAGCTATTCGCCGAACGCGCGGGCGCAGTACGTGCTCGAGCTCGCCGCGGGCGGGGCGAAACGTCACGGCCTGACCGTGGGAGATCAGTTACGATTCGAGGGCACCGATCACGTGATCGCACGTTGATCACGCGCTCGCACCGAGGAGCCATGTTCCTGACCCGTGGGGAGAATCTCCGGTCCGTTTTCGTCCTGCTGTTCCTGAACGTCGCGTTCTATCTGCTCGAGTTTCAGGACCGCGCGAAGTTCGCCCGCCTGTTCTCCTTCGACTGGGATGCGGTACGCGACGGCGAAGTGTGGCGCCTGGTGACGTATCAGTTCACGCAGGCCGGCACCGGGTTCATGGCCACGCTGTCGCTCTTCATCACGCTGTTGCTGCTCTACATGATGGGCACCGCGCTCGAAGAAGAGTGGGGGACGCGGCACTTCATCACGCTCTTCCTCCTCTCCACGCTCGGCTCCGCCGCCGTGGCCGCGATCACCGGCATCCCGCTTCTCGGCACGTACTTCGTCTACTTCACGCTGCTGTTCGTCTACGCGGCGGCGTTTCCGCAGCAGACGTTTTATCTCTTCGGGATGGTGCCGATCCGCGTGCGGATGCTGGCGCTGTTCTCACTGGCGGTGCTGCTCTACGGCGTGATCGAGGGCGGCAGGGCCAATCTGGCGGCGCTCGGCGGAGCGGTGCTGGCGTACACGTACTACTACGTCGTGCAGCGCGTGCGCGTGACGTTCGTGGTTTTGACCGCGGCCGCGCCGGACGAGGCGCCGCGGGTGAAGCTCGACTCGATCACGATGCACAACGCCGCGCGACATGCCGGGATCAAGCACGCGCTGCAGTCCGCGTCCGATGCGGACATCGACCGGCTGATCGCCGACTGCGATCGCGAGATCGTTCCGAACGTGAACGTCTGCCCGCCGGCGGACTACAAACCGGAGAGCCCGGACGGGTACTGCATCCGCTGCGAGGGTTTCGCCGAGTGCTCGGCGCGCCATCTGCGGCTGAATCGCGGAGCGCGCGTGGTGGCGCCTCCGCCGCCGGCGTTAGTGGTGCCGACGCAGCCCGAGTCTACGTAGCCGCGCCGCCGCCGCCCTCGCC
>CAMPKJ010000247.1 GCA_946887105.1 uncultured Acidobacteriota bacterium | reverse complement strand
AATGTGGACAGAAGGATCAGCGCTTTCACGCCGAATAACTATTGCGAAGGTGGGGCCAGAGCTTTGAAACGCGCCTCGGCGCGGAGCGACGCGAAGTCTTCGTCCGCGAGAAGCTGCTCGCGATTCTCGAATCCGGCGGCGAACGCTTTCTCGAGCGATTCCAGCGCGCGGCGGCGGTGTCCCGCGCGCGCCTGCGCGGCGGCGAGGTTGTACCAGGACGGCCAGCGGTCGTCTTGGATCTGCGTTGCCTCGCCGGCGACCGCGGCGGCGAGCTCGTACTCGCGCTTCGCCATCAGCTGCTCGACCATGTAGAAGCTCGTGTGCGCGTAGAGCGCCTCGAGCAGGCGGCGCGCGGTGGCTCCTTCCGCGCCGTTGCGTCTCGCGCGGCGCTGGAGCTCCGCCACACGCAGCTCGCGCGCGAGCACGGACGGAGTCGGCAAGATGTCGTCCGCACGCAAACGCGCGAAGGTGTTGCCAATCTGGGAAAAGATCTGCGCGATCGTCCGCTCTTCGAATGCATCCCATTTCTCGATGTCTTTCGATTCACGGCGCACGCCGGGATCGTTCTCCAGCCGCTGCACTGCCGCCGCCGCGTCATCGATCGCGTGCAGGCCTTCGAACGTCCGCACGATTTCGCGATAGCGGCGCAACGCATTCACGCCGGTGAGAGCGCTCGCCGCCGCGATGTCTTGCGCGTACAGCGTTGCGATGAACGACGCATCGCGCGGACGGAGCCCTGCCTTGATCGCCAGCAACTCCATCCATTCGATCGCTTCGCGCGCGAGCTCCGGCGGGAACCAGCGATGCTCGCCCGGGAACTCCTGGAAGCGATGGGTCGTCCGTTCGCGCCCGAGCAGCTCGTCGATCACGCGCATCTCGCGATTGTTGAAATCGGAGTCGCCGGCGAAGCCGTAGTGCGCGAACGAGAACTTCGCGGGTGGGATGTGCTCGACCAGCCGTCCGCCGACGCCGATCACGCCCGCGAAGGCACTGGTGTTGATGCCGATCGCGCAGGACAGGATGGCCGTGCCGGAGAAGCCGGTCGCATACACGCGTCGCGGATGGATCGCATAACGGCCGATCTCCGGCAGCAGCGCACGCACCGCGCGCGCATTCGCGGCGCCGTCGTCATCGCTGCGGGTCTGATTGGAGCTGATCACGACCCAGCCGTATCGCTCGGCCGCGTCTTTGAAGATCTCCGCGGCGAACGTACCGCGTCCGCGCGGATCGAACACGAACAGCAGCGGTTGCTGCTTCATCGCGTCGTACGTGTTCGGCAGGTAGAGCGTATAGGTCTGCGCCGGATCTAGGCGCGATGCGATGTTCTCGGCCAGCTTGCCGCGCTCCGGCTCCGCGGCCGCGAGCGCGGTCGCAAACAACAGCAGGAACGCAACACGTCGCATCGCATGCACTGTAAATGCGGAGGGACGGTCGCGTTCCGCTGCGTCACAGCAAGTTTGCGTGCCGGTTTCCATGACGACGTTACGCTCTGCCGATGAAACGAATTCTTCTGGCCACGCTCATCGTCGGCGCGTTGGACATCACCGAGGTGATCGTCTTTTATGGACTCAAAGGCGTGGCGCCGACGCGCATCCTGCAAAGCGTCGCGGCGGGACTGCTCGGCCGAGACGCTGCCGTCGAAGGCGGCATTCCCACCGCGCTCCTCGGCCTCGCTCTGCATTACTTCATCGCCTTCTTGGTCGTGTGCGTCTACTTCTTCGCCAGCCACAAAATTGCCGCGCTGCGCGAATCGCCGGTGATCATGGGTGCGATCTACGGCCTGCTGGTCTACCTGGTCATGAACTTCGTGGTCGTGCCACTGTCCGCGGCCGGTCCGCCGCGGTTCACGTTGACGGGCGTGCTGAACGGACTCTTCGCGCACGTGTTCTGCGTGGGCATTCCGACAGGGCTGCTCGCGCGGGCGCGCGACGTACGTCAGGCAGTTGGTGACCCCGAGAGGACTTGAACCTCCGACCTTGAGTTTAGGAAACTCCTGCTCTATCCAACTGAGCTACGGGGTCGTTCGCCGTCGCAGAACCAACATAGCACGCGGGGTTGTTCCAAGCGCCCCTATGCTAACCTCCGCGCCGTGGAACTGTGGGCGGCGTTTCGGCACTCAGGGGTGGTGGGGCAGTCCGTCCTCGGCATCCTTCTTCTCTTCTCCGTCGTCTCCTGGGCGGTCATGATCGCGGTCGGGCAGCGCTTCCGGCGCGCGAACCGTTCGTCGCGTCGCTTCATGCCGCTCTTTCGCAAAGCGAAGCGGCTGGCGGACATGCAATCGGCGCTCGCCTCGCTCGCGCACTCGCCTCTGGTGGGTCTCTTCCGCGCCGGCTATGCCGAGATCGAGGCGCAGATCTCTCACAGCGAAGGCGGACGCCAGACCGTCAAGTCGCTCGACAGCGTGGAACGTTCGCTGATCCGCGCCTCGCGCATCGAAGCGGCGCGGCTGACGCGCTTCGTCCCCTTTCTCGCCACGACGGCCGCGGCCAGTCCGTTCATCGGCCTCTTCGGAACGGTGTGGGGGATCATGGGTGCGTTCCAGAGCATCGGCGCGACCGGCTCGACGTCCATCACCGCGGTCGCGCCCGGCATCAGCGAGGCGCTGATCAACACCGCCGCCGGCCTCTTCGCCGCAATCCCGGCCCTGCTCGCCTACAACCACTTCGTCCAGAAGCTGCGCCAGTCGCGCGGCGAGATGGAAGACTTCACGCTCGAATTTCTCAACCTGACGGAGCGGAACTTCACCTGAGTTACCTCGCGGGCATCTCATCCGTCTAAGACAACGGCATGGCCTTTCGATTCGGTGACAGCAGCGACGACCTCGGCGATCTGGCGGAGATCAACGTCACCCCGCTCGTCGACGTGATGCTGGTGCTGCTGATCATCTTCATGATCACCGCGCCGATGCTCACGCAGGGACTCGACGTCGCGCTCCCGCAGGCGGAGGGCAAGAGCTTCGAGCTGGCCTCGAACAATCCCGCCAAGGTCACCGTGACCGCGTCCGGCGCCGTGTATGTCGACGGCACCGCCATCGGCTCGGAGAACCTCGAGCTCTCGCTCGGGCCGATGCTGCGCGCGCGCGGCATCAAACGCGCACTGCTCGAAGCCGATCAGGGAGTGCCGTATGGACGGGTCATCGGCGTGCTGGACGTGATGAATCGCGCGGGAGTGCAGCAACTGGGCATGATCACGAAACCGGGTGAAGGGCGTGAGGGGAACGGGAATGCGGGACGGCGTCGCTGATGTGCTGGCGCAGCGCGCGACCCTCGATCGCGGAGCAGGCGCCGGCATCGCACTCTCACTGCTGCTGCACGGCGGTCTGATCGCGCTCGCGGTCTACGCCGCGACACACGCAACGCCGCCGAAAGCGGCGCAGATGGTCAGCATCGAGTTCGCGAAGATGCCCGGACCGCCCGCCGCGCCCGCAGTGCAACGCAAACCGGCCCAGCCGAAACCGGTGGAGGCTCCGAAGATCGAGGAGCCGAAGCCGGTCGAGACTCCGAAGATCGAGGAACCGAAACCGGCCGCGCCGGCTCCGGCGAAAATCGAGAAGAACACCGTCCCCTTCTCCCCGTTCGGACGTTCGACGAAGAAAGGCTCCGAGGCGCCGCCCGCCGCGAAACCCGCCGCCGCGCCGCCGGTTGCCGCGCCGGGAATCACGACTGCCGAAGTGCCGATCGGCGGATCGGGGGTCACCGGACTGGAAGGCGGCGATTTTCCCTACACGCTCTACCTCCAGGGCATGCACCGCCGCATCGGGACGAACTGGTTCCGGCCGCAGGTCGCGCCGGGCACCTTCACCGTCATCTACTTCCGCATCCTGCGCGACGGCACGATTGCTGAAGCGAAGGTCGAAACCGCGAGCGGCAACGGCACCTTCGACCGCGCCGCGCTCAGCGCCGTCCGCAGCTCGTCGCCATTGAATCCGCTGCCGTTCGCATACGACGGCACATACCTTGGAGTCCACCTGACATTCCGATGAAGAAACTGATCCTGCATTCCGTAACCGTGCTGATGCTCGCAAACGCAGCGTTCGCGCAGACCGACATCACCTCCACGATGACGGCGGGCGAAGCGGCGAAGATCGTCCGCATCGCCGTCCCGTTCCCCGAGCTCAAACCGCCCACCGCGCCCGCACCGGCATTGGTCGACGCGACGAAGGTCCGCGAAGGATTCTTCGGTCCGTTGACGCGCGACATCGCCTACTCCGGCTTCTTCGCCATCGCCGCGCTGCCGCCCTCCGTGCCGGTCACGCCGGACCTGATGAAACGCGTCGAAGCGCAGTTCCATCTGCAGCTCAATGTGTGGACGGAGGGAGAGGACTACATCGTCGAGGCGCGCCTCATCGATCAGAGCGGAGCGGCACAGCTCAAGAAGCGTTATCGCGGACCGGAAGCCGCGCTCTCGCGCACCGCGCACATGCTCGCCAACGAGCTGATGCGCCTGTTCAACAACCGACCGGGCGTCTTTCTCTCACAAATCGCGTTCGCCTCGAAGCGCACCGGCACCTGGGAAGTGTGGCTGATGGACTGGGACGGCGCGAACCAGCGCCAGATCACGCGTCACGGCGCGCTGTCGATCCTCCCCAGCTGGGCGCGCGACAACGAACGGATGGTCTACACCTCCTTCGCGCGCGGCACGAGCGACATGTACATCATCAATCGCCGCGGCGGCGGGCGCATGCGCATCAACAGCGGCCTGGCGCTGAATACCTCCGCCACATTCTCGCCGGTGACCAACGACATCGCCTTCGTCGGTTCCGTCCGCGGCAATCCGGACATTTATCTGATCAAGGATGACGGCACGAACGTGCGCCGCCTGACCACCACCACGGCTATCGAGTCGACGCCGGAGTGGAGTCCGAACGGACGGCAGATCGCGTTCACGTCCGGCCGCACCGGCACGCCGCAGATCTACGTCATGGATGCCGAGGGGACGAACGTGCGGCGGATCTCCTTCGATGGAAACTGGAACGACGACGCGGTCTTCTCGCCGGACGGCGAAAAAATCGCGTACACCTCGCGCGTGAACGGACGCTTCCAGATCCGCATCGCCAATCTGATCACCGGCGAGAACAACATCATCGCCGGCGAGGGCTCGAACGAGCAGCCCACCTGGTCGCCGGACGGACAATGGATCGCGTTTCAATCCGACCGGCAGAATCGCAAATGGCAGATTTTCCGGATGCGCGCGGATGGCAGCGATCTCTTACAGCTGACATTCGAAAGCGAAAACAAAGAACCCGATTGGTCGAAGAAACCCGAATAATCGGTATGATCGTGAAGGGAGTGGAACAGCAATGAAAAAGATGTCGAAGATCGTCCTGACGAGCATCGCGCTCGTGCTCTTGATCGTCTCGCCCGCATGCCGGAGGAAAGTCACGCCGGTGGTCGCGCCTGCGACGAACACCGCACCGGCGCCGGAGGTCGCGCCGCCGCCGCCATTGCCCGAGGAAACGCCGGTGCAGGACGACGTGGATTTCGTCGAGGCCACGCCGACCGCGGAGACGTTCCCGTCGGACATCGAAGAGCTCAATCGCTACGTGCAGCGTCAGGGCTACATCCGCGACGCGTTCTACAACTATGACGAGGCCACGCTCGATGACGCCGCGCAGGCCGCACTCACCTCCTCCGCCAACTGGCTCAAGGGACGGGAAGGCGCCGGCTACAGCCTGCTCATCGAAGGTCACTGCGACGAGCGCGGAACCGAGCAGTACAACCTGGCCCTGGGCGACCGGCGCGCGAACTCGGCCAAGGACTACCTGGTCACGCTCGGCGTCGACGCGGGCCGCATCCGCACCGTGAGCTATGGCGAAGAGCGTCCGTTCGAGGAAGGCCACGACGACGCTTCGTGGGCGCAGAACCGGCGTGCGCATCTCGTGCTCGTGAGATAAGGCGATGAAGACCCTTCAAACGATCGTCATGCTGGCTGCGGCGCTCGCCGCGGCCGGCTGCGTATCGACCTCCGACTTCGAGACCGCCCAGCGGCAGATCTCGGAACTGCAGGAAGAGCTGGCGAACATCAAGCGCACCGCGTCGAGCAAGGACGAAGTGCAGAACGTGAACGTCCGCATCGCCGAGCAGACCGAGACGCTGCTGAAGTCGAACGCCACGCTGGTGGCCAAGGTCAACGACATCGAAGAGCGGATCCAGACCACGCAGGGCGCGGTGGAGGAGGCCTCGCACCGGCTCGATCAGCTCGGGCAGCAGTCCGCGCGCACGCAGCGCGACGTCGAGGACCTGCGCACGCGGCTGACCACGCTGCAGAACACGCCCCCTCCTCCGGGCGCGAACCTCGAGAACAGCACGGGCTCTCCGGCCACCGGCGAGCTCACGGTCCCCGCTCCGGCCGAGCCCGCGGCGCCGCCGGCCGATCCGATGCAGACCTACCAGGCCGCCTACCGCGACTACCAGCGCGGCAACTACGATCTGGCCATCGAAGGCTTCCACGATTTCCTGGGGATGAACGCAAATGCCGACCTGGCCGACAACGCCGCGTATTGGATTGGCGAGAGCCTTTTTTCCCAGAAGAAATATCGGGAGGCCATCGGGCAGTTTGATGCCGTGGTCAACAAGTACCCGCAGTCCGACAAGGTTCCGGGCGCGTTGCTGAAGAAGGGCTACGCGTACATCAACGTCGGAGAGCGAGCCCAAGGAGTTGTGCAGCTGCAGTACGTGCTGCACGAGCATCCGAGGTCGCAGGAAGCCTCGCTGGCGCGGCAGAAACTGCGACAGCTCGGAATCGAAACGAAGTAGAATGCCCCGTTTTCAAGCCCTGGCCGGACCTCCGTCCGGCCCGAATTTCATTCACTAGCAGGAGCAACAGATGGCGAATATTGCCTCGGCCGAGAAGCAGAGACGGCAGGCCGAAAAGAGGAACGAGCGGAACCGTGCGGGCAAGTCGGCCCTGCGGACGGCTCTGAAGAAGACGCGTGGAGCCATCGTCGGCGGCGACGAAGACAAGGCCACGCTGGCCGAGGGATTCTCCGCGATCGACCGCGCCGCGAAGACGGGACTCATCAAAGAGAACACCGCCAACCGGTACAAGTCCCGCCTCTCCGCCGCGTCCAAGCGCTCCGCCAAGTAAGCGGCAGCGCAGCGAACGCTCGACGGCGCACCTCGGTGCGCCTTTTTCGTGCCCGGCGAAGCGCGCTACAGCACGCTTCTTGCTTGTGGCGGAGCAGGCGTGACGCGGCCCCAGCGCCCGCGCCGCCTCGTCGACGACGATGCTTCGATT
>CAMPKJ010000246.1 GCA_946887105.1 uncultured Acidobacteriota bacterium | reverse complement strand
GCATTCCCTTCCGCTCCGGACCGCGCGTGGCCATGACCATCCCGTGGGGCGACGTCTCCACCGCCTTTCACACCACCGGAGTCCCGAACATCCGCGTCTATTCATCGCAGTCGCCGCGCGCGATCCGGCGCATGCGCTGGATGCGGCCGTTTCTCGTGCTGCTGCGCATCGGCTCATTGCGAAGGCTCGCGCAGAAATACGCCGAGCGAACCAGCGGACCGTCGGAGTCGCAACGCGCGAGCGCGCGCATCGAGCTGTGGGGGCGCGCGGTGAACGCGGCCGGCAAGGAAGTGACCAGGACCATGTCGGTCGCGGAGGGCTACAACTTCACGGTGCTCTCCGCGATCGCGGCGGTCGAGCGCGTGCTGGCCGCGCCGAAGGCCGGCGCGTTCACGCCGGCGAAGTTTTCGGCGCGCAGTTCGTGACGGAGATTCCGGGCACCGAGCTTTGAGCGCGCGTTTCGTTTCGAAGCCGCGCGCCGCGAGGCGCAGATCCTCGCGATCGATCTGCGCGAAGGAGCGCGCCTCGGCTTCGGAGAAGCCGAAGGAGCGCGCTTCGCGCTCGGGATCGGCGAGGAACCGCTCGCGGGTGGGGGCGTCTGCATAGAGAAGCGCGAGGAACCGCATGGTGTGAGGGGCGCCGGTTGCGCAGGATTCGCCCCTCACCCTGACCCTCTCCCCGCGCAGCGGGGAGAGGGTCGACGAGGACGCACGTGCCCGGTCCAGCTCCGCGAGCAACTCCTCGATCGGAGGATAGTTCCCATCCCTCTCCAGAATCACGTTCGGCGTCCGCACGCACGCGAGCAGCGCGAAGACCTCATCCGGGACACCGTGCAGGTGATCGTCGAGCACGCGGCCGCGCTCGATGCGGCGACCTCCTGCAAGGTGCACGGCGCCGATGGGTGAGGCGGGCAGCGACCGCACCAGCGCCTCCGCGTCGAACGCGAAGTTCATCGCGTTCGCGTAGACGTTGTGCAGATCGAGCAGCAGATCGCAGTCCGTCGCAGCGAGCACGGCGTGCAGCCACGAAGCCTCATCGAACGTACACAGCGGCGGCTCGATCAATGACGCCACATTCTCGAGCAGCGGCAGCGATCCGGTCGCGCGGCGTGCCTCCTCGACGTTGCGCATCAGACCTTCGAGCGTGGCCTCGTTGCGCGGCGGTGCGGCGAGATGGCCGACTTCCGTTCCGCCGCCGCGCACGAACGCGAGATGCTCGGACCAGAAGTCGGGCTCCAGCCATCCGACCACGCGCGCGAGGTCGTCGAGCCGCCCGCGATCGACCGGCTCCGTCGATGCCAGACCGAGCGACGTGCCGTGCACGACCATCGGAACCTGCGTCTTCAGAAAACGCAGCGCGCGCTGCTGGTCGCGCGTCGCATCGACGTAATCCTCGGCCAGCACCTCGAGCACCTCGATCCGATCGAGATTCGCAACGATGCCGGCACCGAGCTCCGGCCGCCATCCGAGGCCGAAACGCGTCACGACCCGCAGCCTCCGCAGCCGCCTCCGCAACCTCCGCCTCCGCAGCTGCTGCCGCACGAGCCGGAGGAACTGCCGCAGGTCGAGGTCGCCGACGTCGCGGCAGTGGATCGCTGGAAGAGCTGCTGCGTCCACTTGAAATTCTCGCGCGGCAACTCCAGGAGGCCGAAGACCGCGGCCAGCATCACCAGCTCCGTCGACGCGCCGCCGGGACGAATCTGCGGCGCGCGCACTTTCAGCGAGGCGAAGAGATTGCGCACGTTCTCGAGCAACACTTCGCCGCGCGCGGTGAGGCGCGGGGCGGTAGCTTTCACCACCAGCACCAACCCAACGATCGTCAAGACCATCAGGAAAGCGATATTCGTGCGGCCGCGCGACAGCGCCACGATGATTTTCGTCAGCGAGAAGAACAGCAGCACGCCGGAGGCGCCGAGCGCCAGCGCGCGGCGCCTCCGTTTCGTCGCGTCATCGGGCATGAGCTGCATGCGCGCCAGCTCGCTTTCGTACTCCGCCTCGGCACCGTTGAAATGGTGCGCGGAGAAGAGCTCCTTCGGCTCGCGCGTGTTGCGGCAGTACTCGAGGATCTCCCGCTCGATCCTTTTGCGCGCCTGCGTCTCGCGCCCGAGGATCGTGGTCTGGACCTTGTCGTTCTGGACGCTCAGCAGGCCGCGATCGACGAGCGACACCACGGCCACGCGCAGCAGTTCGTTCTTACCGCCGCGCAGAAACGCGATGCGGTAGGGATCGTTCCACGGAGCGTCGCTGTACGGCACATCGCGCAGCTCCTGGCGCGTGCGCAGGCGCTTGATCGCGAACAGCGTCAGCGCGATCAGCGCCACGTAGAAGAGCAGGAACAGCGGACCGGAGTAGTCGAATGGATTCATGACAGTCGCGATGCGCGGTGGTACAGCGCGCGCGCCAGCTCCAGCGTGCGGAAGAGGATCGACGCCGCCTCGCCCGCCGGCAGCACCCGCCGCTCGCGCGCTTCGGAGAGATGGGGCAGCACGTCCGCGAGCTCGCGCTGTGCGAGCTCGCTCACCACCGCTTCGAGCGCTTCCTTCGGCGGCAGCGGCTCGCTGCCTTCCAGCTCGACGATCGCGGAGGCGGATGTGCGCAGCGGGCCGGTGGCATCGGCGACCACGATCGCGCACTGCTCCTCGCGCAGGCTGCGTTCGACATACGCCTCGCGCAAGCGCATGGTCAGATTCAGCAGCACCTGGCGCGTGCGGCGCAGGAGCGCGTCGCGCGGAATGCGCAGCCGCGCCACCACGTCGTCGCCGTACAGCACGACGTGCCTGCGTCCGATGTCGGCGAACTTCTGCGCGAAGGCCTCAGCGGCATCATCGAGCTCGCTGTCGACCATGAACATGGCGGAGATGTTCGCCGCGGCACGCGCGGCGCGGAAGGGCTCACGGAACGCGTCCGCCGAGGTGTCGAAGTGCGACAGCACGAACAGCAGATTCACGTCCGACGTCGCGCGCAGGCGGCCTTCGGCACCCGAGCCATAGAGAATGACGGAGCGGAGCTCGTCGCCGAACGCATCCTCGGCGGAGGAGACGAGACCGTCCACGACACGACGCACGTCTTCGGGCAATTGCATGGCCGGAAGAGTACCGCAGGGGCTCCGTTCCTCGGGTTCCTCGGGTTCCTCGGAGTTCCTCGGGGGGACGATCCTGCCGGGGCCACTCCGAGGACTCCGAGGAACCGAGGAACCGAGGAACTCCGAGGAACCGAGGAACCGAGGAACCGCCTCTACGCGCCCGGGTCGATGCGCTTGCGCAGCGCGTAGCCTACGACTTCGGCGCGATTGTGCAGGCGGAGCTTGTCGAGGATGTTGCGGACGTGAAATTTGACCGTGTTCTCGCTGAGGCCGAGGCGTTTGGCGAGCTTGCGATTGGAGACCACGCCTTCGACCATCAGCTCCAGCACCTCGCGCTCGCGCGCGGTCAGCGCGTCTGTCTCGGCCGCGGGTTGCGCCTCCGGCGGTTTTGCGAACTCGACGAGCAGGCGGCGCGCGAGCGTCGGCGTGAATGCGGGCTCGCCTTTGCTGGCGCGGTCGAGCAGCGCGAAGAAATCGTCCGCCTCCAGGTTCTTGATCAGGTAACCCTGCGCGCCCGACTTGATCGCTTCGAACAGCGTCGCGTCGCTCTCCGACGCCGTGAGGATGACCACCTTGACCTGCGGCAGCTCGGCGGAGATCAGCTTCGTGGCCGCGATTCCGTCGACTTCGGGCATGGAGAGGTCCATCAGGACCATCTCCGGCAGCAGCTCGCGCGTCATGGCCACGGCTTCGCGTCCGTTTTTCGCCTCGCCGACGACCTCGTGGCCTTCCGCGGTCAGGAGGCTGCGGAGACCGTCGCGGAACAACGCGTGATCGTCGGCGATGAGGATGCGCATCGCGGCGCAGTATAGGGTGCTTCCGCTTCACTTCACCCGCGTGTCGGTGGCGATCCAGTTCACTTCCCACGTCTTGCCTCCGTCGTGGGAGAAGGCCTGCTCGAAGCGAATGGATTCGGGAGTGATGTCCGAGATGATGAAGCGCACCAGGATGGCGCGGCCGTTGAGCGTCTCCTGCGCGTAAAACTCGCCGCGGCCGTTCTTGAACTCGCCGATCGTGGGCGGCGCGAGCGTCCCGTCGCTGCTCGATGCGAAGCTCAGGCTCCACTGGCGCGCCTGCGGGTTGTAGAGCCGGAGGTTGAGACCTTCGAAGCGGCCGTTCGGCGTGTCGGCTACGAGCTCCACGAGATTCGCTTTGCCATCCCACACCTTGCGCACGATGGTCGTGCCGTTCATCTCCACCCAGGTCGAGGAACCAGTCAGCGGACGCAGGCGGCGCTTGACGTGCGTCTTCCACGTGCCGATGTGGAAGTCGAAGTCGTCCGGACCGGCGGCGGATGCATGAAGGGCGACCAGGAGTGTGGCGGCGAGCAGGACTCGTTTCATGCGCCGAGCATCACGGCGCGAGTGGTCTTCGGACAATAGCCATTTCAGGCACCGTCCGTATGACCACTCCGTTACCCGCTCACGAACGGCATCGTGAAACGCACCGTCGTCCCGCTGGCCGGCGCGCTGGTGACCTCGAGTGCGCCGCCGATGCTGGCCGCGCGCTCGCGCATGGTGGTCAAGCCGAACTTCGGGAACTCGCCGCGCGAGGTCACCTCCGGATTGAAGCCGAGGCCGTTGTCGCTGACGCTCACCGCCAGTTCGCCGGCACGCGCGTGCACGTCGACGCGCACGACCGTCGCCCGCGCGTGCTTGCGCACGTTCGTCAGCGACTCCTGGATGATGCGCACCACCTGCAGCTCGATGGACATCGGCAGCCGCAGCTCGGGATCGATGTTCAGCTCCGTGCTCACGCCACTCTGTTCGCGCCATTGCTGCAGGAACTCGCCGAGGACCTCTTCCAGCGAACGATTGCTGCCGGGCAGCGTGCGCAGTCCGACGATGGCCTCGCGCACATCGACGTACGCCTGACGCGCGGAAAGCGCGAGCTCCTCGAGCTGCGTGCTGGCCTCCTCGGTCTTGCCGCGCTTGAGGTACATCTTCGCCGCCTGCACCTTCGTGTTCACATACCCGAGAACCTGCGCCAGACCGTCGTGCATCTCGTGAGCGATGCGCAGGCGCTCGCGCGCGGTGGCGATCTCCGCCGCCTGCGCGTGCAGATGGGCGTTGTCGATCGCGATCGCGGCCTGCACGGCAAAGCGCTCCAGCGTTTCCTCATCGTCCGGCGTGAACAGCGCACCGTTCGCTTTCTCGCTCAGATAGATGTTGCCGAGAAACGGACTCTTGCACGTCACCGGCACGGCCAGCAGCGAGCGCATCACCGGATGATTGGGCGGAAAGCCCTTCGAGTGCGGATGCTCGGCCACATCGCGCAGGCGCAGTCGCTGTCCACCGCGAAGCACGACGCCGAGAACGCCGTGGCCGACCGGCGGCGGACCGATGGCGGCGCGCTCTTCGGCGGAGATGCCGGAGGTGATGAACTCCTTGATGTTGCCGTCACGGTCGATGACGGACAGCGCGCCATATTTTGCGCCGACCAGATTGCGCGCCTGCTCGACCACTTTGTTCAGCACCACATCGAGCGACAGCTCCGCGGCGACGTCGAGACCGGCGCTGTGCAGCGCGAGCAGCTCGCGGTTGCGGCGCTCGAGGTGCCCCTGCATCTGCCCGACGAAGCGAAAGATGATCGCGGAGAACAGCACCATCGCCGCGATGGCCGCCGCGTCGAGCGCCAGCCGTTGCCACACCGGCAGGATGCCGATGACGACGTAACGGACCGCTTCGATCGTGATCAACGCCAGCGCCGGCGTGATCGTCGCCACGACCTTCAGTTGTTTGAGGGTGATCATCAGCGCGGGCTCACTGACGGCAGATTCTGCACTAAATACAGCCGGCCGCGGCGCGGTGAGCGTTTGATTCATGACTGCCTCCGCGCCGCCTGCGCGACGTTCAGCGTCAGATCGAAGCGCACCGTGAGGCTGTTCTTCGCGCGGATGGCGCCGAACAGCGCGGACGGCGGCTTGATGCCGAAGTCGGTCATGCGCAGGGGAAGCTCGGCGCGCACGCGGAAGGTCGTCCGCGAGACGCGCTGCGCCGAGATCTGCAGGTCGATCGTCCTGGTGACGCCGGCCAGGGTCAGGTCTCCGGCAATCGTTGCGTGATACAGGCCGCTGTCGAGATCGTGCTGCACGCCGCCGCGCAGCTGGCGGAACGTGAACGCCACCTGCGGATGGCGATCCGCCTTGAGCGCCTCACGCATGTCGCTTTCCATGACCCGGTTGCCGCAGCGGAACGCATTCGCGGGGATGACCAGATCGAAATCGGGAGCGGGAAAACGTCCCATCTCCGGCTTCGCCATCCAGACGCCGATGTTGCCGTCTTCGACGCGATCGATCACTTCGTTGAGGTGCGTCGCCGAGGTGGCGATGGTCATCTCGGCGTTGATGGACGTGCCGCGGCAGCGCCAGCCGGCGACGTTCGACGAGCCGTCGAGCACCACTTCGCTCGACGGACTCGCCGTCAACAACACCGCCGTGAGAAGGAGGGCGTGCATGGGATCCTCAGTTCTTCGCTTCGTTGTTTGCGGGATGCACTGCCCAGCGGAACGTGACCTTCACGTCGTTGCCGGTCTTGATCGTCCCGAGCATGGCCGTCGGCGGCTTGATGCCGTAGTCGGTCATGCGGATCGGAACCTGTCCGGTCAGAAAGTACGTGCCCGCCGAGTCGCGCGTGCCGGTCACTTTCATCTCCACGTCGCGCGTCACGCCGGCGATGGTCAGCTTGCCGCGCGTGTCGAGCGTGAACGTCGCTCCCGGCTGTGCGACCACGGCCTGGGTCAGTTCGTACTTGATGGTCGGGTTGGTGTTTGCCTTGAGCGCCTCGGCCATGAGCTTGTCCATCTTGGCGTGCTCGCTCTTGAGCGAAGTGACGGGGATCGCCACCGTGGCGTCACCGTCCACCGGCGCGCCGCTCGTCCATTGGGCAAGCGGCGGCGCGGTGATCTGTCCGGTGATTGCGGTGCTCTCCATCTTCCACTCGTGCAGCGTCGACGTTCCTTCGATGCGGACGAACGCGCCTTTGGTGGACGTGAAGCGATCGGCCGCGGCCACTCCGGCCAGGAAGATCGCGAATGCGAGTGCGGTGATTGCGATGCGTTTCATGGTTTCTCCTCTATCGAGTTCCTCGGAGTTCGTCGGTTCCTCGGGTTCCTCGGAGTGGTTGAACGCCCTCCGAGGAACTCCGAGGAACTCCGAGGAACCGAGGAACCGCTTCACCCTCAGAACGCGAACGAGACTTCCGCGACGAATCCGTT
>CAMPKJ010000245.1 GCA_946887105.1 uncultured Acidobacteriota bacterium | reverse complement strand
TTTAGTGTCGTGTCTCGCTTAAAAACGGGGGTGATTTGCGAGCGCCGGCGGGCCGAACGCAAGCCTCCGCGACGCAGGCGATGCTGGGACATCGTCGAGGAGCGGCGGCGCAGCAGACGGTCCGCCGCCGCCGCAAAGCACCCCCGTTTTTAGGCGAGACACGACACTAGCGCTCACTCTTCGGCAAGGATCGTATGCAGCGCCAGCATCACCGTCATGGCCGCCATCACGAACAGCAGCGCGATGGAGGACATCGACAGAGTCGTTGCCGCGCGCACCACTTCCTCCGGACTGAGGCCGCTCATCCACTTCTGGATCGCGGGCCAGTGCCACATCAGCAGTCCCGCCCAGCCGCCCGCGACCACGAGATAGGCCAGCATCTGCACGACGTCGAGTGGGCGTGACACGCGGCCGACATCCGCGGTGCTCTGCAGCAACTTCGCTTTCAGCCACACGACCGACGGATCGGGAAGGATGTGCTCGCGATCGCTGATGTGCGCGAAGCGGTCCATCCATGGCGCGACCGACGCCGTCGCCACGCACTCATCGCATTCGGTGAGATGGCGGCGAAGCGCATCGGTCCAGCGATCCTCGGCGGCGGCGCGGAGAACGTCCGGCTCGTGACGGCAGCCTTCGTTCATCGGTTCACCTCAGGGGCCAGACCTTTCTTCGTGAGCAACTCGCCGAGGCGTTTGCGGGCGCGGAAGAGGAGCACTTTCACGCTCTTCGGTTTGACGCCGAGCGCTTCGCTGATGTCTTCGTGATCGGCTTCCTCGACGTGCGCGAGCCAGAGCAGCGCGCGCTCGCGAGGCTTCAGCTCCGCAAACGTCTTCATCATGTCGTGGCGCAGCACCTCGCGCGGCTCGGCTGGCGGACCTGCCTCGCTGCGCGGCGTCGCCTCATCGCGCGTGCGCTCGCGTTTGGTCTCGCGGAAGTGATCGAACGCGAGATTGGTGGCCGTGCGGAAGATCCAGCGCCGCGTATGCTCCTCGGTCGCCAGCGACGGATTCGCGCGCAGATAGCGGAAGAAGGCCTTCTGCAGCAGATCGTCCGCCACCGCGGCGTCGCCGGTCAGACGGAAGAGGTACGACCAGAGACTGCCCGCCATCCGGCGATACAGCAGCTCGAATCGCGCCTCGTCCATCGGAGCAGGCTTACCGGTGCGGCTCCGCGCCTCGGGGGAAGCGGGCGCGGGCAGCGTGAGTGCAGCGCACATGACCGACATGATTCAGACCATTCACGGATTGACGCCGTCGCCCTGCGGGCCGAGCTCGCCCGCATGCACTTTCACCGAGAGCTTGTACGAGATCATCGTGGCCACGAAGTAGCCGACGCCGAGCGCGAGCACGATCGCCGCAGGGACCGACCAGTCTTTGTCGTACATCACCGCCAGGCCGAGGAACGCCAGGCCGAGCGTCGACAGCACCACCCCGCGCGTGAAGCCGCTCATGATGCGCTCGCGCGTCAGCACGTCCGGCGCGGTCTGCACGCCCGAGATGAACTGCCGCCCGGCCGGCGAGTGGAGGAAGTTCACCAGCTCCGGCGCGCTGCCAAAGCGATCGATGAGCTTCACCTGCATCTCCACCTGAGCCTCCACGCGCCGCTGCCGCGCGCGCGTCACGAAAAACACCACCATCACCACGGTGATGGCCGTGGCCACCGTCCCGATGATCGGAATCCAGATCATGTATGTCGTATCCATGCTGGTAGTACGAGGAGGGAGGGGGTTGGGTTAACAGACGGGTTCCTCGGAGTTCCTCGGGCGGTTCCTCGGAGTTCCTCGGAGGGGCGAGGCGCGCGATTCCTCTCCGAGGAACTCCGAGGAACTCCGAGGAACCCCGAGGAACTACACTCCCCTTCATGCGTTTTTCCGTATCCGAGTACGTGCGCTGGGAAGACATCGACGCGGCGGGGATCATCAACTACCAGGCCTATCTGCGCTTCTTCGGGCTGGCGGAGGTGGAGCTCTTCCGCTCGTGTGGCCTCTCGTACAAGACGTTGATGGACGAGATGGGACTGTGGCTGCCGCGCGTGCACGTCGAGTGCGATTTCTTCCTGCCGGTCACGCTCGACGAGCTGCTGGTGGTCGATGCGTACTTCGGGAAAATCGGCACGAGCTCGATCCAGCTGCAGTTCGAAGTCTCGCGCGCGAAAGACCCGGGAACGGTCGTCGCGACGGGGCAGTACATCCTCGTTTGCGTGCGCCGCGGCGAGTTCAAGCCGGTGCCGGTGCCGCCCGAAGTGCGCGAGAAACTTTCTCCTTACGTGGAAAGCCGGTAGAATCCGGCCCGGGTTCCCCATGACAATCGAAATCATCGAGCTCCGCAAAGGAGACCGCTTCGCCGCCACTGAACGTCTGTCCGGCACCTTCGGGCCGGTGGAGGTGGTCATCGTCGACCTGAGCCTGGGCGGCGCACAGCTTTCCCATCCGCAGCCTCTGCGCATCGGCACGCGCGGAAAACTGATCTTCCGCCGCGGCGACGTCTCGGCCACCGTGATGGCGCACGTGGTCTGGAGCCATCTCTCGAAGACCAGCGGCGGGATGTCGTACGTGTCGGGATTGCAGCTCGAGGCGGTCGAACCGCAATACGGGATGGCGCTGAACTCCCTCCTGCGCGCCGGCGTGCTCCGCAAGGACGGCGAATCGCTCGTCAGAAAAAAGGAGCGGATGCTCGAGCGCGAGGCGCAACGGAAATCGCAGCAGCCGCGCGTGATTCCCACCGCGGGCGGCGTCGAGTAGTCACTCGAACCCGATGAAGTTCGGCTCCGGGTGGATCTCGACGCCGAACCGCGCGCGCACCTGTCCCTGAATCATCGTCACCAGCTCCAGCACTTCCGCCGCCGTTCCCGACCCGCGATTCACGATTGCGAGCGTGTGCTTGGTCGACAGTCCGACGTTGCCGTGCGTGAAGCCTTTGTGGAAGCCGGCGTGCTCGATCAGCCACGCTGCCGACAGCTTCACGCCGTCCGCCGCCGGAAAGTGCGGCGCATCGGGCGCGCGCTCCGCGAACGCGGCGTACTGCTCCGGCGTGAGGACCGGATTCATGAAGAACGAGCCGTCGCTGCGCGTGTCGGGATCGTTCCTGTCCAGCACCATCCCCTTGCGCTTGCGGATGGCGATCACCGCCTCGCGCACGCCCGCGAGATCGTCGAGCGCGATGCCGCGATCCTCGACGTACTTCCGCAGCTCGGGATACTTCAACGTGGCCGTGCCGTTCCGCCGCAGGCGAAAGGTCACGGAGAGCACGACATATCGATCGCGCTCGACGTTCTTGAACAGGCTCGAGCGATAGCCGAAGCGGCACTCGTCGTTCGTGAACCAGGTCACGCGGCCGGTGGTGCGATCGAGCGCTTCGACGCGCGCGATGGTCTCGCTGACTTCCTGCCCGTACGCGCCGACGTTCTGGATGGGCGTCGCGCCGGTCGATCCGGGGATTCCGGACAGGCACTCGATCCCCGCCCACTCGCGGCGCACGGCGAACTTCACCACGCGATCCCACGGCTCGCCCGCCGCGACCTGCACCATCGCGTGCGATCCGTTTTCGCTCTCGACGGTAATGCCGCGCAGATCGAGCTGGATCACCAGCCCCGGGAATCCGTCGTCGGAGATCAGCAGATTGCTTCCGCCGCCGAGGAGAAACACCGGCGTGGCGCGAACGCGCGCCCACTCCAGCGCTGCCACCACGTCATCGACACCATGCGCGCGAAAAAAGAATCGCGCCGGACCACCAATGCCGATGGTGGTCAGCGGCGCGAGAGGAACGTTTTCCTGAAGCTGCATCAAACTCCGGGCATGGCTTTTTTCAAGGGACGCAGGAGCAGGAACAGCACGACGGCCATGGCGAACGCCATGAGCGAGAGCGTGAGGAAGAACTGCGCGTGACTCCACCGGTCCCAGTACACGCCGATGGCGGTGAGCTTGTTGCCGATGGCGGTGGCGAGGAACCAGCCGCCCATCATCAGACCGCGCCACCGCATCGGAGCGACCTTCGAAACGAGCGAGAGGCCCATCGGGCTCAGCATCAGCTCACCGAGGGAGATGATCATGTACAGCAGCAGCAACCATGACAGCGACGCCTTCGTCGTCGGCGCCGTGGTGATGGACGTTGGCGTGTGGCTCTCGAGCCGCACGTAGTCGTCCGGCTGCACCGTGCCGCCGTTGACCGTCACCGGCCACGCTTCCTTCGGCACCGGCTGGCCGTTCTCGATCACCTCGACCTGCTGCGGCGGCATGGTGATGTTGAGGTGCTCGCGCGCTTCCTGCGCGATCTGCACGTACGTCTGTCCCGCCTCCGCCTTGATCACGCGGAACGCCGGCGCGGTGAAGCCGTTCGCGTTCGACGCGAAGTAGAGCACGAGCATCGACAGGCCGGTGAGGATCATGCCGAACATCATCTTCGTCGGCGTGGATGGCTCCTTGCCGCGCTTGTCGAGCCACGTCCAGAACGCCGCCAGCGGCAGCGACAGGAGGATGATGTAGAGCGGGTTGATCGCGTTCGACAGGATGCCGCCCGCCTGGATGAACGTCCAGCGGGTGTGGTCCTCGGCCCAGAACGTCAGGGTGAGCGAGTTCTGGTGGAAGATCATCCAGAACACGATCACGATCAGGAACACCACGATCAGGGCCATGATGCGCTTCCACTCCGGAACCGCCTCCATCGCCCGCGCCTGCTCGTTGAGCACCGGCGGCAGATCCTCGGACGTCGCCACCGCGTTCTGGTTCGCGACCGAGCCGTCGGCGCGCGTGAAGTCGCTCTTGCGCTGCTCGCGCACCTTGTCGGCGTGACGGATGTGCTTCGAGTTCGAGATGAAGACGATCAGCGAGATGATCATGCCGATCGCGCCGAGGAAGAACGCGGGATGGAAGCCCCACTTCGGCTGTACGAATCCGGCGATGATCGGCGCCAGCGTCGCGCCGATGTTGATGCCCATGTAGAAGATCAGGTACGCCCTGTCCTTCAGATGGCTTCCCTCGGGGTAGAGGTTGCCGACCATCGACGAGACGTTGGGCTTGAAGAAGCCGTTGCCGATGACCAGACAGGCCAGCGCGGCGTAGACGACGGTGATGTTGCCGGGAACGCCGAGCAGCGCGTGGCCGGCGATGAAGAAGATCGCTCCGACGATGACGGACCTGCGGAAGCCGAGGTAGAGGTCCGCGATCAGACCGCCGAAGAGCGGTGACGCGTACACAGCGGCGAGATACCAGGCCGACACTCCGGTGGCCTCGGCACTCGTGAAGCCGAAGCCCTGTACCGCGTCTCGCAGGTAGAGCGCCAGCATCGCGTTGACGGTGTAGAAGCTGTAGCGCTCCCACATCTCGCTCGCGAACAGCACGTACAGTCCCTTCGGGTGCTTATCAGTCTCGGCAGTGGCCATATCTCTCCCTTTCGCGGCGAACGATCGCGCGACAATACAAGATCTTTACCAGACGCGGCCAGAAAAGCCTTGGAAACGATGAGCCGAGTTCCTCGGGGTTCCTCGGAGTTCCTCGGGTTCCTCGGAGTGGTGGGCTGCCCCGAGGAACTCCGAGGAACCGAGGAACCCCGAGGAACCGCCTTTCAGAAACTCCGGAAGAGCGGCTCCTCGAAGGCGTCTCCGACAAACATGCGCGAGGCGCCGGAATCGGAGTAGGCCCAGTCGTGGCTGATGCCGGTGACCATCAGCGATTCGTCGGGGCAGAGCTCGCCGAGGGCCAGGCCGAGCGTGTTCACGTCGGTGCGCATCTGGTTGGCGTACAGCGACTGGATGACGAACGTCGATTCGAACGGCAGCGGGATCACCGTGCCGAGACGATCGAGAGCATCGTGCAACTCGGAGTAGTCCGCGCCCGGCGTGAGGCTGTGGCGCACGAGCAGGAAATCGCGCGCGGTGGTGAACTGCGTGCACGCCACGAGCAGCTTCGCGTCCGGCGCGGTCTGCGCCCGCAGATACCGCACCAGCGGCGCCGCGTGGCGCCCCTCGGGCAGAAACACCTGCCAGCTCTGATCGAAATTGGGTTCCGCACCGAGCCGCCGCATCACGTGGGAAACCTCCACCGTGAGCTCGCCCTCATAGCAGATCTGGAACAGCCTGACCTCGCCCATCACACCCTCCCTCGCAGGCCACTGCGTTCTTGTGGGATGGCCTGATGGTAGCAGACCAAATTCGAACGTGCTATTTCCTTCCGGCTTTTCGAAAGCCGATGCCGTCGCCTATTACCGCGCCATCAGCAAGGTGCTCCTGCCGCATCTGCGCAACCGGCCGGTGTCGTTCAAGCGTTACGTCGACACGATCGCGGGCGATTCGTTCTGGGAGAAAGACGCGCCGTCGTTCACGCCGAAATGGGTGAAGCGCTTCCGCGTTGCACGCCGCGAAGGCGGACCACCCATCGAGTACATCCTCATCAATGACGTGCGCACGCTGACATGGGTGGCCGGCGTGGGCGGGATCGAGATCCATCCGTTCCTGCACGTCGTGCCGGGCATCGAGATCGCGACGCACGTGGTGTTCGATCTCGATCCGGGCGAAGGAGCGGACCTCCGCGATTGCGCACGCGTCGCATTCATTCTTCGCGATGCGCTGCTGGCGCTCGAGCTGGAGTCGTTCGCGAAGGTCTCGGGATCGAAAGGCATCCAGGTCTACGTGCCTCTCAATCAGCCGCCGGGCCGCGGTCCCGGTCATGACGCGACGGAGACGTTCGCACGACTCCTCGCGGACGAACTGGCGCGGAGCCATCCGAAACAGATCGTGTCGAAGATGGCCAAAGCACTACGGCGCGGCAAGGTGTTCATCGACTGGAGCCAGAACGCCGACTACAAGACCACGGTGGCGGTGTACTCGCTGCGTACGCGGCGCGACGAGCCGTACGTCTCGATGCCGGTGACATGGGAGGAGCTGAAGCGCCCACGCGGACTGGAGTTCTCGCCGGACGAAGCACTCGCCCGCGTCCGCAAAAAGGGCGATCTCTTCGCGCCGGTGCTGCAGCTGA
The DNA here is from genome assembly GCA_946887105.1 of uncultured Acidobacteriota bacterium. The sequence goes on along the minus strand of CAMPKJ010000245.1, from coordinate 338 downwards.
AACAGAAGCTCCCCGGCCATATGAAGCAGCCTTCTCCCCTCCGCAGAGGGGAGAAGGTGCCGAAGGCGGATGAGGCGTCCTCCTCCCATCTCCCCAAGCCAAACACCCAATCCGGCCGCCGCCTCTTCCTTCTCACGAAGACCGAAACCGGCAGCGAGTTGTGGATGGACGTGCGCGGACGCTTCAAGCGCTGGATCCTCCGTCCGGATCGCGAGGGCGGCGAACAGCTCATCGCCATGCCGGCCGGCGAGTTCGAAATCGATCGCGCCTACGCGCGCGGCGAGGTGCCGGCGGCGTGGAAGGGACGCGTCAGCATCGAAGACAGCGGCGCGTACGAA
>CAMPKJ010000244.1 GCA_946887105.1 uncultured Acidobacteriota bacterium | reverse complement strand
TCGCTCGGCGAGGGACTGCTCGCCGTCAATCCGAAAGGGCGGGTCGTGTTCGCGAACTCGCGTTTCGCGGACATGTTCGGCAGCGGGGGAGATCTGGTCGGCCGGTCGATTCTGGAAGTGGTGCGCAAGCAGTCCGTGCTCGCGGCCATCGATCGCGCGTTGCGCGGCGAGCCGACCACCGATCGCGTCGTGGTCGGCGACGGCGAGCGCGAGCACCAGATCGAAGTGCGAGCGGTGCCGGTCGCCTCCGTCGAGATCGCGGCGGTGGCGCTCTTCATCGACGTCACCACCATCGAGCGCCTGCAGCGCATCCGCCGGGAGTTCCTCGACGACTTCTCGCACGAGGTGCGCACGCCGCTGGCGGGGCTCAAATCGGCGGCCGAAACGCTCCAGCATCGCGACGGCCTGACACCGGAGCACGAACGGCAGCTCCGCCAGGTCATGGATCGCCAGATCGTGCGCATCGAGCGGCTGGTGAACGACCTCTCGGAACTGAACCGCATCGAGACCGGCGAACTGATCCTGCAGAAGCGTCCCGTGCATCTCTTGCCCGTGCTCCGCGAGTTGTGCGATGACTTTCAGGAGCGCAGCGCCGACGTTCGTTTCACGTTGCACGGCCAGGACACGGTGGCGATCATCGACGCTCCGCGCGCGCAGCAGATTTTTGCCAATCTCTTCGACAACGCGTGCAAGCACGGCGGCGGCGGAGAAGTGACCGTGGAGATCGGCCGCGAGAACGGCGACGCGGTCGTGCGGGTCTCCGATCAGGGGCCGGGAATCCCGCCGCACGAGCTCGAGCGCGTCTTCCATCGCTTCTATCGCATCGACCGCAGCCGCTCCCAGCCCGGCACCGGCCTGGGGCTGGCCATCGCCAAACATCTGGTGGTGCTGCACGGCGGTACGATCCGCGCGTCGAATCGCCCCGGTGGAGGGGCGACGTTCGAGGTGAGGCTGCCCGGCGACTTGACGTAGAATCGCGCCGCTTCGCCGATCAGGAGGTCCCTTGGCGCGATTCCGTCTCATCCCCCGTGAGGAAAAGTTCTACGACGACTTCAAGCTGATGGCCGATCAGCTGCGTCACGGTGCGCGGCTGCTCGAGGCGATGTTCGCGGTCGATCCGCCGCTCGCCGACAAAGCCCATGAAGTCAAGGAGATCGAGCATCAGTGCGATTTCCTGACCCACGAGATCATCCAGCGCCTGAACAAGACCTTCGTCACGCCGATCGACCGCGAAGACATCCACGAACTGGCCAAGACGCTCGACGACGTGATGGACGCGATCGACACCGCCGCGGCGCTGATCCCGCTCTATCGGATCGAGCACATCCGCCCCGGCGCGCGCGAGCTGACGCACGTGATCATCAAGCAGACCGACGAGATCCGCGGCGCCGTGGCGGCGCTCGAGCAGAAAAAAGGCGTGCTCGCCCACGCCATCGAGATCAACCGGCTCGAGAACGAGGCGGACAAGATCCACAAGCAGGCCATCGGACAGCTCTTCGACGAAGAGAAGGATCCGATCGCGGTGATCAAGTGGAAAGAGATCTACGACATCCTCGAGGAAGCGACCGATGCGTGTGAAGACGTCGCCAACCTGCTCGAGAACGTCGTGGTCAAGCACGGCTGACGATCGATGCTGCTCCTGACCGTCGTCGCGCTGATCGCCGTTGCGCTGGCGTTCGACTACATCAACGGGTTCCACGACGCCGCGAACTCGATCGCCACCGTCGTCTCGACGCGCGTGCTGTCGCCCGGCCAGGCGGTGGTCTGGGCCGCGTTCTTCAACTTCATCGCCGCGTTCACGTTCGGAACGGCGGTCGCGAAGACCATCGGCAAGGGGATGATCCACCTCGACGCGGTGACGTTCGGCGTGATCTTCGGAGGCCTGATGGGCGCGATCATCTGGGACCTCATCACCTGGTATTTCGGCCTGCCGACCAGCTCTTCGCACGCGCTGATCGGCGGGTACGCGGGCGCCGCGATCGCGAACGCCGGCTTCGGCGCGATCATCACCTCCGGCTGGACCAAGACGCTGATCTACATCGTGCTGGCGCCGCTGTTCGGCATGACCATGGGTCTGGTGCTGATGGTGCTGATCTTCCACCTGTTCAAGCGCGCGGCGCCGCAACGCGTCGATCGCGTGTTCCGCAAGCTGCAGCTCGTTTCCGCCGCGCTCTACTCCCTCGGCCACGGCGGCAACGACGCGCAGAAGACCATGGGCATCATCGCCGGCGTGCTGGTGACGGCCGGCTATCTGAAGACCTTCTCGATTCCGGTCTGGGTGATCCTCGCCGCGCACGCCGCCATCGCCCTCGGCACGCTCAGCGGCGGCTGGCGCATCATCCATACGATGGGCAGCAAGATCACGCGCCTGCAGCCGGTGGGCGGATTCGCCGCCGAGACCGCCGGCGCGATCACGCTGTTCATGGCCACCGCGTTCGGCGTGCCGGTCAGCACGACCCACACCATCACCGGCGCGATCGTCGGCGTCGGCGCAACGCGCAGGCTTTCGGCAGTGCGCTGGGGCATCGCGGGAAAAATCGTCTGGGCGTGGGTGCTGACCATTCCGATGGCCGCGCTGATCGGCGCGCTGACGTTCTGGATCGTGCGGCTCTTCGGCGGACGCTGATTCACCCGCGGTTCACGCCGCCTTTGCGCGGCTGGACTAGTGTGGTGTCTCGCAAATAGGTGTGCGTGATTCGGCGCGATGGAGGCTCGATGGCGAAGCAAGCGCGCCTTCAGCGCGTCGTAGAACGCATGGCTATTTGCGGAACACCACACTAGAGTCTCCCCACACGATGCCAATGTTCCTGCTCTCGCTCCTCCTCGCCACGATCGGCAATGCCGACATCGTGAAGCTCGTGAAGGCCGGCCTCTCCGCGGAGACGATCGAGGCGAAGATCGCCGCCTCGGATGCTGATTTCGACACGTCCACCGAAGCGTTGGTCGCGCTGGCCGATGCCGGCGTTCCGGATCGCGTGATCCGCGCGATGATCGAGCATGACGGGGCCGTCGCGTCCGTTCCGCCATCGCCGCCGCGCACTTCGTCGCGCCGCTACGACGTGACCGTTCACGCGAAGCAGGGCGGCAAGTGCGAGGCGGAGGTACGCATCGACGGCAAAGGCATCAAGGCTTCGCGATGCAAGGCGCTCGACTTCGACCTGCGCTGGAGCGAGCTCGAGAGCGTCTGCTACGCGTATGGCTTCCGCGGCGAGCTCGTCCTCCAATCGCGGGAGCGGGAACGGCGCCTCTCCACCACGACCCCCGCCGAGGCGAAACGGCTGGTCGAGCACATCCGCGGCGCTGCGCCCCAGGTCCCGCTCGCCGAATGCCGGCCAGAATAATTTGGATATACTCGCCGTTCCCAAGCCCCTAGACTCAGACTCAACACCGAGGTAAGTACATGAAACCAGAGATCCATCCGAAGTATCAGCAGGTCAACGTGCACTGTGCGTGCGGCGAGCAGTGGACCACCGGCTCGACCAAGAAAGAGTTGCGCGTCGACATCTGCTCGAAGTGCCATCCGTACTTTACCGGCAAGCAGAAGCTCGTCGACACGGCCGGACGTATCGACCGTTTCCAGCGCAAGTACGGGAAGCCGGCGGCGAAATGACCTCCCTCTGGCGCGGCTCGGCAAGGTTGATCGCAGGCGCGTTTGGCGCCTTCACGAACGGTCTGACCTCGGCGATGCCCGCAGCCGGAGTGAAGGATAAAAACGTCGACATGCTCATCGGTGGCCAGGCGGTCATCGAGGGCGTGATGATGCGTTCCCTCAGCGGCTACTCCGTCGCCGTCCGCCAGCCGGACGGTGGCGTCGCCATTCGCAAGGACGCGCTGGTCTCCATCACCGCGAAGTATCCGTTCCTGAAGATCCCGGTGCTGCGCGGCTCCGTCGTGCTCATCCAGTCGCTGATCCTCGGCATCCGCGCGCTGAACTATTCGGCGAGCGTGTCATCGGAGGGCAAGGACGGCGAGCCGGAGATCTCCAACCTGGCCATTGCCGGCTCGATGCTCATGGCGCTCGCGCTCGGCGTCGGCCTGTTCATCCTGGCGCCGCTCGGGCTCACGAATCTCATCCGCCACTACCTGTGGCCGGAGATGGGGAACGTCGCCTACAACGCCATCGACGGTGTGATTCGCGCGGTCTTCTTCTTCGTCTACATCGCGTCCATCTCGATGATGGACGAGATCAAGCGCGTCTTTCAGTACCACGGCGCGGAGCACAAGACCGTCTACACGTTCGAGGCGAACGAAGAGCTGACGGTCGAGAACGCGCGCACGAAATCGACGCTGCACCCGCGCTGCGGGACGAGCTTCCTGCTGTTCGTGATGGCCATCTCGATCCTGGTGTTCTCGCTCGTGCCGTCGTCCGCGCATTTCGCGGTGAAGTTCGGCGCGCGCGTGGTGCTGATCCCGCTGATCGCCGGACTGGCGTACGAGATCATCCGTTTCTCGGCGCGCCATCTGACGAATCCCGTGTGCAAGGTGCTGATCCGTCCCGGGATGTGGCTGCAGCGGATCACCACCAAGCAGCCGGACGACCAGCAGCTCGAGATCGCCATCATCGCCCTCAAAGAGGCGTTGATGTACGACGCAGTCGAGCCTCAGCGCGCCGCCGTCGCTTAGCGACCGATCGGCAACTTTCTCGTGGGAAGACGCTCGCGCGTCTTCCCATTTTCATTTCCAGGCGGAGTCGAACACATGTACGAGAAACTCAACGAGATCGAGAAGCGATACCAGGAGCTGCAGCGCAAGATCGAGAACCCCTCGATCGTGAACGACGTAGCCGCGTATCGCGACACGATGAAAGCTATTTCCGAAATCGAGGAAGTGGTGGCGAAGTTCCGCGAGCTGCGCGACATTCGCAAGCGCATCGCCGAGGCGCGCGAGATGGTGCATGCCGACGACGACATGCGCGAGCTGGCGGAGATGGAGCTGGCCGAGCTCGAGCCGCGCGAGCCGATGCTCGAGTCGGAGCTGAAGATCCTCCTGCAGCCGAAGGATCCGAACGACGACAAGAACGTGTTCGTCGAAGTGCGCGCCGGCACCGGCGGCGACGAGGCCTCGCTCTTCGCGGCCGAAGTGATGCGCATGTACATCCGCTACGCCGAGTCGAAGCGCTGGAAGGTGGACATCACCGACGCGAACTACTCCTCGGTCAACGGGATCAAGGACGCCACGCTGCAGATCGAAGGCAACAAGGTCTACTCGCGCCTCAAATTCGAGTCCGGCGTGCATCGCGTGCAGCGCGTTCCCGCGACGGAAACGCAGGGCCGCATTCACACCTCGGCCATCACTGTGGCCGTCCTTCCCGAAGCGGAAGACATCGACATCCATGTCGCCGAAAAGGACCTGCGCATCGACACCTTCTGCTCGTCGGGTCCGGGCGGCCAGTCCGTCAACACGACCTACTCCGCCGTGCGCATGACCCATCTCCCGACCGGCGTGGTGGTCTCCTGTCAGGACGAAAAATCGCAGATCAAGAACCGCGCAAAAGCGCTGCGCGTGCTCAAGGCCCGCCTGTACGAAATCGAGCGGCTGAAGCGCGAAGAAGAGCTCTCCGCCACGCGCAAAGGGATGATCGGTTCGGGTGACCGCTCGGAGAAAATCCGCACGTACAACTTCCCGCAGGACCGCGTCACCGACCACCGCATCGGTCTGACCGTGCACAACCTGCCGGCAATCATCGGCGGCAACCTCGACGTGATCATCGATCCGCTCATCGCGAACTTCCAGGCCGAGAAGCTGAAGGACGCCGTTGAGACCCGGTGACGCGGTCAACTGACGTCACTGGCGAATTCGCTGGAAGAGGCGCGTGAGGCGGTGATGAAACTGGCCGATCCTGATCGCCAGCTTCTGGCGGAGGAGATCATTGCGGCCCGGTGGAATCCCGAGTGGCGGCCGGCTTGGGCATCGGAACTGGAGCGGCGGCGACAGCGGCTCGTGAATGGTGACGATCGTGAGCTCACCGTAGAAGAGTTTTTTCAGCGATCGCTTGCGTTGAGGGTCGCGTTTTCATCCGCCGCCCGTCGCGACCGCCAAAATGCCGAGGCTTGGTATGCGAGCCGCTCTCGGGTTGCGCTCGAGTCTTTTATCAGCGAGCTCGGTGCAGCCGTGCGATTCATCTCCGATTACCTGAGGGAGCTCCACAGTTTACGGCGAATCGCGCGCGAAAACGTTGCCGCACTTTCTCTACTCCGTCATCTATGACGTTCATCCGGATCGCATTCTCGTTATCGCGAGCGCCGACGAACGCCGCGCCCCCGAAACATACGTCGATCGTTTCTCCTAGCAGCAACCGCATATGACGCCGGTGACCCCACTCCATCCCCCCGGACCGCGTCGCGTCCTCTTCGAGCGTTACCACAAGTTCGATGGAACCGAGTGAGTCGCCTGCCAGCGGTCACCGCTTCTACGGCTTGAGCCCCCGACGATCGTGCCGACTACGCCGAAGGCCCACTTCTGAGTATCTGCATCAAACTTCTTTGACAGAATGACGTCGAGCGCTGCAGCGAGGAAGTACGAAAGAAATGATGATCCGCATCACCCGGCAGCCGTGTCGGCGCCGTTGGCCATGAGGGGCACGGGAGAGAGCACGCGAATCACGACAGCGCGACGATGAGCAGGGCCCATACAGCTATCACGACTCTTTTTATAACCCACCTTCCCTCAAACATGAGAGGGACCATCGCCGCGGGTTTCGTGAGCCTCCAAGTCCATTCAACGTGCGCGGGCTCCGCAAGAGGGCGCATGCGCCTTGCCACGTCCCATTCTTTGATCTTGAACGATGGAAGGTGTTATACCGTTATTCTCCTGCCGTCCGGAGATCTATCTATGCGCCGAAATCTCACTAGTGTTGTATTCGCGCTATTGCTGTCCACGCTGTCTGTCACCTCGCTGGCCGCCGAAACGTACGTGGTTCCGATTTGGGCTTCGGGACTATCCGGCAGCGACGGCGAATGGTGGGCACAGGCCGTGATCATCAACCCTCATCCCTTCCCTGTGACGTACCGGGTGGCGCGCGTGTTCCCGCTGGCCACGAGCCCGTGTCCGGAATGCGCTGGTGGAGACGCCCCGGTCAGCACCCTCCCGCCCCGAGGCTTCCGGATTGTAGAGCCGCAGGTGGCCCTGGCCGGCGCGCGACTGATTGCCGGAGCACTGGAAGTCCAGACCTCGCACCCGGTGAAAATCCATCTCGTTGCGTACCGGCCGGGTGAACATGAGATTCGCCAGCGTCTCGACGTAGCTCGCGGCCGGCTGAGCCCGGGCGTTCACAGCATCAGCTCCGTCGAGTTTGCGCCTGCCGACGTCAGG
>CAMPKJ010000243.1 GCA_946887105.1 uncultured Acidobacteriota bacterium | reverse complement strand
TTTCTGATCGCGTTGAGCGTGCTGGCCGAGTCGAAGCCGCGGGATGTCGTGCCGCGCTCGGGCGTGCCGCCGCAGTTCGACATGCGGCTGTGGCGCGAGATCGCCGCACATCCGCTGCTGGCCTCACTCATGACGGCGCTGTTTCTGACGCTGCTCGCCGTTGCGGGGATGGAGATCAGCGTCACGCTGCACGGGCGCGATCGCTTCCAGTTCCGCCAGCGCGACATGGCCTATCTGTTCCTGTTCATGGGCGTGATCGTGGCCGGCATTCAGGGAGGGCTGATCGGACGCTTCGTGAAACGCGTGGGCGAGGTCGGCGTGATCGTCATCGGCGCCGCGTCGTTCACGATCGGCTTCATGCTCGTGCCGTCCGTGTGGCGTCTCTGGTTGCTGTACGTCGTGGCCTTTCTCATCGCCATCGGACAGGGGCTCTGCTATCCCGCGCTGACCGCGCTGCTTTCGAAGATCGCGCCGGAGAATGAACGCGGCAGTCTTCTCGGACTGGCCACTTCGGTCGGATCGCTGGCGCGTTTTCTCGGACCTTTGCTGTCCGGATTTCTCTACGACCTTGCCGAGGCGCCGGGCGCGTTCTACGGCGGCGGCGCGCTGATGGCCGTATCGCTGCTCATCGCATTGCGTATGCGCAGAACGTCCCGATACACTGCCTGACATGTCGATTCTGAAAGTGGCCCGCCTCGGACATCCCGTGCTGCGCGAGAAGTCATCCGATGCGGACGTGAAGGACATCAAGGCCGGGAAGTACAAGACGCTGCTCGAGGACATGATCGAGACCATGCACGCGTACGAAGGCGTCGGACTGGCCGGTCCGCAGGTGCACCTGGCGTTGCGCGTGTTCGTGTTCGAAGTGCAGGAGCGCGTGGCCAAGCGCCGCGGCGTGAAGCAGGTGAACGTCGGCGCGATGTTCAACGCCTCGTACGAGCCGATCGGCACGGATCTCATCACCGACTGGGAAGGCTGCTTGAGCGTTCCGTTCCTCGGCGGCGAAACGCCGCGCTACAAACGCGTGCGCGTGCGCGGCATCGATCACGACGGCGATCCGGTGGACATCGAAGTCGAGGATTTCACCGCGCGCATCTTCCAGCACGAGATCGACCACACCAACGGCAACGTCTATCTCGACAAGATGCCGGACCTCAAGACGCTCGCCTACACGATCGTGCTCTGATGAGACTGCTCCTGCTCTCGCTCCTGGTCGCCCTTCCGCTGCACGCGGAAACGAAGATCGCCGACCTGGCCTGGATGTCCGGTCACTGGGCGGCCACGATCGGCGGCGTGGCGATGGAGGAGCAGTGGTCCGATCCGCGCGGCGGTCTGCTCCTCGGCACGCATCGCGATGTCTCATCGAAGCGCACCAGCTTCGAGTTCATGCGCATCGCGGAAACGAAGGACGGCATCGTCTATCTCGCGCAGCCCGGCGGTCAGCCGCCGACCCCGTTCAGGCTGATCGAGTCGGCGGAGCAGCGCGTCGTGTTCGCGAATCCCGACCACGACTTCCCGAAGCGCATCATCTATTGGATGAAGGACGCGAAACTCTGCGCGCGCGTCGAAGGAGATGATGGCGCGGGCGAAGAGTGGTGCTGGTCGCGCGTCGACTAACGCCGCACCACGGACGCGACGATGTCCGCAGTCCGCTCGATCTCTTCCGCGGACGTGTAGCGCGAGAGTGAGAAGCGCACCGCACCCATCGCCTCGTGCAGCGGCTTGCCCATGGCCTTCATCGTGCCGCTCGGCTCGACCTTGCCGGAGTGACATGCGGCGCCCGCGGAGACGCACACGCCTTCCGCGTCGAGCGCGCGCACGATCGCATCGGCCGCGGAGCCGTGAAACGAGACGTTGGCCGTATTGCCGAGCCGCGGCTGGCTGCCGCCGTTGACCGAGGTTTCGGCGACGCGCGTGAGGATCGCGGACTCGAGACGGTCGCGGAGTGCGCGCACGCGATCCTGCGATGCGAGAGCCGCTCGCGCGAGCCGCGAGGCGGCGGCCAATCCCACGATCGACGGCACAGGCTCGGTGCCGGAGCGCAGGCCGAGCTCCTGACCGCCGCCGTACCAGAGCGGTTGCAGCGCCAGACCCTTGCGCATCGTCAGCGCGCCGACGCCTTTCGGCGCGTGAAACTTGTGGCCGGAGATGGTCATGAAATCCGCGCCGAGCTCGTCCTGCGCGAGCGGCACCTTCCCAGCCGCCTGCACCGCATCGACGTGCACGAGCGCGCCGCGCGCATGCGCGAGGTTGGCGATCTCCGCGATCGGATGCAGCACGCCGGTCTCGTTCTGGGCGAGCATCACCGTCACGAGCAGCGTGCGGTCATCGATCGCGGCGCGCATCGCGTCGAGGTCGATGGCGCCTTCGCTGTCCACCGGCACCACCTCGAGCTCGATCACTCCGGCGCGTTCGAGGGCACGAAGGAGAGTGAGCACGGACGGATGCTCGACGGAGGTCGTGACCACCTTGCGCCGGTCCGGACGCTGGTCCGTCAGTCCGCGGATGACCAGCGCATTGCCCTCGGTCCCGCAGCTCGTGAAGATCACCTCAGTCGCATCGCAGCCGAGCAGGAGCGCCAGCTCCGCGCGCGCCTCTTCGATGGCGTCGTGCGAGCGGCGGCCGAGGGAGTGGATCGCGTGCGCGTTGCCGAAATGCTCGCGGTAGTAGGGAGTCATCGCCGCGATGACTTCGTCGGCGACGCGGGTGGTGGCGTTGTTATCGAGATAAATCAGCATGGCTTCCTTTTGCGGTTCGATGACGCTTCGATTGCGCGCCCGTCACGTCTTGATGAGGTGATTTTCGCATCTCACTCATTTTTTATATTGAAGTGAACGGGCGCGTGACCGTGAGTGCCTACCATGACTCCTGTACAGAGCGCGCCGTATCGAGAACCGGTAGCGTGTTGTATGAGAGAGAGCTCAGGCGGGCGGCGTTTCGATACGTCGCCCGCCTGATCTCGTTTGGTGGCACCTTGGTGCCGCCGCTTTCCAGCGTCCTCACATGTCGAGCAGGAAGCGATCCGGCGGGGACGACGCATCGTACTCGGCCTGCAGATCGGTCTTGTGCTTCCACTCGGTCTCGGCGAGCTCGACGAACAGCTTCCCCAGCTCGGTCGTCGGCGGTACGCGCTCGGCCAGGAAGCGGAAGTGGCTCTCCGAATCGCGCTCGCGCTCCAGCGCGTATTTGAGCGCGCGGCTCATGTCCAGATTCACGATGTCCGGCGGCAGGTCGATGTTCACCGGACCGGGATCGGGAGGCGGTACGCCGAGCATGTCGCGGTACTTACGCTCCAGCTTGGCACGATGCACGAGCTCGAGATCGGAGAGCTGCAGGAGCCGCTTCCGCACTTCCGCTGTGGCGGCGCGCTCGGCCAGCTTCTGGTAGTACACGCGCGTTTCGACTTCGGACAGGATGGCCTGTCGAAGCACTTCTTCGATATTTGTCTCGAGCGGTTTCATGGGGAACCCGCGAGGATGATACCCGACGGGGAGGTCTCAAAGTCGCAAAGTCTCAAAGTCGCAAAGGACGCGGCGGCGACTTCTTTGAGACTTTGCGACTTTGCGACCTTGCGACTTCCTCAAGCGCCCCGGTAAACGTCCGGATTCGGCGGGTCCTGATCTTCGTACGGTGCCTCGCGCAGCGGCTGGCCGACGCCGGTTCCGCCCGCGGTGCCGCGCTTCTGGATGGCGCCGTAGTACGGACGCCAACCCATCGGACCGACCGGGAAATCGGGCGGCACGACCAGGTCGCGCAGGCCGACCACGGCGCGCGCGCGCGTGTCGATGGCCATCTCGTAGTCGCGGGTCATGTAGATCGCATCCTCGGGACAGGCATCGACGCAGTAGCCGCAGAACACGCAGCGCAGCAGATCGATGTCGTAGCGCACCGGGAACTTCTCGCGCGTGCGCTGGTCTTCGCCCGCCTCGATGGTGATGCACTCCGCCGGACACGCGGTCGAGCACATGTAGCACGCCACGCAGCGCGTGGTGCCGTCCTCGCGCGTGGTGAGGATGTGCCGCCCGCGGAAGCGCTCCGAGTAGACGCGCTTGACCTCGGGATACTGAATGGTCGGCAGCTTGGTGATGCCGAACAGATTTTTGAGCAGATGCTTGAGCGTGCGCACCATCCCGCCCACGACCTGCGGCAGATAGGTGCGCTCGGCGAGCGACAACGTGTGCCGTTCGACTTTCACGACTCCGGGCGAGACTCTGGTAGTGGTGGTCATGGTTAGTGATCCAGTTCCCCGGCGATGATGTTCAGCGAGCCGAGTGCGGCGATCGCGTCGGGGATGGTCTGGCCGGTGATCATCTTCGAGAAGGCCTCGAAGATCGGGAAGCAGGGCGGCCGCGCGCGCACGCGATACGGCTGCTTGGTGCCGTCGGAGACGAGATAGAAGCCGACCTCGCCGTTGCCGCCTTCGACCTGGAAGTAGGTCTCGCCGACCGGCGGCTGGATGCCGTGCATGATCAGCTTGAAGTGATAGATCAGCGACTCCATCTCGTTGTAGACCTTCTCTTTCGGAGGAAGGGCCACGTACGGATTGTCGACCATCACCGGACCGGGGGGCAGTCCGCGATCGATGGCCTGCTGCAGGATGCGCAGCGACTGGCGCATCTCTTCGAAGCGCACCAGGAAGCGCGCGTAGGTATCGCCGCCTTCGGCGATCGGCACGTCCCAGTCATAGGTTTCGTATCCGAGGTAGGGGGACGCTTTGCGGACGTCGAACGGAACGCCGGTCGCGCGCAGGCACGGTCCCGTGAATCCGTAGTTGATCGCGTCCGCCTGCGAGATCACGCCCACGCCGTCGACGCGGTCGCGGAAGATGCGGTTCTTCATCACCAGCGCCTCGACCTCGTCGATGAAGCGCGGGAGCATGTTCACGATGCGCTGTGAGTTCGCGAGGAAGTCGGACGGGACGTCGATGGCCAGTCCGCCGATGCGCAGGTAGCTCGGCAGCAGACGCGCGCCGCTGCACGACTCGGCCAGCGCGATGATCTCTTCGCGCGGCTGAAAGAGGTACCAGAAGTTCGTCAGCGCGCCCATGTCCACCAGGTTCGTGCCGATGCAGATGATGTGATCCGAGATCCGGTAGAACTCGGAGAGCATCAGCCGCACGTGATCGGCGCGCGCCGGCGCCTTGATGCCCAGCATCTTCTCGACGGCCATGCAGTAGCCGACGTTGTTGATCACCGCCGAGCAGTAGTTCAGGCGGTCGGTGAACGGGATGACCTGCTGGTAGGTGTGCGTCTCCGACATCTTCTCGAAGCAGCGGTGCAGGTAGCCGATCTCGCTCTCGGCGCCGATGATCTTCTCGCCGTCGAGCGTGACCACGATGCGCAGCGTTCCGTGCGTGGCCGGATGCGACGGCCCGAGGTTCAGCGTCACGCGCTCGTAGTCGGAGTCTTCGGCCGGCTGATCGAACTCCGGCGCGATCTTCGGCTGAATGGTCGAGACCCCCGCCTCGGTGAGCAGCCAGCGTTGCGCGGGATCGTAGTCCTTGCGCAGCGGGTGTCCTTCGAACATCTCGTGCGTGAGGATGCGGCGCAGGTTCGGATGTCCGTCGAACTTGATGCCGAACATGTCGAAGACTTCGCGCTCGTACCAGTCGTAGCCTTCGAACACGCCCACGCTGGTCGGTACGCTCTCGCCTTCGGCGGCGCGCACTTTGAGGCGCACGCGCTCGTTGTTCTGCAGCGAATAGAGCTGGTAGATGACGTCGAAGCGTCCGCCTGCGTCGCGCGGACGGTTCGGATAATCGGCGCCGAAGAGGTCGAGCGGCAACGTGAAGCGCAGCTCGGGATGATCGTGCAGCGCGCGCAGGACGTCGACGATGCGCGCGCGCTCGACGAGAAACGTGGCCATGTCCTGGCCGCTCTCCTGCGTCATGGCGGGATTGGCGATTTTTGCCGCGATCTCCGCGCCGCGCGCATCCGTGAGCGCTGCCTCGGCGGGAACGTAGGGCTGGCGGTTCGTCGGCGCGGGGCCGGTGTAGGGGATGGCGCTCAGCTTTGTGAGAGTACTCATCGTGTTTGACGTGAACCTGACCGGTTCAGCGCCGAATCTCCCCGCGCTCGATCTTCTCTTTCAGCTTGAGGATCGCGTACATCAGTCCGTCGGGAGTCGGGGGACAACCCGGCACCCACATGTCCACCGGCACGATCTCGTCGATGCCCTGCACGACGTGATAGGCGCGATAGAAGCCGCCCGACGTCGCGCAGGCGCCCATGGCGATCACGTACTTCGGCTCCGGCATCTGGTCGTAGATCTTCTTGAGGACCGGCGCGATCTTGTCGACGATGGTGCCGGCCACGATCATCAGATCCGCCTGCCGCGGCGAGAAGCGCACCACCTCGGCGCCGAAGCGGGAGATGTCGTAGTGCGACGACACCATCGACATGAACTCGATGGCGCAGCAGGCCGTGCCGAACGGGAGCGGCCAGAGCGAGTTGCCGCGGGCCCAGTTCACCACCTGGTCGAGCTTGGTGGTGACGTAGGAGGCACCGCCGAGGCCTTCGAGCTCGCGCTCGGACTCCCCGGGGAGCGTGATCAGTCCCTTTTCCGGACCTTCGCCGGGGGCGACGCCGGGTTTGCGCGGGATGATCGTGTCGGGACTATCGATTTTCTGAACTGACATAGGTAAGCACAATCCGCAGGCGGCGGGATTCTATGGACTAGAGAAACTTTTCACAAGCGAGAGAAATGCCCCGCGGCGAGGGGGATGCGAGAAGGTTGCCGACGGTTCCGACCCGCGCTCCGTATAATGCGCGCCCGAATCGTTTTCCTGGAGGAACTCTTGTCGAACCATCGCAATACGTTGCTTTCCATGCTCCTGGTGCTGACCGCCGTGTTCGTCGCGTGCAGCGGCGAGGAGGAGTATGCCGAGCCGGAGGCGTTCAGCTTCGTGGTCTACCCCGGCTCCCGCTACATGGGACAACTGACCGAGAACATCAAGTCGGCGCACCGGGTGATCGACCCGTCGCAGGAACCGCCGCCCACCGCCGTGTACGACACCGATGCGCCGCTCGAGCAGGTCGCGCAGTACTACGCGACGCAGTACGGATACCAGGAGATCGCCGCCGACATCAACAACACGCTCAGCGCCGCCAAGCCGCCGGCGTATTACCGCGCGGGCGATTTCGCGGCGGACATCAAGGCGATCGAGGGACTGATCAAGCAGATGAACCTCGCCACGGACGTGACGAAAGCCGTCGGCACATACCGCGCGGCCGAGATCGCCCCGCGGCCGAACCGCCCGCGCGTGACGATCTCGCGGCCGTACTTCGATGTGACGACCTCGCAGGTCGTCGATCGCACGCTGATCCTCATGTCGCGGTAACGGATGTCATCCCGAGCGTGAGTGGAGGGACCTGGCGGACGGGCGGCACCATGCATG
>CAMPKJ010000242.1 GCA_946887105.1 uncultured Acidobacteriota bacterium | reverse complement strand
GCTCGCGCACGATCGGCTTCCGCCCGTTCGGCTCGCAGATCTTCGACGGCCGCGCGTCCGCGCCCGCGCCGCGCGAGCTCGCCGCCACCGTCGAGGAAGCATCGCGCATGCACGGCGTCGATCCGCGACTCGTGGCCGCGGTGGCGCGTCGCGAGTCGGCGTGGAGAGCGGACGTGGTCTCCAGCAAAGGCGCGATCGGGATCATGCAGCTCATGCCCGAGACGGCGCGTTACCTCGGCGTGCGCAACGCCTTCGATGCGCGCGAGAACATCTTCGGCGGCACGCGCTACCTGCGCACGCTGCTCGATACGTTCGACGGCGATCTCGATCTCGCGCTTGCGGCGTACAACGCCGGGCCGGGTGCGGTGGCGAAGTATCGCGGCGTCCCGCCGTACCGCGAGACGCGCGCGTACGTGGCCGCGGTACGCGCGACGTACGAGCAGTCGCTGCGATAGGCGGTTCCTCGGCGTTCCTCGGAGGGGAGACGCCCGCGCAGTTCGATCCACTCCGAGGAACCGAGGAACTCCGAGGAACTCCGAGGAACCGCTACTGGCTGTACCACTCCGCGACTGCCGACACGAGCCCGTCCTTGATGAACACGCTCGTGTGGCGCGCGCAGCTATCCGAGAGCCGGCAGACGTAGAAGTACTCCATGTCGCCGAGGCGCTTGAGCGCGGTCTCCGGTGCGGCGGCGGCGTCGGGACGGCCCATCTTCTCCACCACCTGAATGGTCGAGTCGCCGAGCTCCACGCCTTTGCGATGGCGAACGTCGACCGCCGGTCCCTCGATCGCCTTGCGGCACGGCATATCCGCCGATAGCGCGACGCGCCACGGCTTGCCGTCCTTCTTGTCCATGGTCAGCAGAAGGTAGCGGCCTTCACCGATGCGGTAACAACCTTCCTTGCGCAGTCCTTCGAATTGCGTCTGCAGCGTGGACAGCGGCATCTCGATCAGTTGATCGAGATAGAGCGGATCCGCCGCGCGGCTGCTGACGGCGACGAGCAGCAACGACACGAACGCAAATACGGTTCTCATCCTTCGCCCCATTTGAGTTTGTTGCGTAAGACGTCGAAGTAATTCTTGTCGGGTGACTGGACTAAGAGTACCCGTTCTTCGGACTTTCGTACGCAGATCCGGTCTTCGTCCCCGATCTCGAAGCCTTCCTGGCCGTCCAGCGAGAGGAAGATGTCCTTCGCATCGGGTGTGGTCAGTGCGATCTCGATGTCGAGCTCGTCCGGAAGCACGAGCGGGCGATTGGTGAGCATGTGCGGGCAGATGGGCGTGAGCACCACCGCACCCATGGTGGGATAGATGATCGGTCCGCCCGCGGAGAGGTTGTACGCCGTCGATCCGGTCGGCGTGGCCACGATCAGGCCATCGCCGCGGAACGTGGAAACGAACAGGCCGGCCACGCTCACGCGCATCTCGATGATGCGTGCGACGGCGCTCTTGTTGATCGCGCAGTCGTTGAGGACGCGGTACCGCAAGCCGCCGTCGCGGTTCGGTCCCGACACCGACACTTCGAACGTGACCCGCGGCTCGACGTTGTAGTCGCCCGCGAGCACCTGATCGAGCACGTGCGGGAACTCCTCGACCCGGATCTCGGTGAGGAAGCCGAGCGTGCCCATGTTCACGCCGATGATCGGCACGTGCTCGGACGCATGCCGCGCGACGGACAGCAGCGTTCCGTCGCCGCCGAATGTGATCAACAGATCCGTGGTGCGTCCGATCTGCGCCTTCGGCGAGGTGTCGCTGGTGATGCCCAGCTCGCGCGCCATCTCCTCGTCCCAGACCACGGTGAAGCCGCGTCCGCGCAGCTCTCCGCCCACCTTCTGCGCGTATGCGAGCGCATCGCGAGAGGTGGTCTTCGCTGCGATTCCAATCGTTTGCATTGCGTTCCTCAGGACTGCGGGATCGAGCGCCGCACGTCCTCCACTTCCACCACGATCCGCTCCCCTGCGCGTTCCGGGCCGAGGAAGAGGATCGGGTGCAGCACCTTCTCGAGGATGGCGCGCAGCGCGCGGGCGCCGAGGCGTTGCTTGATCGCGGCGTTGGCGATCTCGTAGAGCGACTCGCGCGTGAACTCGAGCTGGATCTGATCGAGCGCGCAGAGCCGCTGGTACTCCGGGATCATCGCCTCGCGCGGCTCGGTCAGGATGGTGACCAGATCGGATGCGGACAGATGGTGCAGCTCGACGCGCAACGGCAGCCGTCCGAGCAGCTCCGGCAGGAAGCCGTACTTGACCAGATCCTCGGCGGTGATCTCGCGCGGCGGCGGCGGAGCGTTCTCGAAAAATCCCACTTTGCGTCCGTCCGGCTCCTCTTCCATCTCCGAGAACGAGCCTGCGCAGATGAAGAGGATGTTCGAGATGTCGATCTCGACGAAGTCGTGCTTGTTCCAGTTGGCGGTGACGTTCATCGGCACGAAGAGCTTCTCGCCCTCCAGGATCTTCAGCAGCGATTGCTGCACGCCTTCGCCGCCGATGTCGCGCTGGCCGGATCCGGTGCGTCCGCTGTTCGCACGCCGCGCGATCTTGTCGATCTCGTCGATGAACACGATGCCGGTCTGCGCCTTGTCGACGTTCTGGTTGGTGGCGTACAGCAATCGCCCGATCGCGACCTCGACGTCTTCGCCGTAATACCCGGCCTCGGTGAACGCGGTGGCGTCGTTGTACGCGAACGGCACGTCGAGCACGCGCGCGAGCGTTCGCGCCAGATAGGTCTTGCCGCTGCCGGATGGTCCGATCAGCAGGATGTTCGACTTGCGGATCGACACCTCGCCGCCGAACTTCAGGTACTCGATGCGCTTGAGGTGGTTGTACGCGGCGATGGCCAGGACTTCTTTCGCGTGCCGCTGGCCGACGACGTACTGATCGAGTTGTTCGAAGATCCGCCTCGGTGTGACGTGGAGGAAGCGGTAGATGTCGCGCTTTTCCTTCATCAGGCGGCTCGATCGAGTATAGCGCGCCGGGAAAGTCGCAAAGTCGCAGAGTCTCAAAGTCTCAAGGACAGCGCAGTTCGACCTCTTTGCGACTCTGAGACTTTGCGACTCTGCGACTTCCTTCGTTTTTCCTCCGCGCGCGCAAAAGATTTTGACACTCCCGTCATCGCGCGTACCGCGTAACTCGCGCCTCCTCAACAACTTGCCAATCTCGCCGTCGTGGATGCCGGTTTGAACTGGTCTGTCCGCGAAAGGAGGTGGTGCTGAGCGACGAAGCGCTAACAGAAGGAGTGAAAGACACGGTTCGGTGTGGAACAGAACCGAGGCAGTACCGAAGCGACGGAGACCAGTCCACCCATCAATCAACCTCAAACGACCCACAAGAAAGGAGTCAAGACCCAATGCGGAAGTCCCTCCACATCCTTGCACTCACCCTCGTTCTTCTCTCGATGTCCGCCGCTGCCATCGCGGCCGAGCCGTCCGCCGCGCCCGCGGGCGTGGTGAACATCAACACCGCCGAGGCGTCGCAGCTCGCGCTGCTCCCGCGTGTCGGCGAAAAGGTCGCGCAGCGCATCGTCGAGTACCGCACCGAGCACGGCCCGTTCAAGAAGGCCACGGACCTGATGCAGGTCAAAGGCATCGGCGCGAAGACCTTCGAAGGCCTGTCGCCCTACGTCACGATCGAAGGCAAGAGCACCCTCTCCAGCAAAGTCCGCAGCCCGCGCAAAGCGGCCGCCAAGAAGCCCACCTCCACGGCGTCGAACTGACGCTCCCGCCCCACGCGGCCGCCGCTCCGTGAAACGCGGTGCGGCGGCCGCCCTCCTCTTCCTCTTTCCCGCTTTTCCCGAAAGGAGAACGTGTGTCCAGACAGCAGCGCGGTTTCACGTTGATCGAGTTTCTGATCGTCATCGCCATCGTCGGATTGATGGTGGCCGTCACGCTGCCGTCGTTCGGCAGGATGCGCCGCCAGGCGGCGCTCAAGGCAGCGGCAGCCGAGCTGCGCACGCAGTTCCGCCAGACCCGCTCCCGCGCCATCGCGCACAACGTGAACTGCGGGATGAAGTTCCTGCTCCTCGGCGGGCAGTGGCATTTCGCGGTCTACGAGGACGGCGATGGCGATGGCGTTCGCAACGACGACATCAAGAGCGGCAAGGATCGTCTGATCGCACGGCCGCGCGTGGTGTTGCCGGCTTCGAATGCCGTCACGATCGGACTGCTCGACATCGCCATCAAAGATCCCGACGGCGACCTGCTGGCGCCGAACAAGTCGCCGGTGGTCTTCAACACTTCGACCATCTGCTCCTTCTCACCGCTCGGACAATCGACGCCGGGGACGATCTACATCACCGATCGCGGGCAGGATCTCTACGCGGTGCGCGTGTTCGGTACGACCGCGAAGGTGCGCGTGCTGCGCTACATGCGCGAGACCGGAAAGTGGCAGCCGTGGTGACTCGCGCCTCAGCCGCCGCCGCGGCGCACGATCACGCGCTCGGCCTCGTACGTCTGGATCACGGACAGTGCATGGCGGCGCAGCATCTCGTCCGTGAACGCGTCGGTGATCACGCGGCCGTCCATGTCGCGCCCGATCGGCAGCCCGCCCGCGAAGAGCAGCGTCGGGACCACGTCGACGACCCGCGCGGTGGCGGGATTCTCGCGATGCGCGGCATCCGGTCCGGTGACGAGCAGGAACCCGTCGTCGGCGCCGGGATCGCCGGGCGTGATCGCGCCGGCGACGAGCGCGAACACGTTCGCCGGCAGCCGCGGCGGCGTGACCGCGTGCGGCGAGCAGACCACCAGCCGGTGACGGGGATGCCTGCGCGCGATCTCGGCCAGCGCGCGATCGAGTTGCTGCACGTACGCGCGTACGGCGTCGCCTTTCACGCTGCCCCGCGGCGGGATTTCATTCGCGTAGACGCGGATCGCACGCTGCGCGATCTCGAAGCCGTCGAGCTCCACCGCCGTCAGCGCGACATCGCCGCGGATCGCCGCGGCGGCGCCGAGATCGGCGCTCAGCGCGGCCAGGATCTGCGGGCGCGCGCTGCCGGTGGCATCGAAGCGTTTCGACGCGGGTGCGACATCGGTCCGCTGCCGTTCCTCCGTCTTCACCGATCGCCAGCGCACTATTTGCGCCGGGAGCTGCAGGCGCTGGAACAGCGTCCAGACCGGCAACCCCTCGCCCGAAGGCAGCGGCGCGGAAATGCGCGCGACCGGCGGGATCAATCCCCACGCGCGGAAACCGACGCCGTACGGCAGCAGCAGGAACGGCTCGGGATGCAATGGCGTCTTGTACGCGAAGCGTCCCGTGACGCCGTGACGGTAGGGCAGCTTGCCGGTCGCGAGCGACGCCCACAGCGACTTCGGACTGGTGGTCGGGAACGGCTCGAGGCGCGTGAAGTACGCGCTCTCCGTCGCCGCGCCGAGCCACGGCACGAGTCCTTCGCCCTTCATCGTCACGATCCAGTCGTACGGCAGATTGCGGATCGCCACGAAGATCACCGGCTCGCCGGCCACCGCGCGAATGGTCGTCACGACCACTTCCCTGCGGTCGGTGCGATAGCTGTCGCGGCGCTGGTAGAGGAACACCGCGGAGAGCGCGATCAACAGCGCGCCGATCAAGAAGATCGCGCGCGACGTGCGGCGGTCGGCATCGCGCTCGATCACCCACAGCGCGAGCAGTACGAACGCCGTGGCGGTGATCACGTTCGTCGCTTTCGACAGGATGCGCACGGCGCCGATCGGCAGATACAGATCGATGCGCAGCAGCTGGAGGTGCATCCAGTAGATGAACGACGACACGAACGCCGCGCTGACCACGAAGCCGAAGCCGTGCGTGCGGTACGGATCCGGACGGCCGAGGAGCCAGACGCGCAATGCACGGAACCCCCACAGGATCGAGCCGAACAGGAACCCGCAGATGATTCCGTAGACCAGCGTGACGCTGGCCAACCGGCCGGGCGTGATCTCCACCTGCGGATTGAGGAAGTACAGCAGGTGCGCCATGTACAGCCCGAAGATGGCACCGGCGAGGACTCGCTTCAGATAGGCCCAGCGGATCGGCATCAGGTGGAGGGACGGCCATGCTGACGCCGGCCCGCCTCAGAGAATACACCGGCCCCTCCGCCGTCCTCGATCTGCTGCGCGATCTCGGCTACCCGATCGCGCCGGTGGACATCGATCCTGCCGAGTGGCGGCGCGGCGGCGTGAGCATCCCCTGGAACGGCGAGGCGCACCTCACGCTCGCCGCGCGCATGCCGCGATTCGACCTCTTCCTGCTCACCGGCACGGTGGCGGAAGAAGCGATCGCGGAATTCATGCGCAGTTATCGTGCATACAATCGTCAAAAAAAATCAGCGCTTGCATACGTATACGAAAATGCGTTCTCGATATTCGATCTGTCCGAGAAGCGATCGCTGCGGCGGCTGGATGTCGATCTCGACCGCCCGACCGCCCACGCGATCGACCGCCTGAACCTGCTCGCCGCGGGTGACGGCGATTCGCTGCCGCGCATCTACGACCGCGCGCTCGATCGCGAGAGCGTGACGCGCGAGTTCTTCCAGCGCTTCCGCACCGCGGTGAACGACGTGGCCGCAGCGCTCGCCGGCGCGTTTCCCGGGGAAGAGCGCGATGCGGTCGATGGCGAGGCGCTGCTCATCCTCTCGCGGCTGTTGTTTCTGTCGTTCGTCCAGGAGAAGGGCTGGCTCAACGGCGAGCGGCGGTTCCTCGTCGACCGGCTGGAGCTGGAGACGCGGATCGGCGGCGAGTTCTTCTTCGAGGTCCTGATCCCTCTCTTCTTCGATTGCCTGAACACGCCGGTGCGCGAGCGTTCGTTCTCGGCGCGGCGTCTCGGACGCGTGCCGTATCTCAACGGCGGACTGTTCGAGCCGTCGCCGTTCGAGGTGCGCCATCCGCACGTGCATCTGCCGAACGAGCTGATGCGGCGCGTGCTCGAAGAAGTCTTCGAGAAGTTCGATTTCCGGCTCGATGAAAGCGACGCGGCCGGAACGCACGTCGATCCGGAGATGCTCGGCAAGGTGTTCGAGTCGCTCATGGCCGCGGACGAGCGCGCCGCCAGCGGCAGCTTCTATACGCCGAAGGAGATCGTGGACGTGCTCGTGGAGCGCGCCATCACCACGTGGCTCGGCGATGGTGGTGTCGAAAAGCTGGAGCGCATCACCATCCTCGATCCCGCCTGCGGCTCCGGCGCGTTCCTGCTCTCCGCGCTCGGCGCCATCGAGCGGCTGTGGCGCGCGCGCACGAATGACGTTCCGCGCGATCTGCGCCGGCGCATCGTCGCGCGTTCGCTGTACGGCGTCGACCTGAAGCCGCAGGCCGTGCGCCTCTGCGAGCTGCGCCTGTGGCTGGCCATCGTGTCCGGCAGCGAGGCGTCCATCGATGAAGTGGAGCCGCTGATCGTTTCCGCGGATCAGGCGATAGAGCGCCGGCCGTTCGTCGTGC
>CAMPKJ010000241.1 GCA_946887105.1 uncultured Acidobacteriota bacterium | reverse complement strand
GCATCCACTGGTGGAAGCGGTGAATCGGGCCGCCGCGCTCGAAGAGGGCGCGCATGATCGGGGTCGGGATCACGTCGCCGATCGCGTCCGCGGCGTCCCATCGTTGCGGCGGCGTCGCGGCCGGGCGAACGCATACCGGCGCGAGCGCTTCGACGGTCATGCGCTCGAAGACGTCGCGCGGGGTGAGCTCGAGTCCCGCACGGCGCGCGCGCGTCACGAGCTGCATGGAGAGGATGCTGTCGCCGCCCAGTGCGAAGAAGTTGTCCCTGATGCCGACGCGACCGAGCTTGAGCACCTCCGCGACACACGCGCAAAGAATCTCCTCCTCGGCGGTTCGCGGCGCGCGATAGGTCTCCAGCTGGCGCTCCGGCACAGGCAGACTGGCGCGATCGATTTTCCCCGCGGCGGTGAGCGGCATGCGCGGCAGGACCACGAACGCCGCCGGCACCATGTGATCGGGCAATCGCGCCGCAAGCGCGCGACGCAGCGCCGCACGATCGATCGATGCATCCTGCGCTGCGACGACATACGCGACGAGTTGCTTTTCGCGCACGGTCACCAGCGCCTTTGCGATCGACGGCTGCGCGAGCAGCGCCGCCTCGACTTCGCCCGGCTCGATGCGGAAGCCGCGGACTTTCACCTGATGGTCCGCGCGTCCGAGAAACTCCAGGACTCCGTCCTCGCGCCACCGTGCGAGATCGCCGGTGCGGTACATGCGCGCGCCGCTCGCGTGCGGGTCGGCGACGAAACGTTCCGCGGTCAGCGCCGGCCGTGCGTGGTAGCCGCGCGCCAGACCGGCGCCCGCAATGTACAGCTCCCCCGCCACACCGATCGGCGCCGGTTCGAGCACTCCGTCGAGCACGTACAGCCGGTAGTTCGGCAGCGGCGCGCCGATCGGAATCGCTCCATCGACGCCGGCGATCTCGTGCGCCGTGGCATCGATGCACGCCTCGGTCGGTCCATAAACATTGAGCACGCGCCGCGCGACACCGGCAGCGAGCAGCGACTGCGCGACGTTCGGCGGCAGCACATCGCCGCCGATCAACATCGTGTCGAGCCGCAACGACAAATCGCCGCCATGCAGCAATCCCTCGACGAGCGCCGGACTGGCGTCGAACACCGACAGCGCGTGACGTTTCGCGTAGCTCACGAACCGCGGCGCGTCGTCGCGAATCGCATCGGGCACGAGCACCGACGTCGCGCCGGCGCACAGCGGAACGAGCAGCTGTTCGAGCAGCGGATCGAAGCCGATGGACGTCGTCGCGGCGTAACGGGTGGACGGCGCGATGCCGAGAGATGTGATGAGCGTGGCGATCTTGTTCGCGAGCGCGCGATGGTCGACGACCACGCCCTTCGGCACGCCCGTGGATCCCGAGGTGTGGATCACGTATGCCGCGTTCCCCGGGAGCAGCGGCGCGGCCGGATTGTCATCGCGCGGATGGCCGCCCGGCAGATCGCGGATCACCAGCAGCGGCGCCGCGTCCGCGACCATCGTCGCCAGACGCGCGTGCGGATACTTCGGATCGAGCGGCAGATACGCGGCGCCCGATTTCAGCGTCGCCAGCAACGCCACCACGAAACCGATCGAGCGCTCCAGCGAAATCCCGATCGCGCGCTCCGGCCCCGCGCCCTGCGCGATCAGCCAATGCGCGAGCCGGTTCGCGCGCGCGTTCAGCTCCGCATACGTGAGCGACGCATCGCCCGCGATCAGCGCCACCGCTTGCGGATCGCGCGCGACCTGAGCCTCGAACAGCTCCGGCACGAGCGCCGGCGACACCTCCTGCTCCGTCGCGTTGAAGCGGTCGAGCTGCGTCCGGTCGCCGGCCAGATCGAGCCGGTACAGCGGTGCATGCGGATCGGCAAACGCCAACTGCTCGAGCAGGCGATGAAACCGGCGTTGATGGACGGCCAGGTCGTCCATCGTGTAATTGCACGCGTTGGCGATCAGATCGACGCGCAGATCGCCCGCGCCGTGGCTGTTGTAGATCACCACGTCGAGGTCGTTGATCCGCCAGTGAAACAGCCCGTGTTTCTCGATGGGATGCCCGCCGAACGTGAAGTCGTAGGGCAGCGACATCACGTTCACGTTCGTCCCATAAATCTGCTCTTCGGGGAGCAGCCCCGCATCGCGGCGCAGTGCGAGCTCGCTGTAGTTCTGATGTTGGAGCAGGTCGCGCGCGCCACTGGCGACGCGGCCGAGGAAGGACTCCATGGTGTCGCTGGAATGGATGGCGATGCGCAGCGGCAGCATCTTCGCGAGCGTGCCGACGATCGGACGCAGGCGCGGATTGCCGCGGCCGGAGACCGCCATTCCGACCATGACCTCGGATGCGCCACGGAGGCGGTGCGCGTAGATCGCGGCGGCGGCGGCGACGACCTGCGTGAGTTTCGTTCCATGGCGCGCGGCGATCGCGTGCAACTGCATTGCGACCGAGCGCGGGAGCAACCCGGCGCGCAGGACGAATCCCTTCGGATGCGCCGGCGGCTTGCCGGAGAACGTCGCCGGCTCCGGACGCGCGTGCAATCGTTCGCGCCAGAACGCCGCGTCTAGCGCGTGCTGCGCCGACGCGCGATACCGCTCCTCCTCGTCCAGCGCCTCGCGCCACGAGCTGGCGATGTCGATCGGCTCGCGCCCGGCGGCGAGCGCCGAGTACGTATCGGCGACGCGCTCGGAGAGCATCGCCACCGACGCACCATCGACGATGAGATGGTGATAGCGCGCGAACCAGTAATGATGATCCGCCGCAACGCGGAACAACGCGAAGGAGAACAGCGGCTCCGCGCCGAGATCGAACGGCCGATCGAGCTCGGCGCGCATCCACGCTTCTGCAACCGCGCGCGGATCGCGTTCTGCTGACAGATCGAAGAACGGCATCGTCCATTCGATCTCCTCGAGGATCTGCTGGCGCGGTCCGTCGTCCGTTTGGAAAATGCGGACGCGCAGCGCATCCGTCGACGCCACCACGCGGCGCAACGCTCGCTCGAGCAGATCGCGATCGACCGCGCCGGCGATCTCCAGGTACTCGCCGACGTTGTAGCCGGTGCTCGCTGGATCGAGCATCTGGCCGAGCCAGATCCCCAGTTGTCCCTCCGACAAGGGACACGGTTGACCTGAACGGCCGGAAGCAGCCGCTTCGGCAGCGACGTCCACGGACATTGGGCTCTCTCCCCTTTTTTTCGGACCCGATCTGGCGGACTGGCGTTGGGTATCCGGACTTTTTTCCGTCCTTGGGAAGTCTACGGCGTTCCCTCCCGGCCGCCGGTCCAAAAGAGGACGGCGCGCGGGACGAATTACGACGCCGGCGCCAGCGCGTAGCGGACGAGTTTCCCTTCGTCCATCTTCAGCAGCCGGTCCGCCTCTTCGAAGTAGCGGTCGTCATGCGTCACGACGACCACGGTCTTGCCGCTTCGCTGCAGAAGAGGAAGGATCTCTTTGTAAAACTTTCTACGGAACGGAGGATCCTGATCGGCGGCCACTTCGTCGAAGACGTACACCGGCCGGTCTTCGAGCATGCTGACCATCAGCGCCAGCCGCTTGCGCTGGCCGCCCGACAGTTCGAGCGTCGTGAACGCGGAATCGACGACGCCGGTCTTGCCGCGCATCTCAATCAGGTCGAGGCGGCGCTCCACTTCCTCGTCCGGCAAGTCATACAGACCGTAGAGCCGGTCGAAGAGATGGAAGTCGGTGAAAACAGTCGCGAAGAGGCTGCGGTAGCGATCGCAGGAGTCGGCATTCACGAGCGCCCCGTCCAGCCGGATCGATCCCTCCTGCGGGAAGTACAGGCCGGTGAAGAGCTTGAGGAAGGTCGACTTGCCGCTGCCGTTGCCGCCGGCGATGAACACCACCTCGCCAGGCACGATCGTGAAGTCGATCGGACCGACCGTGAACGTCGCGCCACTCTCATCCTGGTAGCTGAACTTGACCTTTTCCAGCGAGATCTCGCGGAAGCTCTGCAGCGTCCGCACGCGCGTGACCTGTTTCGCGCGAGCGCTCAGCGAGCGATCGAGCGTCTCTTCGAGACGTTCGATGTTCTCGACCGCGGCGTTCGAGATGGCGATGGCGGGCACCATGCCGATCAATCCGGAGAGCGGCCCGATCACGAACAGCACCGCCGCGGCGATCTTCACGATCTCCCCGGTGTAGGTCGCGCTGAATCGCGGAACGATGAACACGATCACGCCCATCAGCAAATAGAACGACACCTGCGACTGGATGAACGACCGGCAGATCTGGGCCATGGTGCGGATCTTCATGCGCATCGCGGAGTCGGAGATCTGCACGTAGTGCCGGAACAGCGCGTCGCTGCGCTGCCGGTTCAGACGCACTTCCTTGAAGCCTTCCAGCAGGTGCGTGAGCAGATCGAAGAGGTCGTTCTCGCGGCGCATGGTGGCGTGCTGCTCGCGGTTCAGCTCTTTGCTGCGCCGCAGGAACGTGAGCGCGATCAGCAGCGCCGTGATCGCGGTGAGCACGAAGGCCATCTTCGACAACACGGCCACGTAGATGGCGGTGAAGAAGACCAGCACGCCGGCCTGAAATCCGACCACCACCGCCTGTGCGGACTGCGAGATCGCGCCGGTCTCTTTGGTGATGGCGGCGTAGATGACGGTCTTGCCGATGTGCTCGAGCGGTTCGAGATCGAAGCGGCGCACCTTGTCGGCCAGGCGGATGCGCAGGCGATCGAGCACCATCTCGACCTGCGCGATGGACGTGGCCATGAAGTACCGCAATCCGATCGAGTAGACGCTCACCGCGAGCACGAAGAGGATCGGCACGAGCCACGTGGTGCGGCGTTCGGACGCCTGTGCTGCGCCGAGGTTGATGAGCGCGAGCACGCCGGCATTGCTCAAACCGGCCACGCCCGCGACGAGCAGCAGCGTGCGCAAGGAGAACGTGGATTCCTTTCGCAGCAGTTCGAACAGCTTCATGAGCGCGTCATGATCGCATGGCTTGGAATGACGTCAGTACGGTATGAGACGATCCGTTCGTGCAACGTCCGCCGCTCTTCACGCCGCGATTCATCTCGCTCTGGCTCTTTCAGTTCGGGACGTTCTTCTCCGCGTTTCAGCTGCTGCCGGTCATTCCGCTGCGCATCATCGAGCTCGGCGGGAGCAAGGCCGCGGCGGGGATGTTTCTGGCGGTGTACACGTTCGCGTCCGCGTTCGCGGCGCCGGTCATGGGCACGGTCGCGGATCTGATCGGACGGCGGCGGATGCTGATCGTGGCGTCGCTGCTGTTCGTCGCGTTTTCGCTCGCGTACGGCGTGGTGCCATGGTTGCCGGTCGTGCTGGTGATCGCGGTCGCACACGGCGCGATCTGGTCGTCGATCCTCTCCGCGGCATCCGCGATCATGACCGACTTCATCCCCGCCTCGCGCCGCACGGAAGGACTCGGATACTGGGGGCTCGCGCCGACCGCCGCCATCGCCATCGCTCCCGCCGTCGGAATGCAGGTGCACCGCCTCGGATGGTTCGCGTTGTGCGCGGAGATCGCGGTGCTGTCCGCGCTGATGGCCGTGTGGGCGTCGCGTCTGCCGGCCGATGCGGCGCGTCACGGGAAGGCTTCGCTGCCGCGCGTGCTCGATCTGTGGGACTGGCGCGTGCTCAAGACCTCGATCTCGTTCGCGGTCGTTTCGTTCGGCTACGGCGGCATCACCAGCTACGTGGCGATCCTCTCGCGCGAGCGCGGCATCCAGCCGGAATCGCTCTTCTTCACCGTCTTCGCGACCAGTGTCGTGGCCGTGCGCATCCTGACCGGGCGCTTCGGCGACCGGCGCGATCCGCGCGTGCTGCTCTATCCCGCGTTCGCCGCGATGCCGTTCGCGTTCGCGCTGCTCGCGATCGCGATCACGCGCGCGCAGATGATCGCCGCCGGGATCCTCTTCGGCATCGGCCTCGGCGCCTCGTTTCCCTCCTTCATGACGTTCGTCGTGACGAACACGGCCGAGCAGTTCCGCGCCCGCACGTTCGGCAGCGTGATCCTCGCCTTCGATACCGGCATCGGTCTCGGGTCGATCGCCATCGGTGCAATCGGCGCGCGCTGGAGCCTCGGCACCGCCTTCGCCGCCGCGGCCGCGCTCTCCTGCCTGGCCATCCCGATCTTCCTCGTCACGTCGCGCGGTCTGACTCGTGGCACTGGCGTTGCTGACACCGCTTCCCATGGCGAAACCTGAAGAAACCGAAGGCCACTCCGAGCGCCGCGTGATCGTGGAAACGGTGAGCTCCAGCTCGACGAAGAGCAGCGCCATCACCATAGTCGTCGTGGTCGTGATTGCGCTCGCGCTGATCGTGTGGATCGTGATGCAGATGTGGTGACGTAGACTCGGCGCATGCTCGATGCGCTGGTTCTCGCTGCCACCCTCTCCCTCGATCCGGCCGCGGCGGATCGCTTCGCCGCTCTCGCGCTGCGCTGCGTGCATCAGGAGTATCCGAACAAGATCGCGCACGTCCTGCAGTCGGATGCGGACGCGCAACCGCCGCGCGCGCTGACACCGGCGTTTTACGGATGCTACGACTGGCATTCGTCCGTACACGGGCATTGGCTGCTGGCACGGCTGTCGCGACTCGCTCCCGACGCTCCGTCCGCGGCAAACGCGCGCGCGGCGCTCGCGAAGAGCATCACCCCCGCGAACATCGCGAAGGAAGTCGCGTACCTGAATGGTCCCGGACGGGCGAGCTTCGAACGGCCGTACGGACTGGCGTGGCTGCTCCAGCTCACCGGCGAGCTGCGCGAGGCGAAGGATCCGCTCTACGCAATCGTCCAACCGCTCGAAGATGCGGCGGTGACGCGCCTGCGCACGTGGCTGCCGAAGCTCTCGCATCCGGTGCGCTCGGGTGAGCACAGCCAGACCGCGTTTGCGCTGGGACTGATCCTCGATTCGGGTGCCGGCGGCGAAGCGCTCGCGGAGCTCGTGCGCGATCGGGCGCGCGCGTTCTATCTCGAAGACCGCAACTGCCCGCTGCGCTACGAGCCATCGGGCGAAGACTTTCTCTCGCCGTGTCTCGCCGAGGCGGACGTCATGCGGCGCGTGCTCCCGCCGCGCGAGTTCGCGTCGTGGCTGACGAAGTTCATGCCGGAGATGACCCTGCAGCCGGCCGTCGTCACCGATCCGAGCGATCCCAAGCTCGCGCACCTCGACGGCCTCAATCTCAGCCGCGCCTGGATGCTCGAAGGCATCGCGTCGGGATTACCGGAAAAAGACAAACGCCGCGCGAAGCTTCTCGCCGCGGCAAACGCACACGCGCAAGCGGGACTGGCGTCGGTGACCGGCGAGCATTACGAAGGCGGGCACTGGCTGGGAAGCTTCGCCACGTACCTGGTCACGAAGCGCGGGGTGCGGACGGAGTAGTCTTAGAGTCTCCTGAAAACGGCAGTTGCCATGGTAGTAGACCGGACGAGATC
>CAMPKJ010000240.1 GCA_946887105.1 uncultured Acidobacteriota bacterium | reverse complement strand
CCGAGGCACCCGAGGAACCGGCGGGCGGCGGGCCGTAAGCGCGGCTCAGCCCACCGGCAGCATGTTGCCGTCGATGTCCAGATCGTGCACCGGCATGCCGAGGGTTCCGAGCGGCTCGCGGATGTCCTTCGCGTTGCCGACCACGACGATCAGCATGCGGTCGGGGTCGAGGTACTTGTTTGCCACGCGCGTGATCTCGTCCTTCGTCACCGCGGCGATGTTCTCGCGGTAGCGGTCGAAGTAGTCGTCTGGTAGTCCATAGAGCTCCATGTCCACGAGGCGGCTGGCGATGTCGGACGCGGTCTGCACGGTCGCGGGGAAGACGCCCATCAGGTAGTTCCTCGTATCGTCGAGCTCGCGGTCGTCGACGTCGCCGGTGCGCATGCGGCGCAGCTCCGCCACCATCTCCGCGATCGACTCGCGCGTCACCTCGTTGCGCACCGGCGCGGCGACGACGAACGGGCCGGCCTGGCGGCGGAACGCGAACTGCGAGCGCGCGCCGTACGTGTAGCCATGACGCTCGCGCAGGTTGAGATTGATGCGCGAGTTGAACACGCCGCCGAAAATCGCGTTCATCACCGACAGCGCGAAGTAGTCCTCGCACGAGCGCGGCACGCCGAGGTGGCCGACGCGGATCTCCGATTGCACCGCTTGCGGGCGGTCGATGACGTAGATGCGCGAGTCGTGAATCGCATTCGGCGTCACGACCGGCCGCGGCGGCTCTTCGCCGCGCGTCCAGTGGCCGAGCGCGCTCGTGACCAGTTCGACCGCGCCGGCCGCGTCGATGTCGCCCGAGACGACGACCGAGCTGTGATTGGGGATGAAGTGCTGCTCGTAAAAGCGGCGTACGTCGTCGATGGTGATGCGCGCGACGCTCTCCGGATTGCCGCTGACGGTGTTGCCGTACGCACCGGTGCCGTACAGGAGGCTCGAGAAGCGCTTTCCTGCAATCGCGCCCGGCTCGTTGCGCTGCTGGAGGAGATCGTTGAGCCGTTCGGCGCGCACGCGCTCGAGTCCGTCCGGCGGCAGCGTGGCGCGGGCGGTGACGTCGCCGAAGATCACCACCGACGGAAGCGCGTTGCGGCTCAGGACGTCGAGGGAAATGTATGACGCGTCCCAATCGGCACCGGTGCCGAGGGAGCCGCCGAGCGTGCCGACGTCCTCGGAGAGGCGGATCGCGTCGCGCTCGCCCGCGCCCTCATCGAGCATGTCCGCGGTGATCGACGCCAGCCCGGCCGTCTTGAACGTGTCGTGATCGGCGCCCGAGCGGACCAGTGCGCGCAGCGACACCAGCGGCGCGTTGTGATTCTCCGCGACCAGCACGCGCAGACCGTTAGGCAGCGTCGTCCGCGTGATGTGCGGGAAGTGATACGGCCGCGGCTCGGCCGGCAGCGGAGCGGTGGAACGGTCGATCGTGGTCATGACTGGGCTTCCGGCACGAACAGGCTGGTGACGCGGTTCTCGGGGATGAGGTACTTGCGCGCGACGTGCGCGAGGTTCTCGGCGGTCGCGGCGCGATAGGGATCGAGCCACCGGTGTACCAGCGACGGATCGCCAAAGTACGTCGACATCATGCCCAGGAGATCGGCGCGGGCGTCGAAGGTCTCGAGCTGATGGGCGTATTCGACTTCAGCGCGATTCTTCGCGCGGGTGAGCTCGTCCTCGGTGATGCCGTCGACGGCGATGCGCGCCACTTCTTCATCGACCGCTGCTTCGACGGCGTCGATCGAAACACCTTCGCGCGCCGTGGCCTGCAGCATCAGGATCCCGGTGGCCTCGGTCGGCAACACGTACGCGGCCACGTCCTGCGCGATCTGCTTCTCGTGCACGAGCACGCGATCGAGCCGGCTGGCTTTGTCGGACGCGAGGATCGTGCTCAGCAGGTCGCCGTAAATCCAGTCCGCGTCGCCCATCTTCGGCAGGTGATAGAGGCGATAGAGCCGCGGCAACTGCACCTGCGACGCGAACGTCTCACGGGTCTCGTGCGGCGGCGGACGGCGTTCCAGATCGAACGGCGGAAACGACCCGCCGGGCTGGATCTCGAGAAAATAATCGTTGATCAGCCGCTTCGCTTCATCGGGCGCGAAGTCGCCGACGACCGTGAGCGTGCAGTTGTCAGGCCGATACCAGACGCGAAAGAACTCGCGCACGTCGTCGAGCGAGGCCGCTTCGAGGTCGGCCATCGATCCGATGGTCGGCCAGTGATACGAGTACTCGGAATCGTAGGCGAGGTTCAGCAGGCGCTCGAAGGCGGTGCCGTACGGAACGTTGTCGTAGCGCTGCCGGCGCTCTTCCTTCACCACTTCGCGCTGGATGTCGAGCTTCTCCTGCGTGATCGCGTTGACGAACCAGCCCATGCGATCCGCCTCGAGCCAGAGGCCGAGCGCGAGATAGTTCGAGGGAAGCGTCTCGTAGTAGTTGGTGCGATCGAAGAACGTCGAGCCGTTCAGCACGCCGCCGACCGATTGCACGTAGCGGAAGTGCTCGTTGTTGCCGACATGCTCGGAGCCGGAGAAGAGCATGTGCTCGAAGAGGTGCGCAAACCCGGTGCGCCCGGGACGCTCGTTCTTCGAGCCGACGTGATACCAGAGGTTGACTGCCACGAGCGGCGCCGAATGGTCCTCGTTGAGCACCACCCGGAGGCCGTTGGGCAATTTATAGTCGTCGAGGGACAGCATAGGGGCGCGTTTCTATCACAACGGTCATCGTTTATCCTTCAGCCCGCAAATGTCCGCACTCCCGTTTCGCCATATCGCCATCGAGGGGCCGATCGGGGTCGGGAAGACGTCGCTCACGAACCTGCTGGCCAAGCGGTTTCGCGGCACGAAGGTGCTCGAGGACGCGGACAATCCGTTCCTGGACGACTTCTACAAGGACAAACGCGGCGCCGCATTTCGCACCGAGCTGTTCTTCCTGCTCTCGCGCCACGACCAGCAGCGCAAGGTCGCGCAGCGCGATCTCTTCACGGAGCTGATCATCGCGGACTACACGTTCGCCAAGAGCAAGATCTTCGCGCATCTCACGCTCGACGATTCCGAGCTCATGATCTACAACCGGCTCTACGATTTGCTGTGGGAGCAGGTGCCGAAGCCCGAGCTGGTCATTTACCTCCAGGGAAGTCTTGATACACTGCTGAAGCGCATCAAGAAGCGCGGGCGGGCTTACGAGAAAGCCATCTCGTCATCGTATTTGCAGGAGATCAGCGCGGCATACTCGCATTACTTTTACCGTTATGACGAGACGCCGCTGCTGGTCGTGAACACGAACGAGATCGATTTCGTGAACACGCCGGAGCATTTCGAACAGCTGGTCGAACAGGTTCGCAATGCTCAAAAGGGCACCCAGTACTACGTACCGCTTGGATCCTGAGTCGACGGACCGAGACGAGACCGTAGGAAACGATGAACGATGAACGTTGAACGATGAATCGGCTCGAGCCACTCATCGTTCATCGTTCCTCGTTCATCGTTCCGACAGCTCCTCCCGGCCCACACATGGAGGAGACGATGACAGCACCCGCCACCCCCCGCAAGAAGGTCACGGCCCCGATGATCCGCGCGATGAAGGGCCAGTCGCGCATCGGGATGCTCACCGCGTACGACTATCCGAGCGCGCGCGTGGCCGACGCCGCCGGCGCCGACATCATCCTGGTCGGCGATTCGCTAGCGATGGTGGTCCTCGGCTATCCGGACACGCTCAGCGTCACCGTCGAGGACATGCTCCATCACACCGGCGCGGTGGTGCGCGGCACGAAGTCGGCGTTGATCGTCGGCGACATGCCGTACCTCTCGTACCACGTCTCGATCGAGGAGTCGGTGCGCAACGCGGGCCGCTTCATGCAGGCCGGCGCGCACGCGGTGAAGGTCGAGGGCGCGAAGCCGAGCCGCCTGAAAACGATCGCGGCCATCCTCGATGCCGAGGTGCCGGTGATGGGTCACATCGGCCTCACGCCGCAATCGGTGAACGCGATGGGCGGCTTCAAGCTGCAGGGCAAAAACGCCGAGGACGCACGCCGCCTGCTCGACGAAGCGGTCGCGCTGGAACGCCTCGGCTGCTTCTCCCTCGTCCTCGAAGGCGTCCCCACCGAGCTCGCCGCGATGATCACCGAGCAGATCGCCATTCCCACCATCGGCATCGGCGCCGGCCCGCACTGCGACGGTCAGGTGCTGGTCTTCCACGACGTCCTCGGCATCTACGACGGCCACACCCCGAAATTCGTCCGCCAGTACGCGCACATCGCCGAAGACATGCAAAGCGCCCTGGAGACCTTCCTGGCCGACGTCCGCGAAGGACGCTTCCCGGACGAGGTCAAGGAATCCTTCCACATGGCCAGCGACGAGGAGCTCAAACGCCTCTACGCCTCGCGCGAGGATGGCGGGGTGGTGGTGGAGATGCCGAAGGCGCAGTAGCCGATGCACATCACGCGCACCATCGACGAGACCCGCACCGCACTGCAGACGGCGCGCATGCACGGCGCCACGATCGGTTTCGTTCCGACGATGGGGTTCCTGCATGACGGGCATCTGTCGCTCGTGCGCGTGGCGCGCGAGGCGGGGGCGACGTTCGTCGCGGTGTCGATTTTCGTGAATCCGAAGCAGTTCGGGCCGCACGAGGATTTCTCGCGGTATCCGCGCGATGAGGAGCGCGACGCGGCGATGTTGGAGGGCGCGGGCGTCGATCTGCTGTTCCTGCCGCCGGTGGAGGCGATGTATCCGCCCGGTGCAACGACGACGATCTCAGTCGGCGGCGTGTCGAAGCCGCTGGAAGGGGAGCGGCGGCCGGGGCATTTCGACGGCGTGGCGACGGTGGTGGCGAAGCTGTTCAACATCGTGCAGCCGGACCTGGCGGCGTTCGGGCGGAAGGACGCGCAGCAGTGCGCGGTGATCGAGCGCATGGTGGCCGATCTCGACATCCCGGTGCGGCTCGTCTTCGGCGAGACGCTGCGCGAGCACGATGGGCTGGCGATGTCGTCGCGGAACGCGTATCTCTCGAGCGACGAGCGCGTGAAGGCGCCGGTGCTGCACCGCGCGTTGCGCGCGGGCGAGGAGGCGATCACGCACGGCATCCACAGCGTTGCGGATGTCGAGAAGCTGATGCATCGCGTGGTCGCGGAAGAGGGCGGAGTCGACGTCGACTATCTGGCCGTCGTCGATCCGCTGACGTTCGAAGCTCCGGCGGATTTCGATCGCGAGGTGCTGCTCGCGGGCGCGCTGCGCGTCGGACGAACGCGCCTGATCGACAACGTGAGGATCCGCCGATGATGCGCCGCCTGGTGCGCGCGGCCATCCGTAATGCCACGGTCACGCGCGGCGAAGGGCAGTCGCTGCGCATCGATCCGCTGATCCTGCGCGCGGCGAACATCCTTCCGCTCGAGGAGGTGGAAGTCGTGCATCACGCCACCGGCCAGCGTACGGTCACGTTTGCCGAAAACGGGCAGGAAGGCAGCGGCGAGATCATCGTGCCGCACGCGCGCGCCGGCGACTTCGTGAGCATTCTGTCGTGGGGGATGCTGCACGACGGGCAGACGCTGGCGCATCGCGCTAAGCTCGTCACGCTCGATGCATCGAATCAGGTCGTGGCTCTCACCGAAGAATAGGGCGCTCGCGCTTTTCCTCGGCGCAGCGCTGTTCTCGCTGCCGGGAGCGATTCGACTGGCACGACGCGTCATCGAGCTCGCACCGCTGCCGTACGAGCAGCGCCGCGCGCGCGAGCTCGGCGAGTTCTACACGTCCCTGCGCGCCATCGAGAAGACGCTCCCGCCCGGCGACGTGAACGTGACGCTGATCGGTCCGAACGCGATCGACCGCGCGATCTTCATCAACTACTACCTCTATCCGCGCGTGTCGCACCTGTACGCATCCACGCCGGGACGCCCGCTGCTGGCGACCGAGGCGACCGGGCCGGTGCGGCGGACGATCGTGAAGGAACCGCGGGCTTCGCCGGATGCGCATCGCGAGTTCATCGTGCCGATCGTGACCGCGCTGGAGGCGGGCGATGGCTACGCCACCGAGGCCGTGATCGAGGCGGAGCGCGAGACGCGGGTGACGTTCACGCTGATGCCGTCGGGAGCGACGAAGACGGTTGCCGTCCGCGGCCGTCTCGTCTTCAACGACCTGGTGCATGAGGCGTTCGGCGTGATGACCACCGGCTGGTTGCGCGTGCGGGCGGACGAGCCGGTGCGCGCGGCGTTCTGGTTCGTGAATCGCGGCCGCGCGGTTGCAGCCGAGGTGCCGCTGTTTACGGAACCGATCGCGGAACTTCCCGCGCCGCAGCCGATCGCGGGCGGCGAGAAGTTGTGGGTGTTGAATCCCGGCGCCGCCGCGGTGACTGTGCGCATCAATGGCCGCGAAGAGATCATCGAAGGTGGCGCGCTGCGGCAATTCGGCGCGCAGTTGCGGAACGACGTGCAGGGGCCGGTGATCGCGTTCACGTCGGCGAAGATGCCGGACGGCAACACGAGGTTCGCGTGGTGATCGGGCTGCTGTTCACCATTGTGTTCTTCCCGCTCGTGGGGCGGCTCGTGCGCGGCGCCAACGCATTCCTCGCCGGTGCGGGGCTGACCGGGCTGGTGCTGTTCGTGACGATGGTCTGGCACGTGCCGATGGCGATCACGCTGGCCGTGCTCGGGCTTTTCGCGGTGCTGACGCTGCGCAGGCGTTTCGCGCCGGAGCCGTGGACGAAAGACGACATTCCGCTGCTCATCGCCAGCGTTTTTCTGTTGATTGCCTCCGCGGTCCTGCCGCTCGCGGATTACGACGGACGCGCGTTCTGGATGCTCAAGGCGAAGGCGATCGCACACGAAGGTGCGATCGACGGTCCGTTCTTTCACGGCCGGACGGCGGGCAATCCGCGCAACGAATATCCGCTGCTCGTGCCGCTCGATGCGGCCGCGGTGTTCACGGTCGCGGGCGATCTCGACGACCGCCACACGCGCTGGCTGTTCGCGTCGTTCGCAATCGCGTTCGCGTTCGAGATCCGCCGGCGCTGCGGGACGTCGATTGGCAGTTGGATCGCCGCGGCGTTCCTCTGTCTGCCGCAGATCCTGCTCGACTCCGCAAACGGCGGCGCGCTCTCCGCCTACAGCGACATCGCACTCGGCGCGTTCGTCGCCTGCGCGTTTTTCGAGCTGATGGAAGACGGCGAGCCGTGGCGTTTCGGCTTCTGGATCGCCTGCGTCGCGTTGACGAAAAACGAGGGGCTGCCGCTGGCCATTCTCCTGCTTGTCGTCGGCGCATTCGTGTGGCGCAAGAGGATCGTGCGGGCGCTCGTCATCCCCGCGATCGCGATCGCGCATCTGTTCGTCTGGCGCGCGCGCATCGAGCGGTCGGACGAAGAGAACTTCGCGCGCACGCTGCTCGACACTCCGGCGCAGATCGAGCGCTTCGCCGATTCGCTGACGCGTCTCCTGGCCAACATCGCCAACGTGTACGACTGGGGTCTGGTGATGCTGATGATCGCCGTCGCG
>CAMPKJ010000239.1 GCA_946887105.1 uncultured Acidobacteriota bacterium | reverse complement strand
CTCGACGGACTGCATGGACAGAAACAAATCGTCCTGTTGTCCGAGGGATTCGATCCGCGGCTCATCACCGGGCGGCAGGAAATGTCGGGACAGAAAGCGCAGGAAGAGAACGCCGCCATCGCCTCGGGCGAGATCTGGAAAGTCGATTCCGACGAGCGTTACGGCAGCGCCAGCGGCATTCGCGAGATCAACGACATGGCCGCGCTGTTCCGCCGCTCGGACGTGCGCCTGC
Source organism: uncultured Acidobacteriota bacterium (assembly GCA_946887105.1). The sequence goes on along the minus strand of CAMPKJ010000239.1, from coordinate 7,311 downwards.
ACGCCATCGACATCAAAGGACTGCGCTCCGACGTCGACGCGCGCGAAGGCGTGCAGCGCTCGTCGAACGAAGCACTGTTCATGGTCACCGAGCCGACCGGCGGGACGGTGTTCAGGAACGCGAACGATCTCGGCTCGAACTTCGAGAAGCTCCTCCAGCGCCAGCAGCACATCTACCTGCTCGGCATCACCTCGAAGAACGGCGGTAAGCCGGGCAAGTTCCACACGCTCAAAGTGAAGACCACGGTGCGTGGTGCCGAGGTCTCGCATCGCAGCGGATATCACGAAGCGCTGCCGCGCACGAGCGACCTCGAACGCACGCTCGGACTGGCCGAGATCCTCGTCACCGACACGCCGGTCAAAGACGTCCCGCTGACTGTCTTCGCGTCCGCGGCACCGGGGAGCGGCGCTGCGGCGCGCGTGCCGGTGGTCGTCGAGATCCCCGGCCTGAAACTCATCGAAGGCGTGGCCGGCGCCAGCGCGACCGCGAACATCTTCGTCTACGCGTTCGACGAACGGCAGCAGGTGCGCGACTTCATGCAGCAGCGCATCGTGCTCGACCTCGCGAAGACCGGCGACATCCTGCGCCAGACCGGCATGCGCTATGTCGGCGCACTGTCGTTGCAGCCGGGAACGTACGCGATCAAGGCGCTGGTGCGCGTCGACGAGACCGGCCGCACCGGCTTCGTGCGCAGCGAGCTCGAAGTGCCGGCGTATGCCGAGCGCGCCGTGCTCGCGCCGCTGGCGATGGGCGACGCGAAGAACTGGGTCACGCTGCTCAGTCCCACGCGCGGACAGGATGCGGCCGCGGTTTTCTCGGTCGGCCCGGAGCCGTTCGTGCCGTCGTCGCCCGCGCGGATCGCCGCCGGCGCGCCGCTCCGTTTCGCGCTGATGGTCTATCGCACGCAGGTCGCCGACCTCGGCGTGTCGCCGGTCATCGTCAGCCCCGACGGCTCGACGAAAGCGGCCGCTGTCTCACTGGTCGGCCGCACGCAGCCCGACGCCGTCGGCGTCACGAAACTGGTCTTCGAGCTGAAACCGGACGGCCTCGCGCAGGGCGCGTACGAGCTGCGCCTGGACGTGACGCCGAAGAATTCGCCGACATCGACCGTGACGCTCCCGTTCACGATTCTTTGAGTTCCTCGGTTCCTCGGCGTTCCTCGGAGTTCCTCGGATGTCTCGGTTCCTCCTCCGAGGCACTCCGAGGAAGCCCGAGGCACTCCGAGGAACTCGTATACTCAAGACCTTGGACGAAAACGTCTCCGAGTTCGAGCAGCGGATCGGCTACACGTTCATCGAACGCGATCTCCTGCGCCGCGCGCTGACGCACAAGTCGTATTCGCACGAGGCGAAGGACCTCGACGTGCGGCACAACGAAACCTTCGAGTTTCTCGGCGACTCGGTGCTCGGCTTCGTCGTCGGCGACATGCTCTTCCGCCACTTCCCTAAGCTCGACGAAGGTGCGCTGTCGAAGATGAAGGCGTTCCTCGTCAGCGCGCCCAGCCTGGCCGCGAAGGCGCGCCATTACGGCATGGGCGAGGTGATCCTCCTCGGCGTCGGAGAAGAGAAGACCGGCGGACGAAAGAAGGACTCGCTGCTCGCGAATCTCTTCGAGGCCATGATCGCCGGCGTCTACCTCGACGGCGGCATCGAGCCCGCGCGCCAGCTCATCGAGCGCGCCTTCCGTCCCGACATCGAGCGCATCGATCATCAGGACCTGCTCTTCCAGGATTACAAGACCGCGCTGCAGGAGCTCGCGCAGGGCAAGGGTCTTTCGCTCCCCGAGTACAGCGTCATCGGCGAAGTCGGTCCCGATCACGACAAGACCTTCATCGTCGAGGTGAAGGTCGGCAGCCTGATCGCGAAAGGCGAGGGCTCGTCGAAGAAAGAAGCGCAGCAGCAGGCCGCGCGGCAGGCGTTGAGCGAGTTTGGCGATCGTTACGGACCATGACAACCCCTCATCCGCCTGCGGCACCTTCTCCCCTCACGAGGGGAGAAGGCAGAACCTTGGGTAGCCTTCTCCCCTCCGCAGAGGGGAGAAGGTGCCGCAGGCGGATGAGGGGTGCCTTCGTCACTCTCGCGATTTGTCTTCTTCTTTTCCCTGCCCACGCGCAACGCCCCACCGATCTCGAGCGCATCCGCACCGACATCACCCGCCTGCGCGTGCGCCTCGAGCAGGTGCGCAAGCAGGCGCAATCCGCCGCGCGCGAGCTGGAGGAAGCGGATCTCGATCTCGGCATCAGCACGCGCGAGCTCGAGCTCGCTGCCGCGGCGGAGACGACGCTCGAGAACGACCGGCGCGCGATCGAGTTGCAGATCGGCGCGCTCGTGCCGCGCATCGCGCAGCAGAAGCGCGATCTCCGCAAGCGCCTGGTCGCGCTCTATCGCCTCGGCGGGCTGAGCTACCTGCGCATGCTGCTCGCGCTCGAAGGCAATCGCAATCCGATCGAGGCCATGTCGATGCTCAGCTACCTCGTCTCGCGCGACTCGCGGCTGGTGACGCGTTTTCAGGCCGCGCAGCGGCAGCTTGCCGCGCAGCAGGTCCAGCTCGTGGATCGCCGCGAGAAACTGCGGCGCACGCGCCTGGTCGTCGACCAGCGGCGCCGGGCCGTGATCGCGGCGGTGGCGCAGAAGCAGGCCGTGCTGGCGCGCCTGCGCACGGAAGAGAGCGGTGCGGCACAGCAGCTCGCGGCGCTGGAAGAAAAGGCGCGGCGGCTGCAGCGCCTGGTCGATACGCTCTCGACGCAGAAGAGCGGAATGCCGCCGGTGACCGACATCCGCTCCGTGCAGGGCGCCCTGGCGTGGCCCGTCGAAGGGGAGATCATCGAACGCTTCGGACGCCAACGTAACCCGAAGTTTGCAACCTATACGGTCAACAACGGCCTCAAGATCGAGGCTGCTCCCGGCACGCAGGTGCGGGCCGTCTTCCAGGGAACAGTTCTTTTTTCACAGTGGTTCAAAGGGTACGGAAACTTGATCATCCTCGACCACGGCAATCGCGTCTTCTCCCTCTACGGCAACCTGAAACAATCGGGTGTGGCGGTCGGCGACAGGATCGCCAACGGCCAGACGATTGCAGGAGTGGGCGAGAGCGAGGATGCCGCCAGCGGGTACCTGTACTTCGAGATCCGCTCCGACAATCATCCAGAAGATCCACAGAAGTGGCTGCGTTGAAGGCAGTGAACTCATGACGAAAAAGAAAATCGCATTTTTGACTTTGTCCGTGGTGCTGCTGCTCACGCTCCTCACCGGAGCACTCTTCGGCCAGACCACGCAGAAGAGCAACGTCTATCGCTACCTGAGCATCTTCTCGGAAGTGCTCGACCTCGTCCGTACGAACTACGTCGATCAGGTCGCATCCGACAAGCTCATGGACGGCGCCTTCGCGGGCGTCACCGACGCGATCGACGAGTTCAGCTATTACGTTCCGCCGGCGCAGATGGCGGCCTACAAGAAGTTCACCGACGTCGAGGACAACGGCCTCGGCGTGATCGTCACCAAGCGCTACGGTTACGCGTTCGTGGTCGCGCCGGTCGAGGGCTCGCCCGCGGAGACCGCCGGACTCAGCGCCGGCGACTTCATCGAGAAGGTCGACGGCCAGCCGACGCAGACCATGAACTCCTGGCAGATCCGCGCCGCGCTCAACCAGCAGCGGCCGGTGAAGCTGCAGGTCCTGCGCGGCGGCGAGACCCAGCGCGAGGAAGTGACGGTGGAGCCGAAGTCGTTCCGCCCCGTCACGCTCAGCAACGACACGATCTCCGGCATCGCCTACGTGAAGATCCCCTGGTTCGAAGAAGGGACGGCGCAGCAGTTCCGCGCCGCGCTCGAGTCGATCCGCGAGAAGAATGTCCGCAAGCTGATCGTCGACCTTCGCGGCAACGCCGGCGGCTCGGTCGAACAGGCCATTGCTGCCGCGGATGAGCTGCTCACCAGCGGCCTCATCACCTCGCTCGAAGGACGCAAGGTCGAGGCGAAGCAGTGGCAGGCGGATCGGAACACGTCATATGACGGCGAGCTGCAGGTGCTCACCGATCCGTCGACGGCCGCGGGTGCCGAGGTCTTTGCGTCGGCGATTCGCGGAAACGGCCGTGGCAAGGTGGTCGGACTGACGACGTACGGCAAGGCCATCGTGCAGAAGTTCATCCCGCTGCCGAGCGGCGGTGGCGTGCAGATGACCATCGGTCACTACACCACGCCCGATCACAAGGCCATCGGCGATGCGGGCGTGAAGCCGGACGTGGTGGTCGACCTCTCCTCCCAGGCGCTCGAAGAAGAGCAGCCGAAAGGAAAGCCGGCGCCGAAAGACGACCTGATCCTGAACAAGGCGCTGCAGCTGTTCGGCGCACAGCCGCCGGCCGCCGCGGTGGCGGAGAAGAAGGCCGCTTAGCGTTACAATTTCCTCGCGCATGAGAGAGCGAGGGGATGAAGCGCGCAGTTCCTTTCAGACACTGTTGATCCTGATGGCCATTCCGCTCGTCGGAATGGCCATCTTCTTTTTGTGGCAGTGGCTGAACGACGGCATCACGCCTAAGGAAACCGTGCAGGAAGTGCGCGCCGCGACGCTGCCGGTCGCCAGGGTCGCGCCTGCTCCTGCCGCCGCACCCGAACCGCCGCTGCCGCGCGTGACGCGCAGGAAACGCGCTGCCGCCAGGACCACCGCCGCTTCAGAAGGCAACGGCAACGGCGGCGACATCGTGCTGATCATCGACGACCTCGGCTTCGACGGACAGCCGCTCGATCGCGTCATGGCCCTCGATCCCAACATCAACGTGGCCATCCTGCCGAACGGAACGCGTGCCGAGGAGTTCGCGCAACGGCTGCACGCGCGCGGATTCGAAGTGCTCTGCCATTTGCCGATGCAGCCGCGCGGACGCGAGACGCCCGGCCAGAACGCGATTCTCGCGTCGATGACCGATGACGAGATCGCCACCACCACGCGCCGCAACATCGAGGCGGTGCCGCATGCGCGCGGCGTGAACAATCACATGGGATCGCTCGCCACCGCCGATCGCCGCGTGATGACCAGCGTGATCGGCGCGATGCCGGACGGCATGTACTTCATCGACTCGCGCACCGGCGGATCGTCCGTCGCGGCGACCGTCGCCCGCGAGATGAAGGTGCGCACGGCCACGCGCAACGTTTTCCTCGACGACGTGGCGACGGAGCGCGCCGTGCGCAAGCAGCTCGCGGAGCTCGCCGCCGCCGCCGAGAAACGCGGCGTGGCGATCGGCATCGGACATCCGTATCCGGTCACGCTGCGCGTGCTCGCCGATGAATTGCCGGCGTTGCGGGAGCGGGGATTCCGGCTCGTGCGCGCGAGTAGCGTCGTGAACTGAGCCCTCTCGTCATCCCGAGCGTCAGTCGAGGGACCCGGACGTGCGGGTGGTGCGATGAACGAGCCTCGCGCCGGCCGCCGCCCGGGTCCCTCGACTCACGCTCGGGATGACAGATGCATGCGCTAGCATGCGCGGCGCGAATGCTGCTCGCCCTCTTCCTCCTCGACACCGCCGCGGGCCTCTACCTCTTCCTCCCCCTGGTCGGCCGCCGCAATGCCGGCGTGAAGTTCTATCGCCTGATCCTGCTCATCGGCGGCGCGCTCGCGCTCTGCGCCGCGATCGCGCACGCGATGGGATCACGCCGCGATCTCGCATACGCCGGCGTCGCCATCGTCGCGCTCTCCGCGCTCACACTGTTCGTGCTCCGCTATCCGAAGCGCCTGATCTTTCGCGCCTCCGCCACACTCCTCGGCGTTGCATATCTCATCGCCGCCGTCGCCGCATACCACGCCGCTGTGCGGCCTGCGCACATCGCGTGGAGCATCGCCGGCGCGCTCGCGTCGATCGCGCTCCTCGGCAGCGTGAATCTGGCCATGCTGCTCGGCCACTGGTACCTGGTCGTGCGCGGGATGCCCATCGATCCGCTGAAACGGCTCACCATCGCCACACTGGTCGCGGCCATCGCCAAGATCGCGCTGGTGATCGTCGTCATCGCGGTGGCCTGGCCGCCGCCGGTGATCCGGGACATCTTCTTCTGGATGCGCGCCGGCTGGGGCTTGCTCGGGCCGCTTGCGCTCTATCCGATGGTGTGGGGCACGGTGAAGATCCGCTCGACGATGGCCGCGACCGGCATCCTGTACGTCGACGTCGTCGCGGTCGTGATCGGAGAAGTCCTGGGCGGATGGCTTTCAGCGCTTGCCCATCTACCCTTGTAAAGAGGCGGCAACCGGTTAACATCGCCACAAATGGCCGGAGTGAGACTCGAGAACGTCGCCAAGCGGTACGGGGCCGTCTCCGTCATCGAGGGACTCGATCTCGACATCCGCGATCACGAGTTCATGGTCCTGGTCGGCCCGTCGGGCTGCGGCAAGTCCACCGCGTTGCGCATGATCGCCGGTCTCGAAGAGCTCTCCGATGGACGGATCTTCATCGGCGAGCGGCTGGTGAACGATCTCGAGCCGAAGGATCGCGACGTGGCCATGGTCTTTCAGAACTACGCGCTCTATCCGCACATGAGCGTGCGCGAGAACATCGCCTTCGGGCTGAAGATCCGCAAGACGCCGAAGGCGGAGATGGAGCAGAAGGTGGCCGGCGCCGCGCAAACGCTCGGCATCGATCACCTGCTCGACCGCAAGCCGAAGCAGCTCTCCGGCGGTCAGCGCCAGCGCGTTGCCGTAGCGCGCGCGATCGTGCGCGATCCGAGCGTGTTCCTCTTCGACGAGCCGCTCTCGAATCTCGACGCCAAACTGCGCGTGCAGATGCGCGCGGAGATCATCAAGCTGCAGCAGCGCCTGCAGACCACGTCCGTCTACGTCACGCACGACCAGGTCGAGGCGATGACCATGGGCCATCGCATGGCCGTGATGAAGGAAGGGAAGATCCAGCAGCTCGGCACGCCGCTTGAGGTCTACGACCGGCCGGCCACCTTGTTCGTCGCGCAGTTCATCGGCACGCCGCCGATGAACTTCTTCCGCGCCACCGCGAACGACGGACGTCTCGACGCCGCGAGCTTCACGCTCCCACTGACGCGCAACCTGTCGAACGGGCAGAGCGTGATCGCCGGCATCCGTCCCGAACACCTGCGCCAGGGCCGCGGACCCACCGCGCGTATCCCCGTGACCGTCGATCTGGTCGAGCCGATCGGACACCAGTCCATCGTGCACTGCCGCGCCGGCGACGACGTGCTCGTGGCTACGTTCGAATCACACGACACGCCGCGGGTGGGGGAGGGGATCGAGCTGGCCATCGATCTCGACGCGCTGCATTTGTTCGATGCGGGGACGGAGGGGCGGGTCGAGTAGTCTCAAAGTCGCAAC
>CAMPKJ010000238.1 GCA_946887105.1 uncultured Acidobacteriota bacterium | reverse complement strand
GGTCTGGCTGATCGCCGTCGCGGCGCTGGCGTTCATCGCCCTGGTGATCATTCTCTGGTCCGTCAAGCGCCGCCGCCGTCCGCATCTGGCGCTGGCGCAGGAAAGCGAGCTGCACGATCTCATCCCGTCGATCGCCGGCGTGACGCAGGGGACCGTGCTCGACGGCAACGCGATCACGCTCCATCAGAACGGCGCGTTCTGGGAAGCGGTGTTCCGCGATCTCGAACAGGCACAGGAGAGCATTCACTACGAGACGTTCCTCTCCAAGGAAGGCCAGCTGACCCGGCGCATGGCCGAGGTCCTGTGCCGCAAGGCGGAGGAAGGCGTGGAAGTGCGGGTGATGCTCGACGGCAGCGGCGGCCGGAGGTTCGGCAAGCAGTCGCTGCAGGAGATGTGCGACGCCGGCGTGAAGGTGCACAAGTACCATCCCATCTCGCTCCGCAACCTCGGCATCCTCAACAACCGCGACCATCGCAAGATCTTCATCATCGACGGCCGCATCGGCTACGTCGGCGGACACTGCCTCGTCGATTCATGGCTCGGCGACGCCGAAGACAACCGGCACGTGCGCGACATCTCCGCGCGCGTCGAAGGGCCGGTGGTCGCGCAGCTGCAGTCCACCTTCGCCGAGAATTGGATCGAAGTGGCAGGGGAGGTGCCGGCGGGCAGGAAGATCTTTCCGACGCTGGAGCCGGCCGGCGACATGAAGGCGCACGTGGTCTGGATGTCGCCCTCCGGCAGCCCCTCGACGCTGGAGCTGCTGCACTACATGGCCATCCACGCGGCAAAGACCAGCATCACCATCCAGAACCCGTACTTTCTGCCCGATCCCGATGCGCGCGACTCGCTGGTCGCGGCCGTGAAGCGCGGCGTGAACGTGCGCATCATGATCCCGGCCACGACCGCGAGCGACTCCAGGATCGTGCAGCACGCCAGCCATCATCACTACGGCACCCTGCTCAAAGGCGGCGTGAAGCTCTTCGATTACGGGAAGACGCTGCTGCACCAGAAGGTGATGGTCGTCGACGGATGCTGGGCCGCGGTCGGATCGACGAACTTCGACGACCGCTCGTTCGAGATGAACGACGAGGTGACGCTGGTGGTCTACGACCAGCGCATCGCGCGCGAGCTGGAGGAGACGTTCGAGCGCGATCTCGCGCATGCGGCGGAGGTACACCTCGAGCCGTGGAAGAAGCGTCCGTGGCTGCACAAGATCACCGACTTCACCGCGTTCCTGTTCAACGAGCAGATGTGAGGGAAGGAAATGCGCGCGGATGCACGAAGCATCCGCGCGCGAGGACCACTAGTTGGCGAAGATGAGCGGGGCGCCGATTTTCGCGGTGACGTTGCTGTTGAAGATGGTGGTGTTGATGGTCACGGTGATGGTGTCGCCGGTGGTGGCGTTGAAGGTCGCGTAGTTCGAGAGCGCGCAGCTCTTGGTCTGGGTTCCGTTGATGCTGTAGAACTGCTGCGAGGTGGTCGAGCCATTGTGCGTCACGCTGACCGTCGCGGTGAGCGTGTTGTAGATGCTGGCGTTCGGATCGCTCCACTCCACGTAGCGCAGGTCGACGTTCCAGTTGTTGTTGTTGATCGGATCGTTCGGCCCGAGCGTGAACGAGTACGTGGCGCTGCTCGATCCGGTGCCGAACTGGAGAGCCGGCGTGTTGTAGCACCACAAAGTCGTCGGCGAGACGTTCCCGCTGGTGCCGGCGCAGGAAGGAGCCTGCTCGTACTGGTACCAGCATCCCGCGAAGAGGCAGTACGGACCGGTGATGTCGGGGCAGGCGGCAAACGCCGCGGGCGCAAACAGCATCATGACGGCTGCGAAAACTGCGGTGATCGATTTCATGTGGTCGTGTTTTCCTTGTCTTGTCGATTTTGGACAGAGATTCGAGAGAGAGGGCTGGATAGTCGTTTAGTTCAGGTCCGCAGGCAATCCTCCTAGGTGGAAAGAATGCGCGAATGATAAGAATACACACCAATTTCCGCAAGAGACAAAAATACGAACTCATCCGTGGCGGCAGGGGCGGAGATAACCAAGCCCTCCGGCGCATCTTGTGCTAGGTTTCGCCCCCGGACCGCATGGAGCCGTCACAGCAGCAGCACAGCAGGCGCTACCTCCTCACACTTTCGTTCGGTGCGCTCGGGGTCGTGTACGGCGACATCGGTACGAGCCCGCTGTACGCGTTGCGCGAGTGCTTCTCGCCCGCCCATCACCTCCCGGTCAGCCCGGACAACGTCCTGGGCGTGCTCTCGCTGGTGTTCTGGGCGCTGATGATCGTCATCTGCGTCAAGTACCTGACCTTCGTGATGCGCGCCGACAACCGCGGCGAAGGCGGCATCCTGGCGCTCATGTCCCTGGTCGAGCCGCGCCGCTCGAAACGCCGCGGGATGCTCCTCGCTCTCGGACTCTTCGGCGCGGCATTGCTGTACGGCGACGGGATCATCACGCCCGCCATCTCGGTCCTGAGCGCGATCGAAGGTCTGCAGGTCGTCGCCACCGGCTTCGATCCGTATGTCATCCCGATCACCATCGTGGTGCTGATCGCACTGTTCATGGTCCAGAAATTCGGGACCGCCACGGTCGGCAAGATGTTCGGACCGATCATGCTGCTCTGGTTCACGACCATCGCCGCACTCGGCCTCTGGCAGATCCTCCAGGAACCGGCCGTGCTGCGCGCCGTGAATCCGGCGTATGCCATGCGCTTCTTCCTGACCAACGGCTGGATGGGCTTCACGGTCCTCGGCGCGGTGATCCTGGTCGTCACGGGCGGCGAGGCGCTGTATGCCGACATGGGACATTTCGGCCTGAAGCCGATCCGCCTGGTGTGGTTCACGTTCGTCTGGCCCGCGTTGCTGCTGAACTACTTCGGCCAGGGTGCGTTCCTGCTGCACACGCCGCTCGGCCGCGACAACCCGTTCTTCATGATGGCGCCGTCGTGGTTCCGCTATCCGTTGATCGCGCTGGCCACGGTCGCGGCGAGCATCGCATCGCAGGCGGTGATCTCCGGCGCGTACTCGCTCACGCGCCAGGCCGTGCAACTCGGATATCTGCCGCGCATCCGCATCCGCCACACCTCCGCGCGCGAGATGGGCCAGATCTACATCGCCTCGGTGAACTGGATCCTGATGTTCGCCGCGATCGGTCTGGTGCTGGCGTTCCGCCAGTCGACCAATCTGGCCGCGGCGTACGGCGTCTCCGTGACCACGACCATGCTCATCACCACGCTCATTCTCGCCGTGGTGGAGCGCGAGCGGTGGAAGTGGCCGGTGTGGATCATCCTCCTGCAGCTCGTACCGTTCCTGATCGTCGACGTGGCGTTCTTCGGCGGCAACATCATCAAGGTCCCGGACGGCGGCTGGTTCCCGATTCTCGTGGCCATCTTTGTGTTCGTGATCATGACCACGTGGCGGAAGGGGAGGAAGATCCTCGGCCAGCGTCTCGCCGCGCAGTCCATCTCGATCGAGGATTTCCTGCGCGAGCTGGAGAAAAACCGCATCCCCCGCGTGCCCGGTACCGCGATCTTCATGTCGCGCAGCACCGAGGGCGTGCCGACCACGCTGCTGCACAACATCAAGCACAACAAGGTCGTCCATCAACGCACCGTGTTGCTCACGGTGGAGACCGAGGAGCGCTCGCACCTCTCCGAGGAGGAACGGTTCGAGTACATGGACCTCGGGTATGGCGTGTCGCGGCTGACGCTGCACTTCGGGTTCATGGAAGATCCCAACATCCCCGAAGTGCTCGAGCGCATCGGCGCGACCGGCGGTCCGTTCCAGTTCAACGCGATGGCGACGAGCTACTTCCTCGGACGCGAGACGCTGATCCCGACCAAGCAGCCGGGCATGGCCATCTGGCGCGAGCACCTCTTCGCGTCGATGATCCGCAACTCTTCGAGCGCGTCGGTGTTCTTCAGCCTCCCGCCGAACCAGGTCATCGAGCTCGGCGCGCAGGTCGAGCTTTAGCGCCGCGAAACGTCACTCCGCCAGCTCGAGCACCATCCGATACGCGGTCACCTTCTGCGCGGGATCGTTCATCACGCCGGCCGTACCCATGAACAGCAGGTTGAACAGCCGGTAGATCTGCTCGCCGGCCCGCTCGATCACCTTCGCGCGGTTCTCGACCCAGCGGCGCTGACCGTTGCGCGCCCAGAGGTAATAGTTGCGGCGATCGTTGTAGAGCCCGGCGAGCTGCATCCGCGAGTTGTCGATCGCTGCCAGCAACTCGGGGACGTAGACCATGCGGAACGTGCCCGGCCAGACGTACTTGGTGATGAAGCTGGACGTGGCGAACGGCACCTTCCCGGCCGCGTAGTCGAGATAGGCGCGCGCGCCCGGCTTCAGCAGCTCCGCGAAGCGCGCCATCACCCGGCGGTAATCCGAGAGATCTTCGATCACGCCCATGCACGAGATCGCGTCGAAGCGGCGTCCCGGCTGGAAGCTGAAGAAGTCCTGATAGCTCGCGGTGGCGTCGAAGCCGTTCTCGTCGATCAGGTTCTGCGTGAAGGCCTGCTGGTGTTTCGAGAGCGTGATGCCGGTGACACGCACGCCGCGGCTGGCGCAGAAGCGGGTCATGCCGCCCCAGCCGCAGCCGATCTCGAGCAGTTCCTGTCCCGGTTTCAGCCGCAGCTGGTCCCATGCGAATTCGTACTTGCGCTGCGAGCTCTGCTCGAGCGTCTCGTCGTCGTTCTCGTAGATGCCGGGCGTGTACGCGTAGTAGTCGCGGTCGAGCGCGAGGAGCTGCACGTTGTTCGAGTCGTAGTGTTTGGCGATCCACTCCGGATTGAGCCGCTCGCGGCCGAAGAGCAGCGGCTGCACGCGACGCCAGGTCTTGATCCAGAAGTTGCGATCGGAGAGGAAGTTGCGCAGCCACATGGCCTTGACGACATCGCCTTCGATGTCGATGTCGCCGCGGACGTACGCGTCGGCAATGCGCAGCTCGGAGGCGGACTGCAGCGCGTTCATGCCGCCGTCATTGCGGATGAAGATCTCGAAATCCGGGATGCCTGCACCAATGGAGGTCACGCGTCCGCCGGGCGTGTGCACGCGGAATGTGCAGGGGAAGTTCGCGGAGATCAACCGCGAGATCCAGCCAGTGCTGTCCGTTCGCACGGGCGCTGCTGCAACGTCGGACATTCTCGACTCCTTGAAGGATGTGCCAAAAGCTTACTACACGTATTCTTGCGGGGATGTCATCGCACATACCGGAGCCGCCCTCGATTTCGTACTGGGAAGCCTCGCCCGATTTTCGCGCGCTCTGCCGGCGCAAGCTCGCGCCCGATGCGTACGCGTGGGCCGAACCGCAGTTCGCCGCGATGGGGGAGCGCGCCGCAAACGAAGTCGCACCGCTGGCCGCCATCGCCGATCGGGAACGCCCGCGGCTGGTGACGCACGACGCGCGCGGCGAGCGCATCAACCTCGTCGAGTATCACCCCGCCTATCGCGAGATGGAACGCATCGCCTACGGCTCCGGGATGATCGCGATGAAGTACCGGACGCACGAGCATTCCCACGCTGCTCCGATCATCGGTTTCGCCCTCGGCTATCTCTTCGCGATGGCGGAGGCGGGCCTCTATTGCCCTCTCTGCATGACCGACGGCGTGGCGCGCGTGCTCACGCGCCACGGAACGCACGAACAGGTCATGCGCGTCGTGCCGCACCTGACATCGAGCGATCCGCGTACGCTCTGGACGGGCGGCATGTTCCTCACCGAGCGCGCTGGCGGCTCCGACGTCGGCGCGAACGAAACCGTCGCGAGGAAGGATGCCGGTGGCACGTGGCGCCTGACCGGACAGAAGTGGTTCTGCTCGAACGTCGACGCGCAGGCAGTGCTGGTGACCGCACGCGTCGACGGCGAGGGAACGAAAGGCCTGCGGACGTTTCTGCTGGAGACGCGCGACAACCCCGGCTTCACCATCGACCGCCTGAAGGAGAAGCTCGGCGTGCGCTCGATGGCCACGGGCGAGGTGACGCTGAACGGCGCGCGCGCCGAGGAGGTGGGCGGCTTCGCGGCGATGGCAGAGATGCTCAACCTCTCGCGTCTGTACAACGCCGTCGCGTCCGTTGGCGTGATCGGCCGCGCGGTGCACGAGGCGCGCACCTACATCGAGCGCAGGCACGCGTTCGGACGTCCGGTCATCGAATGGCCGCTCGCGCAGGAAACGTTTTTCGATCTCGAGGCGGAGCACGTCGCGGCACTGCTGCTGACGTTCGAGACCGTCGAGCTGCTGGCGCGCTCCGATGCCGGCGATGCAGATGCCACGCGCCTGCTGCGCATCCTCACGCCGATCGCGAAGGCGGTGACCGGCAAGCTCGCGGTGCCGTGCGTTTCGGAAGCGATGGAGCTGATCGGCGGCAACGGCTACATCGAGGAAAGCCCGATGCCCCGTCTTCTGCGCGACGCGCAGGTCCTGCCGATCTGGGAAGGCACGACCAACATCCTCATGCTCGATGCGCTACGGGTGATGAACAAGGATGACAGTCACGAGCTGCTCTTCTCGCGCACGCGCACGCATTTTCCGGCCGAGACCGAGGCGCTCGCGCATGCGCTGGCGACGCTCGATGAACACGACACGCGCGGCTGGATCGATCGCCTGGCGCGACTGTTCGAGCTGACGCTGCTCATCGAAGCGGAGCATGGTGAGTATGCGGACCGGTTGCGGGGGAGGCCGCTGGGGTTGATTCCGGGTGCGCGCGTGTGACGCGCCGTCGATTCTCAGACCGGAGCAGACTCACGCCGAAGACGATCATCCAGACCGGCAGGAGGTAGTTGTTGATCTCCGCAACCGCTGCGACGGCGCCGGTGACGTTGCGAAACATGCCGATCAGGCCGGCCGTTGCGGTTGCGAAACCGAGCACGGACACCCAGCGGGGGAAGGCGCTGCGTTCCCTCCACATGGCGATGCTCGAGAAGAGGAAGAAGAGACTGAAGCAAAGCTCGCCGAGAAACTCGCCGATGTAGTTGCCAAGGTAGAGATTCGCGGCGTTGAAGATGGCGTCGACCGCGGGACGGACGGCCGGATCCGCTGCCCATGCGCGTGCGAGCTCCCAATGAAAGCTCGGCCATCGCATCAGCCCGAGGATCATCGCGATCGAAGAGACGACGGCGAACAGCATTCCCAGCCGCACGAGACCCTCACTTTTCTCGCGCAGCGCGTGGAAGGCTCCGGCCGCCGCGGGGATGAAGAACAGCGGAAGCAGCGCGTAGAGCGCCCACACGGCACGTCCGATCGCTCCCGTGGCGAGCAGCGCCGGCAGAACATCCGACGCGCGTCCGTCGAGGACCTCCGGGTAATCGAAGGCCGCGGCCAGGTAGGAGAAGACGCCGATGAAGGCGACGGCGGCGAAGATCAACGACACCCCGCCCCATCGGACCAATGCTGCCGCTCGATGACTCATGTGTACGGCAGAGTATGGCATCGACCGCTCGCTACTGACCGGCCGTGATCGTCTTCTCGTCGAACTTCACCTGCAACGTCGCATGCACCGGCGCGCCGGCGTCGTGCGCGCGATCGAGCAGGTAACGCCCGCACGCGGCGATGTACAGGCGCTGCGACCAGAACTGCTGCAGCGCGTTGTACG